>CAVZUP010000175.1:0-78295 GCA_963778255.1 uncultured Acidobacteriaceae bacterium
CGAAATACTCGCCCCAGTAAATGTTTCCCGATGGGACCGCGGTGAGATGCAGAGGGCGCGTACCGCGCTCGATCCGATGAGTAATATGGAATTCATCGCTGCCCGGATTGCGTGTCACCAGTGCGCCCGGAACCGCCCCGACCATCGTCCGGTTGTTTGCCGCGCCGTCGAGAATCGCCAACGCATGAAAGCCATCCCGCACCAGGCGATAACTCAGCGCAAAGCGCGACGTAAGATTTCTCCACCAGACTGGACGAAAGCGCGCGACCGTTTCCCACTGCGCGCTCTCGCCAACTTGCAGATGCGCATGCAGACGAACGATCGTGTACCCGCGGCAACCGTAGAGAATATCGCCATCCCACGCAAGCACCCGAATGCCGTGCCAAGCAGCTACTCTCCGAAGCTTGAGAGCGGACGATGCCGAGACCGCAACTGGAGTTTCAGGCATACCCGGTAGTATCAGCTCTCGCACTTGCAGGCAAGAAATGGCCCAATGGCCAGGGCATCCATCTTGGTTCGCTGGAAGCAATCGATGGCTTCTTGCGGCGTGCACACGATCGGCTCATTCTCGTTGAAGCTCGTGTTCAGAATCACCGGAATCCCAGTTTTCTGGCCAAATGTCTTGATCAGATCGTAATAGAGCGGATTTTCTTCCCGCGCCACCGTCTGCAATCGTCCGGTGTTGTCCACGTGATTCACGGCGCAAAGTTTCTCCCGCTTCTCCGGACGAATCTTGTACACATGCAGCATGTACGGCGAGGGATGATCGTGCTCGAAATACTCGTGCTGCGCTTCTGCCAGTATCGAAGGAGCAAAGGGACGGAACCACTCGCGGTGCTTGATGCGCGCGTTCAGCACGTCCTTCATATTCGGAAGGCCCGGATGCGCGACGATCGAGCGATTGCCGAGCGCGCGCGGCCCCCATTCCATGCGCCCCTGAAACCATCCCACCACGTTGCCTTGCACCATCTGATCGGAAACCGCGTCTAGCAACGGCGCACGCTCCAGCCGCCGATACTTTACGTTCGCGCTTTGCAAAGCCGATTCAATTTGTGCATCGGAAAATTCCGGCCCCAGGTAGGCGTGATCCATCTGTGCTTCGCCCGTTCGCGGCTGTTTCAACACGGAATGATACGTGTGCAGCGCGGCCCCAATCGCCAGGCCTTCGTCCCCTGCCGCCGGCTGAATCCAGGTGCGCCGGAACGGCGTCCGCGAAAACAGTTTTCCGTTGGCAACGCTGTTGAGCGCGCAGCCTCCCGCCATCGCCAGATTTTCATCGGGAACGCGCCGATGCAGTTCGTTCGCCAGATGAAAGAACACCTCCTCGAAAACTTGCTGCATGGCATACGCCAGATCCATATCGCGCTGCGTGATCTCCGCATGGGGTTCGCGAGACGCGCCGAATAGCTTTTCCATTTTGTCGGAGAAATGCCGCGCCAGGCGAACCGTTCCGTCAGGCAGCACCTGCATTCCCTGATTGCTTCCGAGCGGCTTGAAATAACTCAGATTAAGTTGGAAATTGCCATTCTTGAGCCTGACAATTTTTCGGATCTGGTCAATGTACGTGTCTTTGCCGTACGGCGCCAGGCCCATGACTTTCCCTTCATCGCCATATTTTCTGTAGCCGATGAAATCGCAAATCATGGTGTAGAAACTGCCCAGCGAGTGCGGAAGAAAAACGCGGTCAAGCACCTGAATTTCATTGCCCGAGCAGCGCGCCATCATGGTGGAGACAAAATCTCCCGAACCGTCGTAGCTAAAGCCCGCCGTTTTTTCCCACGGCGAGCAGTAGTACGAACTGGCGATGTGCGCGATGTGGTGCTCGAGGTGATGCTCCTGAAACTTCAGCGGCGAGTCATCCACATCGAGCGCCCGCGCCAGCAGCGAACGCACGTCGCGCATCGACTCCTTGCGCTGCCGCATCTTGATGAAGTTCAAAACCTTCGCCGGATTCGCCAGCGCATATTGCACTTTTTTCGCGAGGTTGGCGTCGCTGTCCTGCCCAACGGCAACGTGCTGAACATCGCTGATCTTCGCGCCCGCCGCATCCAGACAGGCCTTCACCGCCAACGAAGGAAAACCGCCGTAGTGTTTATGCCGGTTCAGCCGCTCCTCGGCCACGGCAAAAAGAATCTTGCCATCTTCGACGATCGCCGCCGAAGAGTCGGCGTGAAACATGTTCAGGCCCAGAATCAGCATCGTTTTTACCCAACCTGTTTATGCCTGGACTTTTCCTGTAACGCCGACGCAACGAACTCGCTCAAGTTCACCGCCAGGGGCTGGCCCGTCTGGCAGGAATTCTGCAGCCGCAGGGTCGCCAGCGTCGAACCAAATGTCTGCTGCAACGGAATGGGCGCCGGCGTCTTGCCCAGAAGCGCATTCACCCATGCCTGCATCTCCGCCTTGTGGCCTTTGTCTTGTCCCCAGCGTGCGCGCGTGATTTGTTTACGCCCGTTGCGAACCAGTTCAAGCCGCCGGAAATCCTCGAGGATCGCGACCGAGCCACCGCCGAAAACTTCCACGCGCTCCTTCGACGCCGACTTGTCGCCGTTCGCGAGATAGCTAATCGTCCCCAGCGTTCCATTCGCGAACTTGAGCGATGCGATGACGTTATCCATGCTGTACTGCCCCGGATTGCCTACCGTCCGCGCTTGTACTTCGATGGGACACGAGCCTGCAAGAAAGCAGAGGAAATCGACAAAATGGCAAACCTCGCCGAGTATGCGTCCACCACCTTGCTCCGAGTCGTTCGTCCAATGATCGGCGGGGATGTAGCCGGCATTCACCCGGTAATGGATGGCGAGCGGTTCGTGGACCTCCGACAAAAACTCTTTCATCCGCACCGCCATGGGTGCGAACCGGCGATTGAAACCAACCATCAGGAGGGGAGCATTTTCCTCAGACAATAGCCACACCAGCCCAGCCAGTTCGTCCTCGTTCAAGCACAGCGGCTTCTCGCAGAACACTGCTTTCCCCGCGCGCAACGCCGCGAGCGACTGGCTGGCATGAAGGTGATGACGCGTGGCAATCAGCACAGCGCTGATTTTTGCGTCGCGCAGAAGTTCGGCTTCTGAATTCGAACAGTAGGCAAATCCAAATTTTTCCGCGGCGTGCCGGCTGCGCGGACCGGTCGCATTGCAGACGCCGATGAAAGAAACACCCGCAATTGGCTTCAGCGCGGGCAAGAGCGTAGCCTGCGCGAAACTTCCAGCCCCCAGAACTCCCAAGCCTACCGAACTCGCCGCGGGCCTGACGGCGCTCACCGGAATTCTTTGCAACAGATTCGGAACATCGTCAGATTCCGCGCCCGCGTAAGTAATCAGCGTTCCCAGAAAGAACTCACGCGTGTTTCCCATGATGAGGTCATAAGCCCGCGTCGCTTGTTCCAGCGGAAAGCGGTGCGTGATCAACAACGGCAGATCGAGTTTGCCGTCCGCGATGAATTGCAAAAAGGCTTCCAGGTTGCGGGTTTCCGTCCAGCGCACATGCCCAATCGGATAATCGCGCCCTTTCTGCTCATACGCCATGTCATAGCGGCCGGGGCCGTAGGAGCGCGAGATTCTGAAATCCAATTCCTTTTCGTAATACAGTTTGCGCTGCAATTCCATCCCGACGGTGCCGACGGCAACCACAATGGCGCGGTCGCGCGCCAGTTCTGCCGCCAGATTCACCGGCTCGCTGCTAGGAGTCTCCGCCGTGATCAGAACCGCATCCACGCCCGCGCCGCCCGTTTCTTGGAAGCAGAGATCGCGGAACTCGCTCGCACTCGTGCACGCGGCCTCGGCTCCGCTGCTGATGGCGAGATCGGCACGCTGCCGCAACAAATCCATTCCGAAGACGCGGCACCCGGCAGCGACGAGCAACTGCACGGTGATTTGTCCGAGCAGGCCCAACCCGATTACCGCAACTGTGTCGCCGAGTGCAACCTCCGCCGTACGAATGCCGTGCAGGCAAATCGCTCCCACCGTGCCGAAGGCGGCCTCATCATAAGAAACTTGCGCCTCTGCCTCACCGCTCTCAGGAATCTTCGCCACCAGCATTCGTGGCACGCAGGCAAACTCGGCATGAACTGCATATCCCGCACCCGCGCAGGCAACGCGGTCGCCCACGTCGATGTCGGTGACGCCCTCCCCCACGGCCACGACCGCTCCGGAACTGCTGTAGCCGAGCGACTGCGGCTGATCCAATCGAGACCGCACCGTTCGCACGGTTGAAGCCAGGCCATCTCGCTGTAGCTTGGCCATCACATCGCGCACCAGATCGGGACGAGCCTTCGCCTTGGCCAGCAGATTCTTGCCGGCAAACTCCGCCGACGCGCGCTCCGTTCCAGCCGAAACCAGCGACGCCGCCACTCGCACCAGCACACAGCCGGGCAATAATTGCGGCGCCGGAACTTCGGCAATCTTTAACTCACCAGTGCGCGCGTCTTGTAAGAGTTGCTTCATGCGGTTCTTAGTCTCAGTCCAGACGCTTGCGACGCGTCAATCTGGTGCTGGGCAAACGTCTTCGCGCTGCCGTCGAGAAAAAGTTGCATCCAGATTTCCAGCGTCAGCAGTTGCCATATCTGCATCGACCAATCTTCCGCGCCCCGCCGGTGCTCGTCAACGTACCTGCGCACCACTTCAGGACGAAACAGTCCGCGCCGCTTGACCTGGGATTCCGAAAGAAGATCGTCCACCATGGGCCGCAAATCGTGCGCCAGCCAGTAGTCTACGGGCGCAGCGAAGCCCGCTTTCGGCTGCCGCAGGACTTCTTCCGGCAGCATACTACGCATCGCCTCGCGGAAAATGTGCTTCGTCACTGGACGCCACTTCCCTTTCAGCTTCCAATCGGGCCGCACATTCCAGGCGACAAACTCGGCGAGTTCGCGGTCAAGAAACGGCACGCGCACTTCGACCGACGACGCCATGCTCATCTTGTCGTTGTACGTGAGGTTCAGCGTGGTCATGAAAATCTTGGTGTCCAAATAGAGCATCTGGTTGAGAAAATCCGCGTGCCGCGCTTTATCGAACGCCGCCAGATGCTGGACGGCTGGATCGCCGTTTGCCGTACGCTGCGAGTCCAAAGCATACAAATCCGTCTTCTGCCGCGCATCGAGATACGTGCAGTTTCTGATAAAAGCCTCCGCCGGACTAAGCGCCGCACTGCGCGCCATCTTCTTCGCCAGACGGACCGATCCTTTCATGCGAGTTCCCCGTAGCGATGGCAATGCCAGCAGGGCGCGCTCCGCTCCCGACCTAGCGAAGCCGGGGATGCGCCGGTATTCTTCCGCCCACGCGTGCGCGACATGCTTGCGATATCCCGCAAAGATCTCGTCACCACCCACTCCCGACAGGAGCACGGTCGCCTGTTTTCGCGCCTCGCGGCACACGAGATACGCCGTAATAATCGCCGGATCGGCCGTGGGCTCGTCCATGTGCCAGGTCAAGTTCGGCAATAGACCCACCACGTCAGGCTCGACCACGATCTCATGGTGCTCGCAGCCCAGCTTGCGCGCCAGCCGTTGCGGAACGCCGGGATCGTCAATCGTCGTCTCGCCCACGCGATATCTTTCTGGAAACGTAATCGTATAGGTCCGCACCGGCTGCTTGCGAGCCATGGCGGCTACGATACTAGAGGAGTCCAGCCCCGCGCTCAGAAACGCTCCAATCGGAACATCGCTTACCATCTGCTGCTCGACCGAAGCGCAGAAGCGCTCGCGAATTTCATCCGCCACATCGGCCTCGGTGCGCTCGAAGCGATGATCCGCTGGGGGAAACGTCAAGTCCCAATACTGTTCGATCTTGAACTCGCCGCCCTGCCAGACTGCGTAGTGGCCCGCCGGAAGCTTGCGAACTCCCTCAAACATCGTCAGCGGATCGGGCACCCAGAGAAAAGTTAGGTATTGGTTGAGCGCCTCCATGCTCATGCTCGCGTCGATTCCCGGCACTTCGAGCAGCGCCTTCACTTCGGACGCGAAAGCCAGCTTGCCGCCCTGCTCCCAGTAATAGAGCGGCTTAATTCCGAAATGATCGCGAGCCAGAAGCAGCTTCGGCGACGCGCCACGCAGATCGCAGATCGCGAGCGCAAACATTCCATTCAGGCGATTCAGGCAGTCCTTGAAGCGGTCAGGGCCATATTCCTCGTAGAGATGAAGCACGACTTCCGTATCGGTATGCGAACGAAAACGATGCGCGCTGGATCTACATTCGAGCTCGCGGCGCAGATCGGCAAAGTTATAGATCTCACCGTTGTAAGTGATCCACACCGTGCCATCTTCGTTCGACATGGGCATGTGGCCATCGGCGGAGAGATCGAGAATCGCGAGCCGCCGGCTGCCCAGCCCGATATATCCGCCATCGCCGAAACGCCGCTCCCACAGCCCGGAGTCGTCTGGGCCACGATGTGTCTGCACGTTCGTCATGCGGACGAGCGTCTCCCGGTCGCCACAGTTCACCAGGCCGCTAATGCCGCACATGGGTCAACTCCTCCCCATCCGCAGCTCGTAGATCTTGGCTTTGATGTGAAAAAACTGAATGCCTTGAAACGTGCAGTAGATCAAGCCGGGAACACCGTCGAGAAATCCGAGCTTGAATACGTACTTATAAAGAAAGAACAACACCGGCGATCCCGGCAACCCAAGAAAGTGCCGCCGCAACCATCGGCGGCGCTGCGCTTGTGTTCCCCAAAATGCGGGCTGAATCTCCTCGTCACTTTGATTGCGATTGCCATCAAGCCAGACGCGCGCCTCCCAGTTTGAATACTCGTCGTGCTTCTGGATATAACGTGACAAGGACTCGACGTTGTGATGGATGAGCGGGTGCGTCAGCTTGCGGGTAGCGCCGGTCACAACGACGTGCTCATGCACTTCCATATCCGCCATGCTGGCGTCCTGATTCTGAAGGCGGCATTCGTAACGCCCACGCCCTTTGCGAAATAACGACAGCTTCCAGAAACTCGCCCCGCTATGACGCAGTTGCCGCCCCAGAAAATGCATCTGCAAAGCAATGTAATAGCCGTCGGTGTGCGGATCTTGAATGGCTTGCTGGATCTCCTCCGCAAGTTCAGAGGTTAAAACTTCATCGGCGTCGAGCAGCAAAATCCAGTCGTATGCCAGAGGCAGTGTATCCATCGCCCACTGCCGTTTCTTCGGCCACCCACCCGCATAGTGAAACTGAACAACCTTGGCGCCCTGCGATTCAGCAATGGCGGTGGTGTCGTCGCTGCTCTGCGAATCGATGACATAGACTTCCCCCACCGAATGCAGCGACGCAAGGCAGCGCCGAAGATTATGCGCCTCATTGCGCGCTGGGATAATCACGCTCAAAGGCAGCAAGAGCAAAGCACCGGCCACACGCGGCTTCTCGATTTCCGGTTTTGTTTCGATCACGTCTGTCCTGGACGAAGGTCCTATTATCTTAGCCTCTGGCGCGGTTTTCACAAAGATCGCTGTGCTAGTATCGCTTCCAAAGCCATGCCGAAAGCCTCGCCAGCTGCCGGGTTGAAAGAAGAGGTCCGGGAATTCTGGAACGCCGATCCCTGCGGCTCGCGCTATCTGGGCGACCATGCCGACTTCGAAGCCCACGCCCGCGCGCGCTACCGCCTCGAACCCTACATTCGTGAATTTGCCGGCTTTGCGCAATCCGCGGGTCAACGAGTGCTCGAGATCGGAGTAGGCATGGGCGCCGATTATCTCGAATGGCTCAAAGCTGGAGCGCACGCAACCGGAGTAGATCTTTCCAGCGCCTCGCTGGAGCAGGCGAACCGACGCTGCGAAATGGCTGGCTACGCGCCCGATCTCCACCTTTCCGATGCCGAGCATCTGCCCTTCCCGGACAACACGTTCGACGTGGTGTACTCCTACGGCGTGATGCATCACAGTCCGGATACTCAGAAGTGCATCCAAGAAGCCGGGCGCGTGCTTAAACCCGGAGGCGCGCTGCGCATCATGATTTACCACCACCCTTCGCTCACCGGCTTCATGCTCTGGCTGCGCTATGGACTTCTGCGCGGCAAATCGTTGCGCCAGTCCGTTTACGATCATCTGGAAAGTCCAGGCACGAAGTCTTACACGCAGGAAGAAGCGCGCGCGATGTTAAACGACTTCGAGCAAGTCGAGTTGCGGCAAGCCTTCAGCCCGGGAGATTTGCTGTTAAACGAACCATCGGCACGCTTTCAAGGCTGGGTGTACCGCATAGTCTGGCGACTATATCCAAGATTTCTCATGCGCTTGATGGGAACGAAGTTGGGATTGTTTCTCCTGATTTCCGCGCGCAAATCGGCAGTGCGATAAAGCCGTTTACAGATTCTGCTCACACCAGCGCTGCAGCACGAACAAAGACCACGGCCGCGACCAGGAAGTCTCCCCAGCAAGAAATCGGTTCCACACATCTCGCACGGCCTTCGAGCTGATCGAAGTCCGATCCAAATCACTCTTCAGCAACGCATCCTCGACGACCGGCCTCATCTCGCCACGCAGCCATCGTTCAAAGGGCAGAGTGAATCCGCGCTTCGGACGATTTACAATCTCCGGCGGCAACTCGACACCAAGGCTCGCCAGAAGCAGGCTCTTGGGCGAGTTCCCCCGTACTTTCTTGTTCCCCGGAATGCGGAAACAAGCTTCCACCAGCGGCCGATCGAGAAAGGGGACACGCAACTCCAAGCCATGCGCCATGCTCATGAAATCGGAATCCCGCAGCAGCGTGTTGCGCATATACCAGTGCGACTCCAAGTAAGAGACGCGGTTGATTGGATCGAGAGACTGGCTCTCAGTGATCGATTCTTGCAGCACCCGGTCGAGAGATTGTTGCAGAAGTTGGTGGTCCGTCGCCAAAAACAACGCCGCGCGCTCCTCGGCCCCAAACAACATACGCGCCAGAAAATACGGATGAAGAATAGAATCTCCTCCCGCAGCCAACTCAGTCAGCTTGCGGCTGCGATCGTCTTTGCCCGCAAACCGCACGACGGAGGCGGCAAGTGGTCGCCGGATCATTCCCGGCAGTCGTCCAAATCGCCTCGAAAAAGCTTCCATCCTAGGCACGCGGCGAAAATTCGAGTACCCCGCAAACATCTCATCGGCACCCAGGCCGGTCAAAGCGACCTTCACTCCCGCGGCCCTCGTTTTGGCGGACACAAGATACGTGTTGATGCCGTCAATCGTTGGCTGATCCATCGCGCGCAGAGCTTCGGGCAACACGTTCAGCGTATCCTGCGGCGCGATTGGAATCTCATGATGCTCGGTGCCAAAGCGGCGAGCGACTGCCCGCGAGTACTGCCCTTCGTTAAATTCCTCTTCCTGAAATACCAGCGAGAAGGTGTTCGCGCGCACGCCATTGTGACTGAGGATGGCCACCAACGCGCTGGAGTCAATTCCCCCCGAAAGAAACACACCAACGGGAACGTCGCTCACCAGGTGCGACGACACCGCATCGCGCAAGATCGCGGGCAGTTCTGCAACCGTCGCGCTCTCATCGCCTGATGAAGTTCCCAATTCGTCCCGTGAAGATGCCTGCAGCGGATTCCAGTATTCGCGGCTGCTCACCGATCCGTTTTCCACCGTAAGCACGTGCCCCGGTGGAACAGCCTTCACTCCCTCCACAATCGTCCACGGCTCGTACACGGAGCCAAACGTCATGTAGCTCAAAACGCCCGTGGGATCAGGCTTTCGCGGCACCAGGCCCGTCTGTAAAAGCGTGCGAACCTCTGAAGCGAAAATAAAAGTCTGGTTCGACTGGTAGTAATACAGCGGCTTGATCCCCATGGCATCGCGCGCCAGCAGCAGGCGCTTTCGCGTTGCGTCCCAAAGGGCAAACGCAAACATGCCGCCCAGCCGCGTCAGGCAAACCTCGCCCCAGACGCGATAAGCGGCAAGGATCACTTCCGTATCGGAATGGCTTTTGAACTCAGCGCCCGCGGCTTCGAGTTCCTTACGAAGTTCACGGAAGTTGTAGATCTCGCCGTTGAAAACGATCCAGTTGCCCGTGGCCGGGTCCTGCATGGGCTGGTGCCCGAGCGGCGAGAGATCGATGATGGAGAGGCGGGTGTGAGCCAGCCCGATGTGGCCCGGCTCCGGCGCGAGGTCGATGATCGCCGTGCCCGAGTCGTCCGGTCCACGATGTTGCAGGCTGCGAACCGCTTGCTTTAGAAGCGCGCCGGATTCACTTCTAGAGCGGGCGAAGATGCCAAAAATTCCACACACTTTTTTTGTCTGGGACGCACTTCATCTTATCCCAAACCAACGTTTGGACCGCGATCGACTGGCGTTTCATTGCTTGCCCACCGCAATATCCCCTGCATTTTCGCGCGTGATACCATGTCCCTGATTTCAGCGAACGGGTCGAATTCAGGTATGTCCTCTTCGGCAATTGCTTTCCCGATCAAGAGTTCTAGCTCTCGCTGGAAGAACGAGCCTGGGCTGAATGAAACTCTAGTGGTGTGCCTGGCGGCGGCGGCGATTTTTGCCGGCACGGTTGCGGTTCTGTCCCCATATCTTTCTGTAGTCGATAACTTCGGCGATAACTCCGCCTATATGGCGATTGCCGCGGCGATTCGTAAATGGGACTTTCGCGGCCTCCAGATCAAACAATTCTGGGGACTGCCATATTGTATTGCCGCGATCTCCAAGCCCACCGGCTGGTGCGAGCGCACTTCTCTTCTGCTGGTGTGCTGGACCTCCTCGATCACCGCCGTCGTTCTCGCCTACCGTCTCTGGGGTGGATGGATCGCCACTGCATTTTCCATTGTCAATTTCGATTGGTATCAGCGTTCTTATCTCGGTGGGTCCGAGCCTCTGTTTGTCGCCTTGCTGTTCGCATCGTTTCTCGCGATCCGGCGCGAACGCTGGCTGCTGGCCGCTTTTCTGGCCGCGCTCGCCACCACAACCCGTCCCCTAGGAATTTTCCTTCTGGTTGGAATCGGGCTGACGCTTCTCTGGCACCGCGACTTGCGGCGCTTTGCTTGGGCAACCGCGATCGGAATCGGCATCGGTGTGCTCTACGCGATTCCCCTAGCCCGTTACTTCCATGATCCGCTGGCCACGGTCAACAGCTACGGCCCCGCGCAATCCTCTGCCACCGTGCCTCTGTTCGGCCTGCCGTTTTACGCAATTATCAAAGGCACCATGAGCGCGCCCGCGCCGCTTACAAACCTCGCGCTCAGCTTCGGTTGGATTTTTCTGGTGCTGATCGCCATCGTTGCCATGCTCAGGACTGAATATTTCCGAAGCTATGCCCGCGCGCATCCACCCGAGATCATTTTCGCCGCTCCGTACCTCTTGTCGCTCTATTGCTATAACTATCCGGGCTGGGCAAGGGGCTCCTTCGCCCGGTTCGCAATTCCGATTATCCCGTTCGTGTTCCTAGCGCTCTCGCGATGGATTCCGAAGGACCGCCGGATTCTGTGGGCGCTCGCCCCAATCACGGCTGTGCTCGCGGCGAGTTCCGCGGTGGGCATCCGGAATGTTATGCACTTGCTGCGCATCAGTAACTAGGACAGCTTCATGCGATGGCCTGACGGTAAATATTTGCCAAGTCTCGCGCCTGATGCGAGAGCGTGAATTTTTCCAAAATCGTCTGACGCGCCGCTGTTCCCATGCGCCTGCACAGTTCGGGACTCCCGAGCAGCGTGGATAGCCCCTGCACCAGTTCTTCAAGCCCCTCCGCCGGAATGAGCCATCCATTCTTGCCGTGTTCGATCACTTCATCGATTCCCTGCCCGCGACAGCCAATCACCGCCTTGCCGCAGGACATGGCTTCCAGGTAGACGCATCCCAGCCCCTCGTTGCGGCTGGGCAACACGAACACGGAGCAGCGCCGCATGGCCTCAGCGACCTCCGACCGGCTCTGCCGGCCAACCAACTGAACTTGCGCCACAATACCCAACGTACGCGCCAGAGCTTCAAATTGGGCGCGATCCGGCCCTTCTCCGATGATGCGGCAGCGAAGCTGAGGAAACGCGGGCCTCAGCTTTCCCAGCGCTTTCAAGACCAATTCATGGCCTTTGCTGCGCAGCAAATTGCCGACCATTAGAATCTCTTGGCCGAACGAATCCGCCTCAGCGGGATTGGGCGAAAAAAGATTCGGGTCTACTCCGTTGTACACAACGGCGCTGCGGGTTTCCGCCGGTGCGCCGGTTTTCAGAATTGCCTCCACTTTGCCGCTGACACAGATGACAGTCCGAGCCGCGCGGTAGACGTCCACCGACACCTTCCGCCGCCAGGTCGCCGCCATTCCACCCTCAAAGCACGTGTTGAACGCATCCAGCCCGTGAACGGTAACCACGAACGGAATCTTGAAACGCCTGGAAAGCAACGCAGCCGCGTGGCCGCAAGGCAGCGCGGCATGGGCGTGGATCACGTCAATCGGCTTCTCATCATGCAGCTTGCGAACTCGTCCCGAAAGACGCGCGTAAAGTAGGCTACCTGCGCTTGCCAGCCCTAAATTTCCCGGCACTCGTGGATATCGCACCCAATCCACCGGCGCCGACGGACTCGTTTGCCTTCGAGGATAGTAAATCGGGGACACCGCAATCACGCTGGAATCGATGCCCGACTGTTTAAGGTGCTCGATTGGTTCCGCGATGAAACACCCATTCACTTCATTCTGCTCCGATGGGAAAAATGGCGTGAGCGTCAAAACGTGCAGCGCACGGTCAGCTTCCGTGGCGCGGGGCATCAGCTTGCCTCCCGAGTTCGCATCAAGGGCCGTACCAATTTTTCGGCTAGACCAACCAGATGATCGACGTGCTTACTCCAGCTGAAATCCTGAGCGCGGCGTTGGCCATTTCGCGCCAATCTTTCTGCCAACTCGGGCGAGTCCTGAATCTGCATGACCCGGTCTGCCAACGCCTCCGGAGAAAAACGGGGGAAATAAATTCCCGCATCTCCGCAGATTTCGCGATGCACCGGTAAATCCGACGCGACCACCGGCAAGCCGTTCGACATCGCCTCTACTAGCGGATGCGCGAAGGATTCCGCATAGGCCGGGGTTACGTAAACGTGGCAGGCGCGATAAAGGCGATGAAGCGAGCGATAGGAAATGGTTCCGAGCTCGACGATATTCTCACTTCCTCGAAGATCGCGCGCCAGCGCCGCCGCCAGATCGGCACGATAGGCGCCTGGATTTTCGCTTGATTCCAACCGGCAGGTGAGAAAGAGTTTCACCTTCTTCCCCTTCAGACGGCTGCGCAAGATGGGCAGCGCCCGGAACAGCGTTTCGAAATTCCGGTAATAATTGTAGTGGCTTACAAACAGCAGGCGGAGCGCGTCTTTCGCTTGCTCCACCTCGATCTGAACGGACTCCGGCAACGGCGCGGCATCGCCGGTAAAAGCATCCGGGTCAAATCCATGGTGCAGTGAAACTACCTTCTTGCCGCTCCACTGGCTAAGTTCCCGGGAAAACGCTTCACTGGGTGCGACGGTAACATCCGCGCAACTTATGGATCGGCGCGCCAGCCAGCCTTTCACGAACGTATCCGCCCACAGCGCGTAGTCTCCGCGCGCGCGAATATCGCGAAGAAAGTCGTCCGAAGTATAGAGCGAGTTCCGCGACAGAAGGATCTGCGGGATGGGAGAATTCCAAAGCGCAAAGTTGCCCGCGGAAATTAGCACCTGCGCGCCGCTACGGCGGATCAGTTTTGGCAGCGTCGTCTGTTCGCGAACAAAACGCCAGAAGGCTCCGGAACTTTCGGAGGTTTCAATGAAGGAAATGTTTGGCAGCTCGCCAAACTCCCGCCGCATCGCGGAATTCAGCAGAACCGTGGTTTCCGCGTCCGCTCTGCGCGCGAGATGGGGAATCACATTGCGCAGATACGTGAGGCCTCCACCGGCGCTCGCGGCAAGGCCATTGATCAGCAATTTGATCATCGATTGGGCACAACCGCCCCAAAACTGGCTGGTAACGGGCGAGAAGCTCGGGGAACGACGCCGGCTGCCGGAACCGCAACCGCTGCCGGCACAAGATCCGCCAGCAGGAATGCGAAAACCCAGAAAAACACGCTGACATGATAACCCACGGCAAACAGCCAGTCTTCGAAGCCCGCGTGGACCAACCCGGCTAGCACCACCATGGCCACCGGAATCGCGTAGTGGCTGGGATCGGCGGCTCGTTTCATCCACGCGCAAACTTTCCATACGTTCCGCGCCGTCACCGCCAGCAGACCGGCAAAGGGTAACACCCCCAACAGTCCCACCCACTCCGTAATGGTCATGTAGCTGCTGCCGTGCTCGCGAACCGTCTCGGCACTTGAAGAAAACCTTCCGAAACCTAAACCGGGATCATCGCCCGTCGGACTCGTGCCATATCCGGTTCCAAATAGTGGATGCTCCTTGATCGACGCGATCGATTTTTCCCACGGCGACCGCCGCGAACCCAGCATGCCTTCTTCTTTGTGCCCTTTGTAGAGCAACTCGTCTTTCATGCCCCCAATCTGCGTGCTCAGGGTTTCTGGAGCCAGCACGCCGGTAACGGCAACCAACACCGCAACCAACGCCGCCATTTTGATCAGCAGTTTGTACTGATGCAGGCAAAGACAGAAAACAAGCGTAACGATCGCCATCGAAACGATTCCGGCACGCGCCACGCTGAGAAAAACCAGGTAGCAGCACAGCGCCACCGCAGCCAAGCGGCGTAGCTTCACCCCGGGACCATCGCTGGCGATCCATCCCCACAACAGAATTGGAAACACTCCCACGCTTAAGGCCGCGCCCATGGAGTTGGGGTTACCCCAAATGTGCAGCCCCAGACCGAGATAGCAGAGTGCCGTGACGTAGAGAGCGATTTCGGTTCCCCAGAGCAGCCCACGGAAAAAACGCTTCTCCCGTCCGATCACTGCCAGGCGAGCGCCAGAAACGCAATACAGAAAAAGAAGCAGCAAGCTCAAAGCCTTGAGCGACGCCATCTGCACATACGAAGAAACCGTGGCCGAGACAAACGCGGCGCAGATGCAAAAAAAGGCGATCAGATGTAACGATCCAAAGGGCTTGCGGGGATCCTTCGTCCACACCACGCAGCCGACGACCGCACCCGCGGCTAGCACCAGCCAGCGTCCCCCCGTCCAAGCATCTTCCAGTGGGACATTCATGCCTGCCCAAGCAAAACTAACGATCAACAGCGCAAAAAAACGCTCATCGTATCTCCACAGACTGGCAACGATAACCTCCAGCAGTAAGATCCCGCCCAGAAAAGAGATGTTGCCGAAGTACTCCAAATGGCGATAGGTAAAATACAGCATTAGGCATAGGCCTAACACGACGGCAATCCCGTGCAGCGGCTTCAAGGACCTCATCGCGCCCCCGAAGCGGCGGAGATTGCAGCCGCAGCCAGACCATCGGCGCAGGCTTCCGGCGTGTAGTTTCGAATTCGTTCCAGACTGCGCATGCTCATCCGTTGTTTAAGTTCATTCTGCCGCAGCAGAGAATCGATCGCCAGGCTGAGTTTCTCCGCGTCCCTGGGGGGCACGACATAACCGTTCCATCCATCTTCGACCAGGTCGGCCGAACATCCGGCGACATTGCTGACGATGATCGGGAGTCCGCAAGCCATCGCTTCATTCACCACCAAACCCCATGGGTCGCTGTGCGTCGGCAAAACCAGTGCCTCCGCGAACGCATAGAGACCCGCCAGTTCTTCCCGCTGCGCGAATCCCGGAAAACATACCACGCCTGGGCTGATCCGTTGAGCGCGTTCCAGCAGTTCTTTCCTCGATGCGCCATCTCCCGCAAATACCAAACCTACTTCGGATCGCAGACCCCGCTCCAGTCTGGCATAGGCTTCCAGTAGATCGAAAACGCCTTTTTCCGGAACCAGCCGGCCCACAAAAAGAATAAACCGCGAAGGCAAGTTCAGTTTCTCTCGAAATGTAGTTTCATGGGACCTGGTACTCTCGGCCTGAGCCGCGAAAAACTTGTTGTCGACGGCATTGGGCGCGGTCAAGACGCTGGCTGCCGAGGAACCGAGCGCCCTGAGATACTCAAAGGAAGCTTTCCCCGGCACCACAAATCTGTCGCAGCGCCTTAAAAAATGGCCCTTGAGCGACTCCACCCACGCCCATCCTCCGCGAGCGTCCTGTGCGTTGCTCTCACACCACAGCACAAACTTAACCCCGTGCCGCCGCGCCCACAACAGCGCTTCCCACGAAGCAGCATAGTTATATCCGCCACAGATGATAACCTCCGGACGCACCCGGTTTAACGACGGCCACAATCCTCGATTCAGCAGCAAGCTGCTTTTCCCCGCGCGCCATCGCCAGGCTGGCAGAACTTGATGCGTAAAATGGATTTCGTTCCTGTAGACAGGCCACTGCCGTAGCGTCTCATCCGTCTCGGCCAGGAAAATTACATGCAGGTCCAATCCCTCCCGTCGCGCCAATAGGTTGAACACCGGAATGCGATAAGGAGCGATAATCTCGGTGAGAATGACCACCCGCTTCGTCATGTCCGCCACTCGCGCGAACTCCGCGCCTTGTGGCGGACCACCGCCAATTCAAAAAGTTCCTGCCACTGTTCGGTGATTCGGTCCCAGTCGAATTTCGCCGCATGTTGAATGGCCGCCAGCGACATCTGGGCGGTCAAATCCTGGTCAAGCATCAAACGTTCCAGCGCCTCACCCATTTGATCGTCCGAAGATGCCAGCAGCCCAGTAACCCCATCGATAACGTAGTCGGGACGATACGAACTCCGCGCCACGCAAGCCAGACCGCAAGCCGCGGCCTGCCCCAACACTTGCGGATGCCCCTCAATTTCGCTCGGGAAAAAAAATATGCGGGCGTGGCGCATCTCTTCGCCCAGTTGGGCGGCGTTCACGTGACCAAGAAATATCACATTGTTGCAGTTGAGACTCTGCGCCAGCCGCTGGCACACGCTCTGCTCCTCGCCCACCCCAGCCAGCCGGAATTCCCATGCAGGATATTTGGCAGCCGCCCGAACCACAAGGTCGGCCCGTTTGTACCGGCGAAACGAGCCCGCGAACAAAACGCGCGGCCGGCGATCGTGTGTGCTCGATTCAGGAGGCGGATAGTAATACCGGCGGTCGATGCCGTCGTATACCGTTTCTACCTTCCGTCGTCCGAGCCGCTCGACCGTTTCCGACATGTGACGGTTATTCCCCGCGACCACATCGCATTCGCGGATTGCGCGCCGCAGGATTGGCCGACTCGTGTTCTCCTCGAGTCCACCGGAGACCACGTAAGTGACCATTGCCGACCTCCAATGCAGCTTCGCGCGAGCTGCAAGAAACGCGGCGTCCAGCGGACCTTCCCTCGGGAAGAAATAGACATCCGGCCTATGGCGGAGCAGATACCAGAGTATGCGCGCCGTGTTTCCGCGCTTCTGCCACCGGAGAATCTCGGTGTTGGCGCGAGCGGCGATTCTTGGGTCCGCCGCGCCTTCGCCGAGCATCACCACCTGAAAACGCGAAGGATCCATGCGGGCTACGACTTCTTTCACCGTTAAATTCTGGGCATTGGTATTACTCTCGTCGGCGAAAGAAGGCGTGAAGACCGTAATCATGCGGTTGGCAAATACTGGCAATGAACGGCAGTATCCATGTCGGGAGTTATTGGACTCCCATTCTAGCCGAAGATCCCATGACGCAGATTTCATGATGAAGATCGCGCAAGCGTGCCCGCAGACGCATATCGGGATCCCGAACCGAAACCGTTCGTTCCAAGTGTTCAAACGCAGCGAGTAACAGCCGCTTCCGAGCTTCAAGTCCAGGCCCGTTCTTGACTGGATTCATCTCCGCCGGGTCCGCGTCCAGATCAAATACCTCTTCAACCGTTCCCGGCTCCATCCGCATGACCAACTTGAACCGCGCATCGCGAACCCCCAGCAGCCTCGGTGCGCTTCGGCTTTCTGACCGCAAGGGATTCGTACAACCGTAGGCGCACTCGATAATCGCGGGATCGTCCCACGCAATGCCTCGCTGCAGGTTGGTCCACAGACTTCGCCCTTGAAACGCCGCCGGGGCCAGCACGCCGATCATGTCAAGCAGCGTAGGCGCCAGATGCAGATGGCTCATCGGAGACGCCGGAGCTTTCACTCCACTCACTCCGGGCACACGAACCAGTAGCGGCACGCGAACAATCTCTTCAGTCAGGCACACCGGCTCGTGATAGCGTCCACCATGTTCGAGAAACTCCTCACCGTGATCCGCGGTCAGAGCAAGCACACAGTTGTCCCAAAGATCTGTTTGCTTGAGACTCTGCACCAGGCGGGTGATTTGGCGGTCCACCCACAGAATACCGGCGTCGTACAACTGCACCACTTCATCCCGTTTGCCGCGCAAACCGGAAGCCGCCAGATCCGAACGGTTCCAAAATTCATTCAGGGTGCGAGCGCGGCTAGGGTCGATGCTTCTTCCTGTTAGTTCCCGAAACGCCTCATTCGGCGGATAGTAGGGCGCATGTGGATCCATCACATGCAGCCAGAGAAAAAACGGACGCCGCCCGATCGATGCCAGCCAAGACTGCGCCTGTTCCACCACAACATCCGCAGCGGGATATCTTCGCAGCGAATCGACGCTCCCAACCGCGGGCGCGATCTTCATGCGGTACTGAAAATATAGTTCGTTGTAGAACCCGCTGAGTCCAAGCGCTTCCGCGAGACTTCTTATCGATTGATTCGCCTTGCCCCAAGCCGAATCGCCGGACGAGCGCTCCGCATCGTCAGTGCTTCGCGCTAGTTGCGTCCCGAAATCCGAAAAATCGCGGAAGATCTTGAATCCTTGGTCGTAACCGAAACGCGGAGAAAGGTACGGATTAGCCGCCAAGAATGCGCCCGTTGCATAACCGGACTCGCGTAACACGGTGGCCAGCGTGCTCTCTCCAGGAGCGAGTCCCACCACGTCTCGTCCCAACGCCAGCGGCATACGCGAGGCCAGAATCGTTGGAAACGAATAATAAGTGGGCGCACCGCCAACAATGGCCGACGGCACCACGAAAGATTCTGATGCCAGCGAATCCAGAAACGGAGTCGTGGCACGAGCGTACCCATGAAATCCGCAGTGATCCGCGCGCAGGCAGTCCACCGTGATCAACACCAGCGATCTCGTGCCCTGGCTCAACTAGTTGCCCGCCCCCATGGCCTTCGCGCCGACCTTCACTCGGCCGTTTTCTCCCGCATAACCGCCCTCAGTTGCAATCGCGAATAAATCGCCGTCGTGCACATAGAGCAAGTCCGGCCACTTTTTCTCGGCTGCCGTCAGAAATTCATCCAGGAGCTTCAGCGTAGGCGTGCGGAAATCCTGAAGAGTCGAGTGGAAATTAATCGAATGCATCGAAATCACTGCCGGTAAGCCGCCCGCGAAACATTTTTCCACCTGAGTCATTACGCCTCCCAATTCGCACCGTTCGGTGGCAGGCTCTATGGCAACCGTACGAAAAGTGGAAAGCATTCCGTTTTCATCGAGGCTAGGACCACTACGCTCGCCCCGATCATTCTGATCGCCGTTCTGCACAACCCGTACTCCGGCTTCGAACCAGGCTGCGCGCGTATCTGCATTAGCGCGATAACCCGGCGCACAGGCGCTGAAAGGAGCGGAAGCAAACAACTCCCGAAAAATTTCCGCCGCGCGCCCGATCGCAACGCGCTGCTCCTCCACTGCCAAGAATCTGCGCGCTGGCCGTAGTTCCGGGTCCCAATACTCATACCCCACCCATGGCATCCGCCAGTGAATATACGGAGTGCCCGCCCGCCAGAGCGTCTTCAGCAGCTGAGAGCGTTCTCCGGCGCCATCCAATTCACGCGCAACTGCGCGTTCGCAAAAATGAGTCAGCCCATGCAGAGCGGGATAGAACAACCGTTCGCGAATGCCCTCACGATAGGCCTCAAACAAATGCGGACGATTCCAAGCCCCCGGCAAGCCGTCGGTGATCGGCCGCAGAGGGATTTGTTTCTGCCCGGACTCGAGACTGCGATCGAAATCCACATTGGCCATGATGAAATTCATGACCATCGACGGGCTGCGCCCGGTCGAGTCGCGATGCTTTCCCAGCACCTCCGCGAGCGCGTGCAGATCTTCGGCCGTTTCAAGGCTGTAAAAATCGTACGGCTTCTCGCCCAGATTCAATCCTGCGGCCCGAAGCTCTTCCCACCCCTCGCGATCGCGCACGCCAACCCGGCCCCAATCGTCGCTCTGAAACAATAGGAGCGGGCGATCGAAGCGCAGCCAAGGATGCGCCGGCAGCCTCTTCGCACGTCCGAACACATTGCGCAGTCGCGTGATCATCTCACTTCGCCCAACCGCAGAACGAGCATTCCACACCATCCTTCACGAATCGGATTATAGCTGCCTCGAATTCCCGCAAAACCCGCGGCCGCCGCGTTCGTCCCCGGTGGACGCCCGTAGCGCCGAGTGCTAGAATTTTTCCCCATTGGCAGTGAATCCTTTCCTCCGGCGCCTTCGAAGTGAGTAGCATACCCGACAGCCTCAGCCGAGGAGCGTCCGCCAATCTCGATTTTCTCCGCAGCGCCGCCGTTTTGATGGTGCTCGTCAACCACCTCACCCGGCATTATCACTTCGACCGATTCGACGATCTTGGGATCTTCGGCGTACTGCTCTTCTTCGTGCATACCTCATTAGTGCTGATGTACTCGATGCAGAGAAGCCACCTGACGGGCTTCGCTCTGGTCAAAGATTTTTACGTCCGCAGGTTTTTCCGGATTTACCCGCTGAGCATCCTGGCCGTCTTAACTGCCGTCGCGCTTCATCTGCACGCCGACGGACGCGGACTATCCTTTGCGCCGAGGCCCGGCGCGCTGGAGTTGGTTTCAAACCTATTGCTCATTCAGAACCTCACCTACTCTAGTTCAATCATCGGCCCGCTGTGGTCTCTGCCGCTCGAAGTGCAAATGTATCTCGCGCTCCCTTTCCTGTTTCTCTGGAAGAAGCGCTCTTTCTGGCAACTGTTAGGCCTTTGGCTGCTTTGCGGGCTCCTCGGACATTTTCCCCAGACGATCCCCGCTCTGGCCTGGTTCTCACTGCTGATTTTCGTGCCCAATTTCTTGCCCGGAATCATGGCGTTCACTCTGCCCGAGAAGAGATTCATCCCCTCTTACCTTTGGCCGCCGTTCATCCTCTTGCTGGCCGTGGCGTTTCTGTGGATGCCATCCCGCCGAACTGGGGCGGTACTGTGCCTGTTGCTGGGAATCGCGCTGCCACACTTCAAGGAAATTGCTTTCCGCCCGCTGAAGCTGATCAGTCACCGCATTGCGACCTACTCGTACGGGATCTATTTGGGCCATTCATTTTTTATCTGGTTCGCACTCACCCGCCACAATAGCTGGATCCTCTTCTGGCTGATGTGGCTCACCATCCCAGTGGCGCTTTACCACGCGTTCGAGCATCCCGCGATTGAACTGGGCCGCAAACTCGCGGAAAAAGCCTGGCCAGCGCCACGCCCCACTCGAATTGCGGAAAAGGATAATTCTCAGGCAGCTTGAGCCCGGCCGCGTTACAAACCTGCGTCATTTACGCGCCCAAACACTGTAGTTCGCGGTGAAATCGGTGTTCTGCCTCCCAAGTTTTTGCAGCATGCACCCCGCCACATTCAGGAAAGGAACAAACGTCCACTGCCATAGCGGAGCCAGAATCCTCGGCCTGAGAAACGACAGCAGAAAAACATTGCAAGTCCTGAAAAACCCCGTGAGGCTGTTTCCCTCCGCCAGGACCTCGACTCTTTCGAACTCCCGCAGCAAGTGCCGCAAGCCTTCCGGCAAAAATCGCCAGCACTCCTTCTCATTGTTCCTCAGAAAAACCGACGGAGCACTCAAGAAGAGAACGCCGCCCTTGCGCAGCACGCGTCTGATTTCCGCAACCGCCAGCGCCGGATCCGGCAAATACTCGAACACCTGCGTGCAGATTACAAAATCAAATTGCTCGTCACGAAAAGGCAGAGCTTCCGCGGCGGCGTTCACATTCACCAGTGGAGTGATCCGCAAATCAACTGCAACGTAGCTTTTTACACGATCCCCAAGCAGCGGACGATAAGGTTGCAACCGTCCTCCGATATCGAGAACGGAAAGGTCTTGTCGCGGCAACCGGCCAAGTCCCGCTGCAAAAATCTGCCGCCGACGGCGCAGGATCAGCCAGTTCGGATTCGTCAGCGACGCGTGCAACCGCTCCCGACTCTCCTGTCGAACCTGTTCCAAGGCGGAGGGCAGTGACATGATGAGAGTTTAAAGGTATCCCAAATCTCGCAGACGTTTTTCGAGCACAGCCTTCTCCGATTGATCGAGTGCTTCGGCATCGCCGCGCCCAAGTTCTCGAAGCACAAATTCCAGGAACGGCTCCAGGCCCCCGAATCGCGCGCCAAACTCCCGCTCCGCGGCTGCGCAAAGTTCCTCCGGTAAACTGATTTGTCTTCTGGCGGTCATAGTTGTAGGCATAGTTGTGTTCACGAGTTAGAGAGACGGCGTCCTCCCCATGGCGCCGAGAACGCGGCCCCGAATTGCGGCCACAATCATTTTGTCGTCATTGTCCAATCCCAAGAGCAACGCCAATCCGCAAAAGGATGCGTATGCCGCCACTAACGCGATTCCAATCCACAACCACTCCGGACGCAAATCGATTGCCCGGACCAGCAGCCGCAAACCGACTGTCAATGTCAGGCTCGCAAGACACGGCCCCAGCAAGTGCAGGTAGGTTCGATTGTAAGGCGAAAGCTGCAAGGCGGCCCGAACCTGCCGCAGACATAAATAGTTACTCAACGCATTGGTCAACGCCGCTGCCAGCGCCACTCCGGCCAATCCAAACGGACGAACCAATCCCAACGTGGCCGCCACCATGAACACCGCCATCGCCACCTGCACCCGAATCAGGCGCGCCTGGTTCCCCGACATCAGCAGCAAATAGCCAACCGAACCCACCCCGGCGTTGACCAATTGTCCCAGCGTACCCAGGATCAGCACCAGCCAGCCTGCTTCAAACGCCGCGCCAAACAAGCGCATCAGGGGCCTTGAAAAAACGATCATGACGAATGCCAGCGGCAGGGTCAATCCGAGAATCCATTTCGTCAACGTCTGGAAAAGCCGGCCCAGCAGCGCGCGCTCTCCGCGGGCATGAAGATCGGCGATCGTCGGAGAGAAAATCTGATTGACCGACTGCAACGCCACCGGCACAAATGCAACCAGCGTCGCCGCCACGGAATAAATTCCTACCTGCCGGACATCCAGAAAAACCCCCAGCAGAATTTTGTCAGCTTGACTCAGCACAAACTCAAGAAAACTCACGCCGAATACGGCGGCGGAGAACCAGAACACCTCGCGCTCCATCGGCGCCGCCCTACTCGAAAACTGCCTTGCCTCGCCCGGCGTCAGCCGCCACGCCGCCATCATCAGCAGCAGCAAAACCAGCACTGCGCTTGCCACCTGGTCCAGTAAATATCCGCGAAGACCCCAGCCCATACTCAGCAGCACGACCCCGAAGATAATATTCAGCGGGCTTCCGATGAAATTCGTAATGACCGTGCGTAGCGCGACGTCTTTGTATCCCGCCAAAACCTGACCCAGGAACGCCGTGAACGCGCCCAGTATCAGCACGAGAGCAAACAGATGAAGATAGGGTACGAGAGCCGGTGAATGGTAGAGACTGCGTGCCAGCCACGGCCCCACTGCCACCATCGCAGCCGCCAGCACAATATTTCCAATTCCAAGCAACCCGAAAGCCCGGAGAAGAAATCCATGCAACCGCCGCCATTGCCCGGTCGCCGAATAGGCCGCCACAAAGCGCACCGCCGCTTGCGGCAACCCCAGTCCGTTGAAAAGTCCGAAGAACCCGACGAGCGTCATTCCCAGCGCGAAGATGCCGAGTGCATCCGCGCCCAACACGCGCGCCAAGTAGATTTTGAAGAGATACCCCGCGCCCGCGGTAAACAGAGTGCCCAGAAAAAAAATCGCCGAATGCCGCGAGATCTGCCCCATCTCGCCGCGAAATCGTTCTTCATCGCTGCTTGCGAGCAATGGTTGCGCGGCCTCGGAGGCTGTGTCGGAGATGTTCAAGCCATGCCTGTTTGTGCGTTTGCCGCCGAATCGTTCTTTCGGTTGATGTCTAGATGATCGATGTCCAGGTGATTGATGTCCAGATTATCTCAAACACCCGCCGTCGGCTGGCGGAGAACTTCCGTCAAAGCCTCCGGTGAAATCGTCTGCACCAGCCGACGAGCGGTATCCGCCCCCGGCATTGCCGTACTCAACAGATCCGCAATCCGCGGCAAATCGTCCGGAGATTCAAGCATTCGTCCCACACCGAAGCGCACATATTGGGGAACATATCCGGCGTAGGCGTGCCGCAACCATCCACACAGAAACGCCGGGATCCCGGCCGATGCGCATTCAAAAGCCACCGTCGACTCGACCGTCACCGCGCACCAAGTTTTCTCGAGAATCTCGCCCGACAAGGCCTCGTCCGTAACGCTCGCCAGTTTCCGGTCGTCCTCGCTCAAAATCCGTTTCAGCAACCTCCGCCGCTGCCGGGCGCTTTCAAACGGGTGCAGTTTCAAGACCAGCGTCTTGCCCGCCCCGCGCGCGGCCGCGCAGAGACGTGGCAACACCTCGCGATGAATCGCCTCCACCCGCCATAAATCCGATTCATACGGTTCGGTGAAAAACGTAATCCAGGGAGCGCTTTGGTTCCATGCCGAAGCATTCTTCCGCCATGAAGAAGGCGCCGCTCCGACCCGAATCCGAGCGGCATCGACTCCGCAGGCGTGTTCCAGATAGTCGCGCTCCATCTCGCCTTTGGCCAGATAATTCGAAAATCGCGAATTCTTGAATGCCATGCGGCAATCGAGCGCTCCATGATGGCACGCCACCGCCGGAATTCCCCGCCGCTCGGCCAGCAGCAGCGGGATCCGCGTGTAGGGATTCGAATCGTCGGCGCTCAGGCATACGGTCACCGGCCGCGCCTCAAACACGCGCAGCCAGGCATCGCGAATCGCCACTCCCCAGCGCAACCAACCCGTCGCTTTTTTCAATATCCCGATCTGTGCTGCCAGCCTGAATACGGGATTTTCTTGCAGCGACTCCTCCATCTGCTTCCAGCACACCTCAAGTTCCTGCAATTCATCGTTGTCGCATCCCTTCGCCGCGAAACTTGCCAGACGCTCGACCTCTACGTTTGCTGGCACCGGGGAGACGGCGCCCGACTCCCGCGCGAGCACCAGCAGGAATTTCCGCTCAGGCAAAATCCGTGCGTAACGGAATGCGGTTTTCGTGACATTCGAATAGGCCGAAGGAAGCAGTATCACCGGCTCCGATTCTCGTTTCGATTTCCATTTCGAGGACGCCGGCGGCCCAGCTAGCTTTCTTCGCCAGAAATAGTGCGGATCGCACTTGTCGTACACGACCTGCCGCAATTGCACAAAGCCCAGATCCGCCGCCGCCCTGCTCCGACGCAGAACGCTGCCCACCAGGCGCTGGCGCAGGCCGCCGTTGAGCACTTGCAGCGGTACTCCCAATTGCAGCCGCAGAGCCTCAGCCGTCGCCGACAGCCGGCTCGCCACCAGCTTGCGACATCCCCGGAGTTTTTCAGCCAGACGAAGCGCAAGCCGTACCTCTTGCAATTCCGGCTGCAGCAGCAGACTGATCGCGTCCCACCAATCGATGCCAAAGCGGTCCACAACGCATCCCATGCCGGGCGCAAGCAGAGAACGCCAGATCTGCAGGTCTTCAACTTCAAGCGCAAGATCGAAAACACTAAAGACCGGACAGCCCAGCGCCGCGCTCTGCGCGTCGTAAAAAGATTTTGGAGCTCGTCCCAGGTCGATCACCGAATCCCAACGCTCACGCATCCACGCACCGTGGAAGTCATCGTCGGGATGTAGCAGGAGAACTCGCATAAAGCAGATGTCAGATCTCAGTTCTCAGGCACAATCTCGTGTCTTCCCGTTCTTCCAGAGACCTCAGAGCTGGCACCTGAGACCTCACTCTGCCACCAGCGCCCAACTGAGCGGCGCTCCCCGCTCCACATCGCAGGCGGCGCGCTTTCCCAGAACTTCGTTAAGGTGCCGTGGATGCAACCCGTCCGCGGGACGAATCGATCGCACATTCTGTTTCGTAAATAACTCGCCCTTCTTAATATCTTCGACCACGAACAGCGACCGCCGAAACTTACGGCTGCTAGCCTCGTGCGCTCCGGAAGCAAACTGAACCGCACCAAGCGCCTTCTCGGCCGTGCGCACCGCTTCCACCATCGCCTTGAACTCCTGGGGCTCCAGTGAGAACGCGCTGTCCGGTCCGCCATCCAACCGGCGCAGGCAAAGATGTTTTTCAATAATGCATGCGCCCAACGCCACCGCCGCGACCGGAACCGCAATGCCCATCGTGTGATCGGAAAGTCCCACGGGACAAGCGAAACGCCGCGCGAGTTCTGGGATCGTGAGCAGGTTCGCCTCTTCCGGTGCCGCCGGGTAGGCACTCGTACACTTCAACAAGGCAATCTGAGTCGCGCCCGCCCCACGCGCCGCCTCGACCGCTTCAGAAATTTCGTCTTCGCTGGCCATGCCTGTCGACATAATCAACGGCTTGCCGGTGCGAGCCATCTTCTGAATCAGTCCAATATCCACGAGCTCGAACGACGCCACCTTGTGCGCGGGAACATTCATCTGCTCAAGAAAATCGACGGCCGTATCGTCGAACGCGCTCGAAAACAGATGCAACCCCAATTCGTCCGCGATCTCTTTCAGTTTCGGCTGCCACTCCCATGGTGTAAATGCCTGCTGATAGAGGTCGTGAAGAGTGCGGCCATCCCACAGCGTGCCGCCCGCAATCCGAAAACATTCTTTGTCGCTGCGCAGCGTGATCGTATCGGCCGTGTAGGTCTGGAGCTTCACCGCATCCGCGCCGGCGTCCTTGGCGGCACGAAGAATCCGGACCGCCTGATCGAAGTTCTGATTGTGATTGGCGGAGAGCTCGGCAATCACGTACACCGCCGACCCCGGACCGATGCGTCTGCCCGCAATCGTCACATCGGTGGATGCGGCTTTAGCTGCCATAATTCTCGTCCCGGCATTCCCACGTGAAAAGCAAAACATCCTGGCCAGCGACTCGTCCTATTCCAGCCCGCCGAAAACCGCTAGCCTCGAACAGGCGCACTGACGCTTCATTCTGCGGCTTAACGAATGCCTCCACGCGATGCACCGAACGCGAGCGAACCAATGCGTGCGTTGCAAACATAATCAGTTCCCTGCCCCAACCACGCCCCCGAAGCTTCGGCGCGACGTTCACCGAAAGCACCGCACTGTCATCCTTGATCTGAAATCGCACCAAGCCCACCGCTTCGCCGGCTGCGTTCTCACCAATGTAGATCACCGAGTGCGGATCCTGAAGCCGCTCGCCAAACCAGCGGACGTGATGTTCCCAGGAAATAGGAGCCGAGTGAAACGACGCCGCGCGCGCCGCCGGATCACCCGCCCACTCGAATAACAACCGGCAATCATCCTCACGCACTAACCGCAGATTCAATTCCCGTCCGAGAAGCGCGGCGCGCACCCGTTCGCTGCCCAGGCCATCCACTAATCGCCTTCCCGCGTCCGACATCTTGCGCCGGCGGTCGTCGCTCCCCAACAACTCGGCCACGATTTGCGCGAGAGACGAACATTCAAGCGTTTCCGCGGATCCGGCATTCACGGCCGCTCCAACGTCGGCCAGATGCTCGGCAATCAGCCGCTGGTTCTCGGCCACAACCACCAGGATCGCAGGCAGGCCCAACAGGCACATCTCCCAGCAAGTGATGCCCGCACCTGCGATCGCCACGTCAGCCCATGCCATCAACTCCGCCATGTTCGCCACATTCGATAGAACTTCGACTCGCCCGGGAAACTTCGTCGCTATGTCCGCGACGCCGCTTCGATTTTCCGCGCTGCCGCCCACGACCACGCGAATCTGTAAATCGTCAATTGACAACTCAGCCAGTGCCGATAGGATGCCAGGCGCGAGGTCCTTGGGATCGCTGCCGCCCATGGTGAGCAAAACTCGCGTGCCTCGCGCGGAAATCTTCCGCGTCCAACTACGGTAAGCCGTAAACTCGTTTCTGAGGAGCGTATAGCGCGGGCCAAGAAGCAGGCGCGTGTCCAGCGCTCGCTTCGCGTACATTTCGGCGCTGGTATGTACATTTTGATTCAGCACCCAGTCGGCCGAGTAGAAATCGAGTTCGCCATTGTCGTCGATCAGCAGGAGTGGACGGGCTTTCTGCAACTCCGACACATACTGAGCCTGAAAGTGGTAACCATCCACCGCAAGCCATTCGGCATTCTGCGACCGGGCCGCCGCAACGGTTTGCCGGAGATCCTCGGATCTGCCCGAATCCGCTTCGATGTCGACAATCTTTACCTGTTCCAACCGCAGCCGTTCCCGAATCGCCGCAGTAGCCTGCGCCATTACGAAGATGGCATCTCCGCCCGCATGTTGCCAGGCTTGAGCGAGGGCCAGACAACGCATCGCGTGTCCGGTACCGGACGTGACTGTGGCATCGGCGCGAACCAGCAGGATGCCCCGCTTCATCTGCCCTCGTTGTCGATCAGGCTTCGATTTTTACTCATGCACGCGCCGGGAAGGCCCCGCCACCACGAGCGGACAATACTTGCCCTATTGCCCTTTTTTCTTTCTATGCAAAAGGAACATCGAGTCCATGTTCTCGTTTGCCAGATATTTCAGCCGCTGCTCCAAAACCAGCTCGAGATCAGGGCAGTTCTCGGCGTAGAGGCGGGCGTAATCGGCCTTCCAGAGAAACTCCGACTGGCCCCGATATACGATTTCAGTCACCTGCGGCGCGTAGTATTCCAATCCCCAAATCCAACTTTTCGTACAACGATGGATTTCCTTCATGGCTAGCGGCAGATCCTGCGGAGCTATATGGATTAGAAGCCCCGAGGTGAAAACCAAGTCGAAGCTCGCGTCGCCAAAAGGAATCTTGAGCGCGGAGCCCTCCACCACTTTCGCCCAGGGGACGCGGGCATGTGCCCCCTCCACGATCTCTTTGTGAATCTCAATCCCGCTGAGATTCTCAAATCCCATCTGCTTGAGCAGGATTAACTGGTTTCCGAGATTACAGCCAATTTCGAGAATCGACGCCGACCTGGGAATGTTCGCGAGAAAATCGCGGTTGAGGGTCGATCGCGCGACTCCGTAGTTGCGCTGGTACACTTCGTCAAGGTCGGGCGGGTCAAGCAGATTGCGCTCGCTGTATTCCTTGCCAAAATCTCCTCGCCACGTCTCGCTTTGCTTGGTTTCCGGAACAATTCCGGGATCAGAACCGTCGCGCATTTGTAGACCCTCCATCTTCGATCATAACGTCAGCGGACTTTGAACACTGGCTGAATCATCTCGCCTTCAAGATGTTCTTCCGGATGCGCTTCGCTCAGCCATTTCGCCATCGTCTTGCACACTTCCGCATACACTCGCAAGGTTTGTTCAATCGCCAGCGGATCGTGCGCCGCCGTCATGTTATGCGTGGCCAGCAGCAGCACTCCGCGTTTCACGCATTCCTGCGTGAACAGACTTCGCATCAGAAGACTGTCTTTCCCAGCGGCATCGAGAAATTTGAGTAACGACCAGAACGGATAACCGATGCACTGGATGCGATCCTGTAGTCCCGCCTCTTTGGCCAAGGCGTTCAGGCCTTCCTGTAGCACGCGTCCGTTGGCATCCATGCGCGTCAGCGCGTCGGTGGTTTCGAGCACATCGAGTACCTCCATGGCCGCCGCCATCGACGCCACTTCGCCCCCGAAGGTGAAGCTGAAGAAGATATCTTCGAACACCTTCATAACGTCCGCTCGTCCCACTACGCAGGCGATCGGGAACCCATTGCCCATCGCTTTGCCAAAACATGCCAGATCGGGAGTCACGCCAAACCTCTTCTGCGCGCCTCCCAGCCCGAAGTGAAAACCAGTGCAGATTTCGTCAAAAATAAGCAGCGCCCCGTGCTCATGCGCCAGACTTTTCACGCCTTCCAGAAAGCCCGCCGCTGGCGGCCAGAAGTTCACCGGTTCCATGATGACGGCGGCGAACTCGCCCTGATGTTCACTCAGGATTTTTTGCAGCGATCCCAGATCGTTGTACGCGAACGGATGCGTCAACGCCCGCACCGCCTGCGGAACGCCCGCGTTTCGCGTCGTGCTGCCAATGTACCAATCCTGCCATCCGTGGTAACCGCAACATGCAATGCGTTCGCGTCTCGTGAGCGCCCGCGCTGCGCGCACCGCTCCCGAAGTGGCATCCGATCCGTTCTTGCCAAAGCGCACTTTCTCCGCGCACGGAATCAGCCGCGCCAGCCGCTCCGCCAGTTCCACTTCCAGGGGATGCGGCAATGAAAAACTGTGCCCTTGTCCCAACTGCGCCGCCACCGCCGCATTCACCCCTTCGTGGGCATAACCGAGAATGTTCGGCAGCAGTCCCTGGATGTAATCGATATATTCATTCCCGTCCACATCCCAAACCCGGCAGCCTTTGCCCTTTGCCAGGAACACCGGCGCAACCCCGCGAACATGCTGATTGACGCCCTTACTGAACGTTTGCGCGCAACCGGGAATTACATTCCCTGCCCGCTCCAGCCAGGCCTTCGATTTTTCAATCGACCGGCGTGGCGCCGCCGCCGCGCGCGCCTCTTCGAATAGGCTTCGGTAGTAGCCGCGGTTGGAGACAATTTCCGAGTTCATCTTTTCCAGGCCCGGCGTCTTCTCGATCAAATCGAAAACATCTTTCATGCCGAAACTCTCTCTCTCTCGAAAGGCTTTGTATACCGCCCGAATAAACTCCAGATCTTCCGCCTCGTCCACCGTCCAGCGGTAGTGCTGGTACAGGAACATCGAATCGTTCTCGACATTGGCCGTTCGAAATTTGTCTGACCGCAGATATGGAGTCACGTGCTCGCGTTCGGAAGCCTTACCTGCCTCGTGCCAGGCCCGTTCCAGCGCGGCGAACGAAAAAATCTCCGTATCCAACCCATCGGGATAGCTTCGCACCATGGCATTGGAGGCGTAATCCAGATCGCCGCGTTGAAAGCGGCGCACCACTCGATCAATCACTTCGGGATCGATCAACGGGCAATCGGCCGTGATGCGCACCACCTCCGACGCCTTTTCTCCGCGTGCCGCACCGTAGAAGCGATCCAGCACATCGTTCTCGCTGCCTCGATAACAGCGAACGTCGTTCTCCCGGCACATGTTTTCGATGGCATCGTCCGCCGGAGCCAGCGAAGTGGCCACCACCACCCGATCCACCAGCGTGGCCCGCTTCACGCGTTGCACCACGTGCCATAACATCGGCCGCCCTTCGATCTCCGCCAGGCTCTTGCCCGGCAACCGGGTCGATCCCATCCGCGCCTGGATAATCGCCACCACCGGCCCTTCGCTCGCTGCGCTGGTCCAGTTCAGCGTCTGCGGCCTTCCCTCCGCCGACGACTTCTTGGCCGCTTCCACCACCCGGATCACGTCCCGGCTCTGTTCAAGATCGACCATGGGCCCGGTTCCACGCCCCAGAGACTCCAGAAAGTGGACGATCTCCGCCACATACATGTCGTTGGCTTCAAACGCGTAGGGTATGCGGTTCCAGCCCGCTTGTCCGTCGGAAAATTGTCCGCCGGAAAGTTGTCCGGCGTCGAGCTTTTGAGCGGAAGGCTTTTCCGCCGAAAACCAGCGCACTTCCTGGACATTGAAATCCCAGAACGCAGTCCCCGTCTCGCCCACAACTTTGCACGTGCGCGTGTACGCCCGCTGCACAAAATCCAGATGCAGTTCCGCCCGCCGCCGCTCCGGAAAGGTCAGGTAAATCCACGCCGAGTCCTCCACATCTACTTCCAGATTGCTGAGGTGCTCGGCCCGGCATGTTACTTCCGTGGGACGCCCCAGCAGCCAGCAGATGTAATCGATTTCATGGGAACCATCGAGAATGATGCCTCCGCCCAGTTCATGGCGCGCACTGTAGCTTTCGCGATAATGCTGCCACGGACGCCAGTCGGGAAGGTATTGCCCCGCTTCCACGTTGAGCCACAGCACGCGCCCGATCTTTCCCGAGTCGATCAGGTCCTTCAATATCTGCAAGCCGGGATGAAACCGCATGTTGTAACCGATCTGTACATTCCGGTCGTGGCGGCGCGCTTCCGCAATCAGCACCTGGATCCCGCTGGATTCATGCGAGAGCGGCTTCTCGATAAAAACGTGGGCCCGAGCTTGCAGCGCGGCCAGCGCCTCCTCCAAGTGACACACCGGCGGAGTGCAGATCAAGACGATGTCCGGCCGGAATTTCTCCAGCGCCTCGCCGTAGTCGGAGAAGATTTCGCCCTTCAATTCCTCACGGCAGTGTTTCAGCGCCTCCGGGCTGGTGTCGCAAAAACCAAGCTGCCGCACTCCCAAGGCCTTGAGATTCTTCGCGTGCCGGCGCCCGATCGATCCGCACCCGACGATCAGCGTCCGATATTCCACCCAGTTCGCAATTCGGGACATAACTTATTCCGCTTGCCTGATCGCGAGCCAATGCGAGCGCTCGCCTTTCTCGTTCGTTGGAAACCAGTCGATCGTCGTAGGTCGTTAGTAGTTGGTCAAACCCACAACCGCTTCGCGATCGACCAACGACGAACGACTAGCGACCAACGACCATCTTCCCTTCGTAATGCAGCAACACTTTGCCGAGCGCACGGATTACATCTTCCACGTCCTGCGCCGTCATGGCATGGAACATAGGCACGCTGATCAGCCGCTCGTAAGCGCCTTCGGCCACCGGATAACTTCCTTGCGAGGGGAACCGCTCGCGATAGTGCGGATGCCGATGCACCGGAATGTAGTGAACATTCACTCCGATATTTTCCGCCCGCAGCGCGCGAAAGATTTCTCCGCGCCCCGCGGCAAGCGTTTCCAGATTCAGCCGGATTGGATAAAGATGCCACGCCGGATTCACGCCTTCGCGCACCGTGGGTGTGAGAATCCCGGCCCAACGCCGGAATGCCGCGTCATACTGCGCCGCAATCTCCCGCCGCCGCGCCAGATTTGCATCCAACTTTTCCAATTGCGAGAGTCCCAGCGCGCAGGCAATATCCGTCAGCCGGTAGTTAAACCCGAGCAGCACCATCTCGTAAAACCACTGCCCCGCCTCCTGCCGCTCCCGCGCTTCGCTACTGATGCCGTGATTGCGAAAGCGTCGCAGCGTCTCCGCCAGTCGCGCATCGTTGGTCGCAACCATGCCGCCTTCTCCGGTCGTCAAGTGTTTCACCGGATGAAAGCTGAACACCGTCATGTCGGCAATGCTGCCAACGCGCTTTCCGTGATACTCCGCGCCCAACGCATGGCAGGCGTCTTCAATCAGCAGCGCTCCGCGCCTTTTCGCCAACTGCCCCAGTTCCTCAAGCGCGGCTGGATGTCCCGCATAATCGACCGCAATGATCGCCTTGGTTTTCGACGTAATTTTCTTAACAACTTCGCCGGGATCAAGATTCAACGTGTCGGAAGAAACATCGGCGAACACCGGCGTCGCGCCTTGATACAAGATGCAGTTGGCGGTCGCGCAAAAAGTCATGGGGGTGGTGATCACCTCATCCCCCGACCCCAGTCCGGCGGCAAACGCCGCGCCATGCAATGCGGCCGTGCCCGAACTGAAGCTGACCGCGTACCTCGCCCCAACCCGCGCTGCAAACCGCTCCTCGAACTCGCCAACCTTCGGCCCCGTGGTCAGCCAGTCCGACTTCAGAACCTCGACCACCGCCTGCAGATCCGCGTCATCCAGACTTTGCCGCCCGTATGGCAACAACTTTTCCCGCACGGGCTTTCCTCCATGGATGGCAAGCGTTTCCAGTTTTGTGGGTAAGGCACTCATGCTAGGCCGGCGTCGAAATCGCCTCCGCAGCGCGGGTTTCAGGCATCACCAGTTCTTCCAGTTCCCGCCGCGTCAGCCAGTGTTCGTTAGTGTCGCTCGAATAGCGAAAGCCCTCGGTCAGCGGTTTCGCATTGACCCAGTTGTCCGATTTCCACCAGGGATGCGACGGCTGGATCACGTACATATCTTCCGTCTCCAGCGTTTGCCGCGACTCGTCTTCCGAGACCAGCACTTCGTGCAACTTCTCTCCCGGACGAATCCCGATGGTCTCCACCGCGCATCCCGGCGCGACCGTCTCCGCCAGATCCACCAGCCGCATGCTCGGAATCTTGGGAACAAAAATCTCGCCGCCGTGCATTTGCTCGAAGCAGCGGATCACAAACTTCACACCCTGTTCCAGCGTCAGCCAGAATCGCGTCATCCGAGGGTCGGTAATCGTGATCTTTCCGCGCCGCCGCTGCTCCAGAAATACCGGAATCACGCTGCCGCGGCTGCCGACCACGTTTCCATACCGCGCACAGCTGAAGCGAGTATCGCGTGCGCCCGCATACGCGTTGGCCTGCACAAACACCTTTTCCGCACACAGCTTGGTCGCGCCATAGAGATTGATCGGATTTACCGCTTTGTCCGTGCTCAGCGCCAGAATGCGCCGCACGCCTTGATCGATGGCGGCATCGATCACGTTGCGTCCGCCCATGATGTTGGTCTGGATCGCTTCAAACGGGTTGTACTCGCAGGCCGGCACCTGCTTCAGCGCCGCCGCGTGCACCACCACGGTCACCCCCGAAAGTGCGCGCTTCAAGCGCTCCACGTCGCGCACGTCGCCAATAAAATACCGCAGGCTGGGATGATCGAACCCTGACGTTCTCATCTCATGCTGCTTCAACTCGTCGCGGCTGAAGACCACCAGCCGTTGCGGATGGTAGTCGCGCAGCATGATCTCCACAAACTTCTTCCCGAACGATCCCGTCCCACCCGTTACCAGTATCGATTCCTGCGGCCAATTCACCATGCTTGTTCCTTCGAACTTATTCCTTCGTATTCGTGCCGAGTCGCGCGCCAAGCCGCACGGTTTGTGAATCGGAAGAAACTTCGCTTTTCGGGTAAGTTCTTGTGCTCGATAGTATAGCTGAGCGAACTGCTGAAGAAGAGGGTTGCAGGAGTATGACAGCGGATTCGCCGTGATCGGGGGCAGCTTCCGGTCGATCTCTAATTTCCGCCCCGCTCAAACCCCGTACCCAAATCAGTATCGTCACAGCAAATTTTGCCTGCCTTCCGCTCGGAGAATGCTAAAATCAGGCCAATTCTTCACAACAGCTCGCTTCTTGTCCGCCCAGCTCGCTGTGGGATGGCTTACTGGAGTGGGAATCTGCGTGCTGACCGTGGTGTGCTGCCGCATAGGCTTGCGGCGGCCAAGGAGTAAGGAGTAACGATGTCATTGGGACCTCTGGTTCCACGAAGCGACGTTCCGCGCGACGACGGCCTGCGAGAGTTGCCACCCGAGCCGGCTGAATTCCTCCGGCCCGTCGGCTCCGCGCTCTATAACATCCTCCCCGCGCAGGAATCGGCGATGCGCGAATACATGCGCGTTCTCATCAAGCGCAAATGGATGGTGATCGCCGTCGTGGCGGGCATCTTCCTGGCCGTCGCCGTGGCCAGCCTGCGCCAGACGCCCATCTACGAAGCGGTCGGCCGCATCGCCATCAACAAAGGCGATTCCAACCTCATCACCTTCAAAGACTCGGGGCCGATGGTCGATTACTACGACCAGAGCGATCTCGATACCGAGGTCCGCATCCTGCAGAGCGATCTCATGGCGCTGCAAGTGATCCGGCAGCTGAATCTGGACCGCCGCCCCGAATTCGGCGGCCATTCCGACCAAAAGCAAAGCAACCTGGTGGCTGACCCGCTCCAGACCGATTCCAACCGCACTTCGGCTCTGCTCGCGCGTTTTCGCGGAAATCTCCACGTCACACTGATTCCCAACACCCGCATTATCGAGATTCACTACAACAGCACCGACCCTCAGCTCGCCGCTGGAGCCGTGAACACCCTCGCAGCCACCTACGTCGAGCAGAACTTCAAGACCAAATTCGAATCCACCATGCAGGCCTCCGACTGGCTTTCTAAACAACTCGTCGATCTGCAGATGAAGGTGGAAACTTCCCAGGAAAAGCTCGTTCGTTACCAGAAGGAGCACGAGATTCTCGGGATCGACGAAAAGCAGAACATCATCACCGAGAAACTCGATGAACTGAACAAGGAAATGACGGCGGCCGAATCCGATCGCATGCAGAAGGAAGCCGTCTATCGTCAAACCCAGTCCAACGATCCCGATGCGATCGCGGCCGCCATCGTCGCCGAAAACTCGGGCGGCGGCAATGGCGCAGGCTCCATCCTTCTGGATAAGTTGCGCGAGCAGCAGGCTACATTGAAGATCCAGGTCGCCGAACTCAGCACCCAGTTCGGCCCCTCCTACCCGAAAGTCAGCCAGCTCAACAGCCAACTCAAGGAAATTGACCGCCAGTTGCAATCGGAAACCAACAAGGCCGTCGATCACTTGAAGGGACAGTACCTGGCCGCGTTACAGCGCGAAAATATGCTGCGCGACTCCTTTGACAAGCAAAAACAGGAAGCCAACAAACTCAACGAGAGCGCCATCGAGTACAGCATCCTGAAGCGCGACCTCGACAGCAACCGCACCCTCTATGAAGGCCTGCTTGAAAAACTGAAAGAAGCCGGCGTCACCGCCGGATTGCGCTCCAACAACTTTCGTATCATCGATGCAGCCCGCGTTCCCACCGCTCCCAGCGAACCCAACATCCCGCGCAACCTGCTCTTCGCGCTGGTGCTGGGAGTCATCTCTGGCGTCGGCATGGCGTTCCTGCTCGAGAACATGGACAACACCGTCCGCACCCCCGAGCAGGCAACCGCGCTCTCCGCTCTACCCTCGTTGGGTATGATTCCGCTCGGCTCCAAGTCAGGCAACCATGGGCCCACTGGCAAGCGCCTCGCCTTGACGGCATCGAAGGAAGCGGTCGAGACCGTAACCCAGATCCGTCCACAATCGCAGATGGCGGAGTCGTATCGCGCCCTGCGAACTTCACTTCTGCTCTCCAATCTGGGAGCGCCACCGAAAGTCATCATGGTGACCAGCGCGCGTCCCCAGGAAGGCAAGACCACCACCAGCATCAACACCGCCATCGTCCTTGCGCAAAAGGGGGTCCGCGTTCTGCTGATCGATGCCGACTTGCGCCGTCCCAGCGTTCACAAGACTCTCGGCATGGGCCCGCGCAGCGGTCTCAGCAACGTGCTCACCGGAAGCGCCACCCTGCAGCAGACGATTACCACTTCTCCCATCCTGCCCAATCTTTTCATCATGCCCGCCGGCACGCCGCCGCCGAATCCCGCGGAATTACTGGCGTCCACCAATATGCGGGACTTGATCGCCGAGTTGCGCGGCATGTACGACCACATCGTGATCGATACTCCGCCCACGCTTTCCGTCACCGACGCGGTCGTGCTCTCGCCGCGCGCCGACGCCACCATTCTGGTCATTCGTTCCGGCCAGACCACCAAACAAGCGTTGCGTCGCGCCCGCGATATCCTGACGCAGGTCAACGCTCACGTCGCCGGCGTGCTCCTGAACGCCGTGGATTTGACCTCTCCCGATTATTACTATTACTACGAATATCAGGGGAAATATGGGCAGTATTATCAGGAAGAGGCTCCCGGCACCAGCAACGATGCGGAACCGAAGGCGGTTTGAGGCGGCGCCTCAGTTTGGTTTCATTAACAGCATTGTCATCCTGAGCGAAGCGAAGGACCTGCTTTTTCTCGGCGGTAATTCCAACTTGCCTCGCTTAGTTTTCAAACTGCGACACTACCGGGTCGAGTGATGCGTTTCGCCGCCCTCCCGATTGCGGTACACTCTTCGCACCGCTGGAGAACGGACATAAATTTTCAAGCGGCTTACGCACCGGAACCATAACGGAACAACGATAACGGCACCATGGCCCTTCCACTTTCAAACCGGCAACGTTGGCAGTTTGCTGCCGGGGTGGCTTTGCTCGCGTTCCTCTATCTTCTTCTGATCGGGAAAGAGTTCGCCGCCAGCGTCTTCGCTGCGCGTCCCGAGCTGCCGAATCTCGAGCGCGCCGTACGCCTTTCGCCGGGAAACGCGGACTATCGCCATCGCCTGGGGCGCTACGATTCCTTTGTTGCCGCCGACCCTCAGTCCGCGATCGAAAGCCTGCGCGCGGCAGTCGCGCTCAATCCCCACGATGCCCGCTATTGGTTCGATCTCGCCGCTGCCTATCAGGTGACCGGCTATATCTCTGGCCAGCGCACGGCACTGGAGCACGCCCTGCAAGCCGAACCCACCGCGCCCGACGTGGCGTGGGAAGCGGGTAACTTTTTTCTTGTCGATGGCGATGTCGATCGCGCCCTGAGCGAATTCCACGTCGTCATCGAGAACGACCTTTCGCTGGTGGACCCCGCCCTGCTGGCCTGCTGGCGCGTGCGTCCGGACGCCGGCGCACTGCTCCGCGACGTGGTGCCGGCTCGCGCCGATTCCCTGATTTCCTTCCTCCATTTGTTGATGAGTAAGCAGGAAACCGAGGGCTCCATCAAGACCTGGGAACGCCTCTCCCAGTTGCACGAGAAATTTGAGAACCGCTATCTCTACGAGTACGTGACTTTTCTGATTGGAGCGCGCCGTCCCGATGCCGCCATGTCCGCATGGGAACAATCCGCCGACGTTCTCGGTCTCTCCGCCTACGTGCCCACCGACGACAACCTGGTCGTGAACGGCGCTTTTAGCCTCGACATTCTTAACGGAGGCTTCGACTGGACTTACGTCAACCGCACTGGAGTGAAGCCCCTGCTCGATCCCAGCGACTTCCGCGAAGGCCATCGCTCTCTTTCCCTAACCTTCGAAGGTCCCGGAATCAACGACGCCGGCATTCAACAACTCATTCCGGTCAAGGGCGCAACCACCTATGACTTCTCCGTCTACTACAAGTCGGCGGAGTTTGAAGGAGCCGGCGGCCCGCAGATCGTGTTGCGCGACGCCTACACGGGTATGCCGCTCTTTGCCAGCGAAACCCTGAACGATGCCGACTTCTGGAAAGAGGTTCACTCCAAGGTGACTACCCCGGACTCCACCCGGCTGCTGCTGCTGGCCATCGAGCGCTTCCCCGCCGGCTCGCCCATTCGCGGCAAGCTTTGGCTCGACGATTTCCAACTTGCTCCCGCCGATTCTTCCGAAGATTCCGCCCAGCATTCCAAGGACACCCCGTGAGTTCCGCCCTGGCCACACCCCCCGAACCCGCACCCGTCTCAAGAGCTTCGCGCCCACGACTCACCAACAACGCTCTACTGCTGGGCGCCTGCACGATTCTGTTGCTCGGTCCGCTCGCCTTCGGAGCGGTCGAGCCCTGGTCAATTTTTTGCCTCGAAGCCAGTGCCGTGCTGCTGCTGGCCGTGTGGGCGTCCCGCCAGTGGATCAACCGCGAACTCAACCTCTCCGATCATCCGCTCTACCGCCCCATGGCGGCCTTTTTTGTTCTGGCCCTGGCGCAGTGGGTGTTTGGCCTCACCGCCTACCGTTACGCGACCTATTCGCATGGATTGCTCTACGCCGCCTACGGCATGTTGGTGTTTGTCGTGACCCAGACCCTCCGCCGGTCCTCTCAGTTTGAACTGATGGCGAAGCTGTTCACCGGTTATGGCGCGGTCGTGGCTGCGTTTGCGGTCTTACAAGGTCTGGCGCCGAACGGAAAGCTCTACTGGACCTGGGGTCTGGAGCAGGGCGGCTGGATCTACGGGCCCTACGTCAATCACAACCACTACGCCGGCCTGATGGAAATGCTCCTGCCCTTCCCGCTCGTGCTGGCCACAACTCGCTTCACCAGCGGGAACCGCAAGATCGCCGTCGCCGGAATCGCCGCGCTGATGGCAGCCAGTATTTTTCTTTCGGGTTCGCGCGGTGGCATGGTGGCCTTCGCCGCCCAGATGGTGGTGCTGACCGTGCTTCTGGTTCGCAAGCAAGAAGGCGGTTGGAAACAACCTCTCATGCTGGGAGCGTTTCTGGCGGCCGTGGTTGTCTTTCTCGTCTGGATAGGTGGCAACGAACTCACCCGTCGCCTGGCCAGCATTCACTCCGAGGCGCGCGAGGAAATCAGCGGAGGCATCCGCTTCACCATCGACCGCGACTGCCTGCGCATGATGCTCAAGCGGCCGTTCCTGGGTTGGGGCCTAGGCGCTTTTCCGGTCGCCTACCCGGAATTTCGCAGCTTCTACACTACTTTCTTCGTGAATCATGCCCACAACGATTATCTGGAACTGCTGGTCGAGACCGGCCTGGCTGGATTCGCCATCGCAATCTGGTTTCTGGCGCTGGTCTTCCGCCGGGCGGCCGGCAAACTGAAAAATTGGACCGAGACGGCAAGCGGCGCACTGACCGTCGCGGCTCTGCTCGGATGTCTGGGAATCCTGGTGCACAGCTTTCTCGATTTCAATCTGCAGATCCCGGCCAACGCCGCGCTGTTCTACGTTCTGTGCGCGCTGGCCGCGTCCGCCCCACTGCAGGAATCGCAGCGCCGCCGCGTCGTGCGCCGCCACAATCTGATCGTCCAACCCCACCCCGAAACCCCGCCAACCTAACCGGCATTAATCCATCGCCTCGCGCCAAATTCGCTGATTCTCTTCGTATCGCGCCCGCATCGGGGCGGCATCTGCCGCTTGCGCCCAGGGAGGTACCTAGTTCCTACTGGGATTACTTAGGTAATCTGCCCTTCTTTTCGCCTATTTTCCGTGATATAACGCCGTTAGCTGCTCGTCGAGCTTTGGGCCGGGAGTTTTGTGGTTTTCGGCCTGGTTTTCTGCTTTTGCGCGGAAGCGCAAAGCGACAGCAGAGGAGGAATCGTGACCGAAGCGCGTACCGGAAAAAGATTTCCGCTGCATTTGCCGATCAAGATTCATAAGGAAGATTCCGCGGGTGAGATCAGCAGCGGCATGACCGGCGATCTGAGCGCCGCCGGCGTGTACATCCGTGCCGACGCATCGCTTGAGGTCGGCTCGCCCGTCGAGTTTGAAATTACCCTGCCACCGGAAGTCACCGGCGGCAAGGATAGTGTTGTGATCCAGTGCCGCGGCCGCGTCGTGCGGACCGATGAGCCCAATGCCAGCACCGAACCCGGCGAGAGCCGGGGCGTCGCTTGCGTAATCGATTCTTACGAGTTCGTTCGCAATAGTTAATCGGGAGCGATCCATGTTGAAGCTTATTCTGGCCGACAATCAGGCGATTTTCCGAGCCGGCATAGCCAAAGTGCTGGCCGTAGAAGATGAAATGCGCATTGTGGCCCAGGCGCAAACTGCCGAACAGATGTTCATGGCGCTGGACAAATTTCGCGCCGCCGTTCTGATCATTGCCGGAGGTTTCCACTCCGACTTCAACGCCGTTCTTTCCTGTGCCAACAAGAACAAGACCCGCGTAGTCGTTCTGGCCGACACAGGCGAGAGTGCGCAGCGTTACATGGCGGCGGGTGCTCACGGCGTGGTCTATCGCAACGTCACTAGCCCGGCGCTGGTCGATTGCGTGCGCAAGATCGCCCGCGGCGAAAACTGGGTCCAGGATATGGCCGTGCCCAGCGAGTTGACCGAAAACGATATGGTCGGTCTGCGCGTCCGCGACCGCTTGACGGCCAAGGAACTGCGCATCGTCGCTCTTATCGTCCAGGGCTATAAGAACAAGGAAATCGCCACCCAATTGGGTACGACCGAACAGGTGATCAAGAACTACCTGCGCAACGTCTACGACAAGATCGGCGTCTCCGACCGACTGGAACTCGCTCTATTCACCATTCATCACCGCATCCTGAACGAAGCCGCAGCCGCCACCGCAGCCGCAGCCATCCCGCAAGCGATACAAAGTGCCGGAATCAGCAATTAGATCGTGTTCGCCGGAATCACAAAGGCCGCCCACGGGCGGCCTTTATCATTGGAGAAACTCGCCCACTTCCGCAAGATTCACCACGGGCATTTATCCAATACGAATCGAAAGCTGAAACCAGAATGCATTGCCGTGGGTCGTGTTTTGCGTCAGGGTATCGCGGTAATACTTCACGGCAAAGCCTCCACGCTTGCCGAGCGGGAATCGCAACTGCGGGCCCAGGGCCAAGTCCCTTCCGCGAAACCCGCCCTGGAAAGCCGCGCCTTGCAGCGTATCGCTGGTGGTCTGCCGGTAGAAATACCCGTTGAAACCTCCGGCCACTTTCTTTGAGATCTCGTAATCAACGTTATATTCCCACAGAAACTCGTTTCCGCTGTGGTAATGCGTGTCCTTGTCGTAGCCGTTGAAGATGTATGAGAAACGGGAGCCTATCTCGGCTTTGCCCTGTTTAGGCAGGTAGGTGAAACCGGCCACCGGAGCCACTGCCAGATTGTGCTGTCCGACGTTAAGCACGCTCGACGGCGAATAGCCGCCGCCAGGCGAAAACATATCTGCCTCGTAGTACCAGTGCAGCTGGCCTTTCGCGTAAGTGACGCTAAACGGAATCATATTCACATTGTCGAGGCCGAACTTGGTGAACTTACCCGCTCCAACATGCAGTTGCTCGTAGAGGAACGGAACGCCAACCTGACTCTCCACCGTCCCGCCCAGAAAATGAAATCCCCAGTTGTGAGTAATTTTGATAGCGTTGGCGAACACTCTGAGCTTGAACTCCGGGAATAAACTCTTGCCTCTCGCATCGGCGAACTCATTCGCCGCGTAAAAGCAGGTGTACTCGTAAATCACCGTTTGACCGGCCAGCGGCTGCATCCCCGTCATCACCGTTTCCACACCCGCTGGATAGACGCTGCCTCCGTTTTCCGTAGCGCTCACCGCTGTGAGCAGGGCCACAACCGCAGCCATGCATGAAGTTGCTCCACGCCAGAACTTGCTTGTGAGCATGGTTTCCCGTTGTCAATGCTAGAGATCGAAATGCCGCAAGATATTGCCACAGACGAAGAAGATTCTCTGTGATCCTGTTCACGCGGGCGCGTGATCAAATCAACCGCAAGAAAAACAACTACTCAGGTTCTTTGGACTCAATCCCCGCGCGGGCCAGAGACCTGCGCAAACGCCTCTCTCCACCCGCTCCACGCTGCGTATCGACAATCTTCCCCTCGCGATCGACCACCACGTAAATGGGATAACGGGTGGCGGCGTACATCGCGGCCAGATTAGTATCTCCGGTCATCACGACGTGACACTTGCGGGGATGGTCTTTCAAATATTGTTGCACTACCTTCTTCGACTCGCCCACATCCACCGCGAGCACCACCAGTCCCTTATCGGAAAATTCCGCAGTGATGTTATTCACCAGCGATTCCTCGCTCTTGCAGTACGGACACCAAGTGGTCCAGAACTGAAGTAGAACCACTTTCCCTTTCGTCGAATCGTTGCTGAACTGCTCGCCTTCGAGCGTCTTGGCGTGAAAACGAGGCGCGGGTTCGCGCTCGCCCTCAACCACAATCTCGCGATGGACATCCTGGGCAACAACGATAGGAACCATCAGCGAAGCCGACCAGAAACAGCAAATAAGCAATCCACGTTTCGCCAGCATGGCCCGAGACTATAACACGATTTAAAGATTGTGAAGGGTTGGACGAAACGGGACGAAGTCCCCTTAGCGCCAACTTCATCCTCCAAGTGGCGACCAGCCGCTTAGTGACAACCCGAATCCGGAGTTGTGAGTGCTATCGCGATTTATCGACAACTATCCCTGGCCTACCGACGAACAACGCTGGAACAGCTCACTCAGGGGCGACTGGAGCGATAAAACGAAAAGAATGGAGCGCCTGGGTTAGGAGTGGGCCATATTTCTTATCATCGTTTTGGGCTACTTTACTAATTTGTTTCCATTCTTCGGGATCAAATGCTGTCGAGGTCGCGCCACCTTCATTTATGCCCAACTCGTAGCACTTCCCGCTATGGAAAACCCTATAGATTTCGCCACTTTGACCACCACCCGCCCATGAGTCGCCGATACGGAAAACCTTGGCGCGAACCGAACCAATCCTGGCGCCTTGACCTCTCGTTGTGCTCCGGGGAGTGTCGGGAGGCCACCAGGTCCACGCCCCGGCTAGACAATCCTCCAGCTTTACAGGGAGCTGTCTGCAGGAAGTATTCGGCCAGTGCTCCATACATTCCTTTGGTTGAACCTCGGCGACGAAAAACGCGGCAGTAAAATACTCGTGTGTTGGACGGGCAAAACAAATGATGGTCTTGGTTGTGCCTGTCACGTCCCCGCAGGGATTGTCTTGACTGTGGCTACACTCGTCGGGAACCCGCCAATCGGATTGGCCCTCTGGTGGCGTGCAACGAATCAGCAGCGGTGAATGCTTGAACTGGAAGGCCCGATCCGGGCTGGTGAAAGTCTGGAGGGCATTTTGGCCAGACATCGCTATCGACATTCCGCAAAAACACAAACACGAAATGATTTTCATCATGAGTCTCAGCCTCATTCTAGGCTCGATGCACGCGACAAGCCGGACGTAGACGTCAGATGGGATGGGAGATTCTCGATGTAGTCGCCGGTTTTGACGTACATGCACAGACACGGGTGTGGTCGGGTGGAGACGGGCTATTTGGGCATATCTGTCGCAATCAGGCGATAGCGCTCATAATGCCGGGCTGACTGGGGCCCGGATTCCTCGCGGATCGCAGGCAACCGAAAGGAATCCCACCCTAAGTTAGCGCCAACAGGGCAGAGTCCCGCAACCACACGGTCGTTTGGCAGCTATCCGATCTTCTCACCCACGCTCTTCGCCTGCGTAAACAGGTACAGATAGTCCGGTCCGCCCGACTTCGAATCCGTGCCCGACATATTGAACCCGCCGAACGGATGCGCGCCCACCATGGCTCCCGTGCACTTGCGGTTGAGGTAGAGATTCCCGACGTGGAATTCGCGCACGGCGCGATCAAGCTTCTCGCGCGAACTCGAATAAACCGCCCCGGTCAGGCCAAACTCCGTGTCGTTGGCGATTTCGAGCGCATGGTCATAATTGCGCGACTTAATCACCACCAGCACCGGCCCAAAAATTTCTTCCTGCTCAAGCGTGGACTTCTCAGGAATATCCGCAATCACCGTCGGCTGAATGAAATAACCCTCGCCCGCGCTGGTGTCGCGCGCGCCGCCGGCGATCAGCCGTCCATCTTTCTTGCCGATCTCAATGTAGCGGAGAATGTCGTTCATCGCCCCTTCGTTGATGACCGCCGCCATGTTGAAGTTGGCCACCGGATCGCCCACCGTGATGCGTTCAACCCGCGATTTCAGCTGCTCGAGGAAGCTGTCGTAGATGCGCTCGTCGACAATGGCGCGGGAGCAAGCCGAGCACTTCTGCCCCTGGAAGCCGAAAGCCGCCTGCGCCACGCCTTCGACCGCGGAATCGATATCGGCATCGGCATCGACGATGATGGCGTCTTTGCCGCCCATTTCAAGAATCGTCCGCTTGATCCAAATCTGCCCCGGCTGCTGCTGCGCCGCCGTCTGGTTGATGTGCAATCCCACCTCGCGCGATCCTGTGAAGGCGATGTAACGGACCTTCGCATGGGCCACCAGCGCATCGCCAAAGCTAGCGCCGCCGCCGGGACAGAAATTCACCACGCCATCGGGCAGGCCGCATTCTTCCAGCAGTTCCACAAACTTCGCCGCAATCGTCGGCGAATCGCTCGAAGGCTTCAGCACCACGGCGTTGCCGCTGACAACCGAAGCCACTGTCATGCCGGCCATGATGGCGCAGGCAAAATTCCACGGCGGAATCACCGCTCCAACGCCCAGCGGAATATAGCTCAGCGTGTCGCGCTCACCCGGCAATTGCACGGGCGGCTCCACTTTGGCAAAGCGCAGCGCCTCGCGCGCATAAAACTCGCAAAAATCGATCGTCTCTGAAATATCGGCGTCAGCCTCGAACCAGTTCTTGGAAACTTCAAACACCAGCCAGGCCATGTATTCCAGCTTGCGCTCACGCATCAAATCGGCCACGTGGAACAGTAGCGACGCCCGCTCCTCCACCGACGTTTGGCTCCAGTGACCGAACGCTTTCGACGCGGCCTGCACCGCTGGCTCAACGTGCTCCTTGCCCGCTTTCTGGTGGATGCCCACCACCTGCGAGGGCTTCGCGGGATTGATGGAACGAATCTTGTCGGAGGTCTTGAAGCGCTTGCCCCCGATAATCAAGTCATACTCGTGGCCCAACTGGCCTCGCACTTTCTCGATAGCGGCGCGCATCTTGCGCACGTTCTCTTCTTTAGTGAAATCGACAAACGGCTCATTCTTAAACGGACCCTGGTGAAGGCGGACTTGCAGGCGAGGCGGTGCTTCCATGGTTGCCATAGGAGATCCTTTCTAAGGACGGAATATTGGACGTTAGCGCGGATATTCGCGACCCTTGATTTTACACCGTGTGAAGCGGAGTGACAGGTACGCCACCCTGCCTACTGCGGTAGACCGACTTTGCGCACCAGTTCGGCAAACCGCGGATCGGAGCGCAGAGGGTCGAGCTGGAAGTAAGTGTTCAAACCAATGAGCAGCCAATCGTGCTCGTTATAAGCCGTGTTGAGCCAGCGGAAAGCCTGCTCTTTGTCTCCCAAGTCGGCGTAGAAGCGGGCAATTTGCAACGGCGAGTAGTACCCAGTCTTTCGTTGTGATTGCGCGTATGCAATGGCTTTGGTAAGAGCCCCCTTCCAGCCGGCGGACCGGAATCCCTGTTCCATGTCGGCGGCGAATCCCCAATCGCCCCGGAACCCCGACAACTGGGCACACGTCTTCCATTCTTCGACGACTTGCGGGTACATCCGTTTCCCCCAATAGGCATATGCCAGACAATCGTGCGCGATCGCAAATGTCGGGTTGTCATTCGCCACCTTGCTGCAAATCTCAATCGCTTCGTCGTACTGCCGTGCCCAGACGCGAATTCCACCGGCCACCCGGCTGATGACGGGAGACTGCGGATCGAGCTCACGTGCACGATTGATTTCCCCAAGAGCTTCCTGTTCTCTGCCCCCAATCATGCCCATATCGTCGGCGTACCACTGATGCGCAGTCGCATCGTTGGGGTCGAGTTCAAAAGACTTCTTGAACTCAGCTTCTCCTCCCGCAAAATCCCAGTCGTACTGCATCTCGTTGCTGCCCAGAACGGCATGAGGATGAGCCAGGGTCGGGTCCAACTCCAGCGCCTTGCGCGCGGCGCCGTTTGACTTGGGAAAATCTTCGCTGGGATTGCCGCCAAAGTTAGGCAGTACGGAATAGACATCAGCCAGGCCCGAATATGCCAGAGCGTAACCTGGATCTTTCGCGATAGCTTGATTGAAATAGGAAATTGCACTCTGCAGTTCGTTGTAGCTCCGGTAGTTCCAGGCGTAACGCCCCTTCAAATACAGATCATAGGCCTCTGGATTTTGCGTTCCTTGCCGGGTGACCTGCTGCTTTTCCGAGCTGCTGAGCTTGGAACTCAACTTCCCCGCGATGTCGCCCGCGATCTGCTCCTGCAACGAGATGATGTCCGCGCCTTTGCCGCTGTAATGGTGATCCCAGATTTCGGTGTTGTCGCGAACGTCGATTACCTCGGCGCTGACTTCGATGCGATCGCCCCTGGAAGTGACTCGTCCACTCACCACCGCCGCCACATTGAGTTCATTGCCGGCCTTTTGCGCGTCGATATCCTTCCCCTTATAGCGGAAGACGGAGCTGCGGGACTTTACCCTGAGTCGAGGTACATGGGCAAGATTGCCGATCAAGGACTCGGTGATGCCGTCGCTGAGATAGTCGGCATTGGCGTCTCCGCTAGCATTAGCGAAAGGGAGTACGGCAATGGAATCGGCGCTGGGGTGGCGGGAAAGCAGCGCCAGACTCAAGACACCCAGCACGCAGGCGGCTGCCACCACCAGCCCGATAATCTTCCATTTCCAAATACTGGTGGAAGTGGGCAATGCTGAAGTGGCAATGGCTGAATCCTCATCTTCAGGCTCGCCGCCAGCCACCATTTCCGGTGGCAATTCGCTGTGCGTCGGAGCAATCCAGCGATAGCCGCGGCGATCGACGGTCTCAATGAAAATCGGATTCTCGGCCGAGTCTCCAATCGCGTCGCGCAGGCGCTTAATCGCGCTGCGGATGCCGAGATCGAAATCCACGTACACGTCACCGGGCCACAGCGTCTGCCGGAATTCCTCGCGCGTGATGACCTCGTTCGGACGGCTCAGCAAGAGCTTCAGCGCGCGAAAGGGCAGATCCTGGATCCTGACCTTGACTCCCTTTTTACGTAACTCCCCCGAGCGCAAGTCGACCTCGAACACCCCGAAGAGCACAACCGTATTGGGCGTCCCGTTCAACGAGTTCGCAGGCATAGAAAAGGAGATACGGCGGGGAGGACCAACAGTTTACCATCGAAACGATTGCGGCGAAACGGTCTTGCCTCTCGCCGGTTTACCGCTCCAAGGCTTTCTCCAGGCCCCATTTCCCACGCAACAACTCCGCGTATTGTACTGCAAACAAACCCCTTAACGCGTCACATTTACTGCACGAACGGGTCACGTCCGGAACATTGACCGCCACCCACATTTCGGGCACATTGAGCGCCGCGTTGGGTCGATCGAGACAGTCACGAGCAGAGGGACTACAAAGAGCTAAGGAGCAGAGGAGAATTTCTATGAGTTATGTTCGCGCAACGAAAGCGCTTCGCACTGGCATGATTTCGGTTTTCGCGGTGTTCTTAATTGTAATGGCCGGGATAATGATCCCAGCTCAAGCCCAGACTCCTCCCCCTGCGACCTTTGTGAACCCCAACTTCTTTAATGGGGGGTCGGTGATCCCCAATCACAGCCCGACGCAATCTAATGTGGTGGTCGCAGGTGACTTTAACAATGATGGGGTCCCCGACCTGCTCACTCTGGCGGACGATGGAGTGAGCCTGCAACTGGGCACCGGAAATGGCGGTTTCGGGCCCGACACCGCGGTCACAAGCCCGTTTGCATGCGATTTGGAGGGTGGAATCGTCACCGGCGATTTCAATAACGACGGTAATCTGGACTTCGCCGTCGTGACCGGTACTCCTGGGGGCGACTGCAACTTTAACCCGGGCTCGCTCTCGATCTATTTGGGCAACGGCGCGGGTGGCTTCGCCGCGCCGGTTTCGTATTCGATGCTGGGCGGTCCTGCTAACAATGAGAAGGCTAGCGGACTGATCGCCGTCGATCTTCGCGGCAATGGACACCTCGACCTGCTCGCAATCGATCCCAGCAAGGGCATCGACGTCTTTCTTGGCAATGGCGACGGAACATTCCAGGCTCCAACGTCGGTCGCAATCTCCTCCCCGGGTGGTACAGGAGCAATGACAGCGGGGGACGTCAATCACGACGGAAAGCCCGACTTGGTAGTCGCGTCCAACAATAGCGGCGACGGGATTTATGTGCTGATCGGCAACGGCGACGGCACTTTTCAATCGCCAGTGTTTTACCAACAGGGTTCAAATTCCGGCGCCATGGCGGTAGCCATCGGGGAACTGATCAAGAACGACCACGGCGATGTGGTGATGGGAACCGGAAACGGAGCATACGTATACATCAACAATGGCGATGGCACGTTCAAAACTCCTCCGGCACTTTACGGACCTTCTTGGATCAATTCCATCGTGATCGCCGATATCAATGGCGATAAGAAAAACGACCTGGTGGTGAGTTCCTATTCTTCGTCCGCGGTATGGACGATGCTGGGCAACGGAAAAGGCGGATTCGCCGCGGGAGAATCATTCGCCACCGATGGGTATCCGAACAATGTTGTGCTCGCCGACTTTAATGGCGACCACAAACTTGACTTCGCTACCTCGAACAATGCTGGCCAATGGGAAACGGTGGGCCTGGGAAATGGAGACGGCACCTTCCGCAGCAGCCGGAGTTACGGCTACAGCTGGAATGCCCCCATCAACGCCATCGCAACCGCAGACCTCAACGGCGACGGCAATCTGGACATTGTGCAAGCGGGCGGCGGCACTGGTATTGGCATTACGGTGATGCTGGGCAGTTCGCACGGCGTGTTCGGGCCGGCCACTTCGATTGCGGTCGGCTGCGGCGAAGCTAATCGCAGCGGAGTGAACTCGATCGCGTTGGGCGATGTCAACGGGGATAAAAAGATGGATATCGTAGCGACCAGCCTCGACGATCCGTACAACTGCTTCGAAAATGTGATCGGAGTGCTGATCGGTGACGGCAATGGAAAATTCAAAACGCCCGTCTACTATCCCACCGGGACTACGCAACAGTCGAACAGCGTTACCTTGGCCGATTTCCGAAACAACGGAAAGCTGGACATTGTGGTCTCGAACGGAGACGGAAGCCTGAGTGTGCTGCTCAATAACGGCAAAGGTGTATACGGCACGGCCAACGTCATTAGCGGTGCCAGCGGGTCGGGTGCTGGGAGCATCGTCACCGGCGACTTCAACAATGATGGCAAACTCGATATTGCCATCGTCGACTACAACCAGCAGCAAATCAATGTGCTGCTGGGCAATGGAGACGGCACCTTCGAGGCTCCCATGGGCACTCCTCTGACGCCGTTTTATCCAGTCGGGTTGGCAGCCGGTGACTTCAACCATGACGGAAAGCTGGATCTCGCGGTCACCAGTTGGGGTGATTCTGGATCGCTGTTGATTTTGACCGGGAACGGCACCGGCACCTTCAGCGTTGGCACGCCTTACGAGTTCGGCACTTGGGAGCAATGCTATCCGAGCGGCGGATCCAATCCCTACTGGATCAGTGCGGGCGATCTCAATCAGGATGGCAAGCTGGACCTGGCAATTGCCGTTACCTACTCCGCCTGCAACACCGAATATAGCGGACAAAACACTTGGGGCGCGGCGCTGGTCTATACCGGCAACGGCGATGGCACCTTCAATCAGGATGTCGGGCCATGGGTCGGCGGCGTGGACAACTCCGGCATAGCGCTGGGCGACTTCAACAGCGACGGCATGCTCGACATGGCCGTAGCCGGCAATGCGGGATGGACAGGTCAAGAGTGGGTGACGATCATGCTGAACAACACGCAGCCGGTAAGCGTCTCACCGCTCGCCATGAGTTGTGGCTTGCTGAAGGTGGGTTCGAGCAGCGCGGCGAAAACTGTGGTTGTCACCAACGATGAGAAGACATCGCTCGCCATCAGCAAAGTTGCACTCGAAGGAACGGACCCAGGCGACTTCGTCCTGAAGAATGGATGCGGGAGCAGTTTGTTGGCAGGCGCCAACTGCACTCTGACCGTCACCTTCAAACCCACAGCCATCGGCGCGCGGACGGCGACCCTGGCCATTACCGATGGAGCGGGCACGCAAAACGTTGCGTTGACGGGCACAGGCAAGTAGCGAGATGGCCTGACCCCAACCTCACTCATCTCTTCGCGTATAATGGCGCGTCCTTTGGACGCGCCGTTTTTTGTCCGACGCGGTGTGTTTACCATTTTCGAAACAACACGAGGAGACCCCAATGTCGTCCAGTCCGCAAACCCCCGGCGTCGTCCCGCCCGCACCCCAGAAAAGTTCCGGAAGCAAAGTCATCCTGTGGGTTGTTGGCATCGTGGTGGGACTCATCCTGATTTCTTTTGCTAGCTGCGCCGTGCTCGGCTTCTTTGCCCTGCACAAGGCGAAGCAGGCCGGCTTCAATTCCGATTTGATGAAGAAGAACCCCGTCTATGCCACCGCCAAGTTGGCCGCCTCCATGAACCCCGATGCGGAGATCGTTTCGAGCGACGACAATTCGGGAACCATCACCATCCGTGACAAGAAAACCGGCAAAGTCACAACCATGAAGTTTGACTCGCAGAAGAAAACCATGGTCGTTACCGACGAGAACGGGAAAACGACCTCGCTGACGACGACCGGCGAAGGGGCAAACGCCGGCATGGAGATGAAAAGCTCCGAAGGCACCATGAAAGTCGGCGCCACTTCCGACAAAGCGCCCGATTGGGTGCCGGCGTATCCGGGATCTTCTCCGCAAAGCACATTCTCCGCCAGCAGCAACGCGGAGGAAACCGGTTCCTTCACGTTTGTCACCAAGGACCCGGTCGACAAGGTCATCGCCTTCTATAGCGACTCTTTGAAATCGGCGCGCTTTGCCGTGACCAACATGACCACTAACTCCGATGGAAAGGCCGGAGGCATGGTCTCCGGTGAAGACAAAGCCAACAACCGCACCGTTGTAGTGGGCCTCTCAACCGACAATGACGGCGTCCGCGTAAGTGTGACCTTCTCGATCAAACACTAGACACGAGGCCGCCCCACCCTCCGCGCCGCTTTGCGGAGGGTGGAAACCGCGACTGCCCCCTCACCGTTCTCCGCTCTTAGTGGCTCGCGCTGCCAAACACCGACGGCACTCGGATGCTGATCCCGAGGGCAAATGCACTGGTCCAAAACCTCTCCGTCGAAGGACTGGGTGGACCGCCGCTGCACTTCGGCACAGAACCATTTGCCGCGGTCTGGTTGCACCAGATCTCTCCAACGAATTCGCCCTGGGTGAGGCGAATGTCATGCCCGATATGCAGCATGGGGCTGAACATCACCGATCGCCACGAGATGGAAGGCCCTATTCCAAACTCAGCGGTTGAGTTATTCGGGTTGAGACCAATGGCCGTGGTGAAATAGAAAGCGCCGCGGCGGTAATCGGGCCAGGTAAAGTCGTGTCCCAATCTCCAATTCGCCGCCGCGAACGGAACGATGGTGGGCCGCGTAATGGTCTGAACGATGACTACGTCTCCCGGAGTTGGGGACGTACCCGGATTCTGGGTAACCACTGTTTGGTTGGCAAACGAGCGATAGGGTAGTGTTGAGAAGAAAGCACCGGCTGAGACCTCGAAAATCGGGTCGGCGTAGAGAACAGTGATGGTCGCGATTGATTTCTTCTGGGTTGCGGACGGTACCGACGCGACGGGGGTACCGACCTCATTTACAGCACTCACTGAAAACGAAACCTGACGACCGAGTAATTGGGTGGCGACGCCAACTTTCTTGGAGGTCCTGGGGTCATAGATCTTCCCAAGTTGTTTCGGAGTGTCTCTTCGGTCCATACCTTCGGCCTGGTAGATATTAGCCAGGTAAGTCTGCAAATCCTTAACGACCGACGAAATTGCAACCGAATAAGACGGGAGAGACGCGACGAGGACTGCCTTCCGACTCTTTAGTCTGTCCAGGATTGAGGAATATTTGGCTTGATCTCCTGCCCCCAGCAGCCGGATGTCCGTCTCAGCCACCGCGACCTTGGAGTCAAATGCGTTCGAGGCATTGGTGTCAAAGATCGGAAAATTTGTAGGTGTAGCCGCAGCCGCTGTCAGGCTAGCCTGCAATCCGGAGGCCGTGCCCATCAAGTTAGCGATCGTCGAACAAGGGCCCCCTGAACATGGCGACCCTACCAACTCATGCAAGAGCCATGCTCTCCACGTCGGGTATTCATCCCAAGGATTCGGCGTGTCCGGCGGTATCGCTGCTGGCCGAACAATCGTGCTGGCTCCAGCCGTGGCGTCCAGGGGACGCGGTACAGGGGCAAGGATTTCCTGAAGCTGCGCATAGACCTTAGTCGCGTCCCCGCCAAAATCTGTTAGCGGTTTGTAGACAGCCTTGAGAGTCTCATCAAGGTCCTTTAGCTCGCTCTTCACTTTTGCGAGATTTTGCTGGTCAGGTTGACCTTCTATTTCCGGGTTAAACGCTTTTGCAGTTATCAGGTAGTCGAACCCATAGACCTTTGTCGATTCGGCAAGGCCCTTTACGTATGGCATCACTCCCGTAACCAAGCCTGCAACTTGGTCGGTTCCAGCAACTGCTTGGGCGGTTTGCGGATCAAGCGTAAGGGTCTCGAAGGGAAGTGGATTTACAACATTGACGGTGATTGTCGTACCCGGTCGCATTTGGAAGGTCGGCATTGTGACTGGGTAGTTGCGATCAATGGTAACGATACAGCTGCCATTCACTTTTTCCGTAGAGCAATCCTTCTGTGCGGCGGCATAGGGCAAGGAAAATGCAACCGCGATGAGCAGAAGAATTCGTAACCCAGAAAGTCTTCCCATAGTTTCCTCCAAGAGAATTGGTCGATGTCGTACCGGTTCTCGAATCGAAACGCAGGCTCGGCAACAGTCAGCAGGCACACCACGCCCTATGTCACCTGCGAATCGGCATAAGACTTGCACAACTGTGGGGAAGTGAATTCGCGGAAGGCTACCGCATCTTTTTGTGCCGAGCAAGTTACATTTGAGTTACCCTGCGCCAGTGCGGGCTCGCGGCTATTTCCCCTTGGGTCGGGCCTGCTTGAGCCTACTCAATACCTGGCACTGCGGAAACGCCGAACGGTTCGGGCTCCAACTTAGCTGTGAATTGCGCGGAAAGCGGCTCTCAGAGCCGGACTTGCCTGACAGTCAACTCGGCGTGCGCGAATCCTATTTCTCCAGGAAAGCAGAGCCGCGCGCCACAATCGTAGCTTCCTCGCATCCCGGAGCCTGATGTCCGCAATCGCTTCCAAGTTCCAGCAAGTCGGCGTGAAGCAGCTTGGCAAATTCTCGAGCCGGGCCCGGCGTCACCACGTGATCGTTGGTTGCCACCACGACGAGCACCTTCGCCTTGACGGCAACGGCCGCTTTTTCCATCGATCCTCCAAATGCGTCGGAGACATCCAGTGACATCATCGCCTCCATCTGTCGGATATGGTCATGGGCATCAATCGTGGGCTTCTGCCCCTCCTTCTCCATTTCCTCGACCACTTGATTCCGGTTCATCTCCTGGTTGCGACGCTGCGGCGTTTCTCCCAGCAGCGCCCAGAATTCGGCCAACAATAACCGCGCCGGATTCTCTTTGTAGTCGCCGTTGTTCCACTTCGAATCGCTCTTGATCGCATCGATCTCCATCTTCCACAGCACAAGATCATAAGGAGCCAGCCGCGGCGAGCCGACGATCGGAATCGCCTTATCCATGAAGTCCGGATATGAGACCAGCCATTGAAAGGTCTGCATTCCTCCCATGGAAATGCCCACCACCGCTCTCAGGTGATGGATTCCAAGATATTGCGTCAGCAGCTGATACTGACTGTTCACCATGTCGCGGATGGTAATCCTGGGAAACTTCATGCGCGGTTGCAGCGCGCTGTTGGAAGGAGACGAAGACACGCCATTGGCCAAGGCGTCCACCAGTACGACAAAATACTTCGAGCTGTCCGCCAGTTTTCCCGGCACCGTCTGGCCTTCCAGTTGTTCGGAAGTTCCCGAAGCCCAGGTCGGAAACAGGATCGCATTCGACTTCTCAGCGTTCAAACGCCCATAGGTGCGGTATCCGATACGGCAATCGCGGATCACCTCTCCGTTGGTGAGTTTAAAGTCTCCCAGGTTAGCGAACTGCAGTTGTCCGTCTTGGGCAAAGAGTGGAACGGCCAGAAGAAACAGTAGAATTCCGCAGCCAGCAAGTGCCTTTTTCATGACCGCAAAATTGTAGCTCACGCCGAGTGGCGCGCAACCGCAACTTCGACAGGTTCCAGCTTAGCCGTGAAGTGCCGCAGGAAAGGCGCTTCGTAGCTGAGCTTCATGCCGTGAATCTGCTCGCGCTTCTTCCAAACTTCCAGAATGATTTCGACCACGTAGTCGATGTGGCTCTGTGTGTAGACACGCCGCGGAATCGCCAGACGCACCAGGTCCATCTTCGCGGCGGCTCCGAACATCAGCGTGCCAATCTCGACCGAGCGGATGCCGCCTTCGAGGTAAAGTTCATCGGCCAGCGCCACCGCCGGAAACTGCTCAGTCGGAATGTGCGGCAGAAAGGCGCGCGCATCGATGTAGACCGCGTGGCCGCCGGGCGGCTGCACGATCGGCACTCCCTGCTCGGCGATGTGGTTGCCCAGATAAGCGGTCGAGGCAATGCGATACCGGAGATAGTCCTCGTGCAGAGCTTCCTGCACTCCAACGGCAATAGCTTCCAGATCGCGTCCAGCCAGGCCTCCGTAGGTAGGATAGCCTTCGGTGAGGATCAGCAGATTCTTTTCCTGCTGCGCCAGCAAATCGTCGTTGGTGCAGAGAAACCCGCCAATGTTCGCCATGCCGTCTTTCTTCGCCGACATGGTGCAGCCGTCCCCGTAGCTGAACATTTCCTGCGCAATTTCTTTCGGCGCCTTCTCTTCGTAGCCTTTTTCGCGCGTCTTGATGAAGTAGGAGTTCTCCGCAAAACGGCAGGCATCGAAATAAAGCGGGATACGATGCTTGCGGCAAACCGCGCTCACGGCCTTGACGTTCTCCATGGAGACGGGCTGCCCGCCGCCGGAGTTATTGGTCACGGTCAGCATGACCAGCGGCACGCGTTCGCGCCCAACTCTTTCGATCAAACTTTCCAGCGCCGCCACATCCATGTTGCCCTTGAACGGATGCTTCAGACTCGGCTGACGGCCTTCGGCGATGACTATGTCAACCGCCTCGGCGCCCACGAACTCCACGTTCGCGCGCGTGGTGTCAAAGTGCGTATTGTTGGGGACGACGTCTCCCTTCTTGCACATCACGCTGAACAGAATGCGCTCGGCGGCGCGGCCCTGGTGGGTCGGGATGACATGCCTGTAGCCGAAAATATCCTGCACCGACTCGCGAAACTGGTCGAAGCTGCGGCTGCCAGCGTAGCTCTCATCGCCTTCCATCATCGCCGCCCACTGATGCGTGGACATCGCGCCCGTGCCGGAATCCGTAAGCAGGTCGATGAGGACATCGTCCGCCGGCAGCAGGAAAAGGTTGTAGCACGCCGCACGTAGCAGTTGTTCGCGCTGTGCGCGCGTCGTCCAGCGAATGGGTTCAACGCTCTTGATGCGGAAGGGTTCGATGATGGTACGAGGCATGTTCGTTTCTCTTTCTTAGTTTGTCTTTCTTACAACACACCTTCCACCCAACGGATGTCAATGTCTGCGATCACGGAACGACAGGAGCGGACCTTCCAACTGCGCGCACTTGGCGGGCGAGGACGCCCACATGCACTCACACTTTGACCGAATCCTTGCGCTCCGCCGGAACGTACTTCACCGCAGCCGTCCGATCCAGTTTGTCCCAGGCAAAAGGCTTGCCCTGGATAGCGCGCTTCAGCGTGCGGAACAGCACAATAGAAAATACCTGGCGATAGGCGAAGCGCTGCAACCACACCTGGCTGAGCAGCCAGGCATCTTCGCGGGCCTCGGGCCGGCGGCGCTCCAGGGCAAACGCGATCGCCGAAGCGATGAAATCAATCACCAGGAACGCGACAAAGAAAATCAGCAGCCGTTGCAGACTGGCGGGATCGGTCGATTCAGGATGAAAGTATTTCTGCACAAAATACCAGATCACGCCCACCACAAACATCACGTCAATAAAGGGCGAGACCAGCGGCAGAAGAATCTGGAAGATGAGGATGTTGGGCAGCGCGACGAATCCCAAGGCCCCTTTGCGCGCGAAAACTCCCTTATGCTTGAAGATGGCTTGCAGGATTCCAAACGACCAGCGGAAGCGCTGCCGCATGAGCGCGTTGGCGCTGGTCGGAGCCTCGGTGAATGCAAGCGCCAGGTCTTCGTATTCCACGCGATAGCCGTTGCGCAAAAGCGCCATCGTCAGATCGGCGTCTTCGGCGACGGTATCCACGTGATATCCGCCCGCTTCGCGAACCGCCGTGACGCGCCATGCTCCAATCGCGCCCGGCACTACACTGACCGCGCCCATGGTGTTAAGCGCCCGGCGCTCGAAATTCTGGCTGGTGATGTATTCCAGCGCCTGCCAGCGCGTCCACAGGTTGACGCGGTTCCCCACCTTCGCATTGCCGGCCACGGCAGCAACTTTCGGATTGAGGAAATGCGGCACCATGCGGACGATCGCATCAGGAGCAATAATCGTATCGGCGTCGATGCCCACAAAAATTTCCGCATCGCCGATGTGCTCGAGTCCGTAGTTCAACGCCTCGGCCTTGCCGCCATTCGGCTTGGTGAGAATCAACACTCTGCCAGCAGCTTCTTCGGCGGCAAAGGTACGGCGAGCGATCTCCAGCGTGCGATCCTTGGAACCATCATCAATGACGATCACCCGCAGATTCGGATAGTCGGAATCAAGCGCGCCTTGGATGGTGCGTTCGATGACCTTCTCCTCGTTATAAGCGGGGATAAGCACAGCGACCCGCGGCCGATAGGCAGCATTCTGCTCCGGCGTTCCATACATGTGCGACCGCACGCGATCGAAGATGGCGAGCACGCCGACCGATACCAGGCGCCCGGTCATCAGAATGTCACCCAGAAAAAAGATGACGGTGATCCCGGTCATGGTCGCTGCGAAAAGTCCGAAGCTGATCCAATTCAGCCAGGCTGACCAATATTCATTTCTCGGAAGCGGCGGCATCACGTCCGCTTTGGTCTTGCCCATCAACTCGTACACCGGAACAAAATCAAACCCGCGGGCACGCGCGCCGTCGATAATCTGCGGAAGCGCCACCACGGTTCGTGCCCGGTTGCCGCCGCCATCGTGCATGAGAATGATGTTGCCGCACTGCTGATCGTTCGGCTGGCACGGAGGCAGGTGGTCAAGCACGCGCGCGGCAATCTGCTCTGGCGTGAGCGCGGGCTGGTCGTTCCAGTCCCGCGTGTCGATCTTGTTGCCGATGGTGACGTAACCCATGCTCTGCGTCAGTTCGAGCGGCTTCACCTCGTCTTCGGTATCGGGCTCGGCATCGACGGAGTACGGCGGACGAAACAGCGTGGTGCGAATTCCCAGCTGGCTGGCAAACAGTCGCTCGGTCAGGTTCAGCTCCACTTTCATGTAGCCGGAGCCGATCGAGCTGATGTCGGGATGCGTGAAGGTATGGTTCCCGATTTCGTGACCTTCCCGGTAAATGCGCTTGGCCACGCTGCCAAACTTCTCCGCCTGAATCCCGATCAGAAAAAATGTCCCCGGCACGTGCTCGCGCTTCAGCACATCGAGAATCTTCGGAGTCCATTCCGGGTCGGGACCGTCGTCAAAAGTTAAAGCCAGATGGTTCTTACTCGCGCCGTAGCGCGCCACACGGTAAGGCTCGGGCAAGCTTTTGAAGGTTTCTCCATCGATGAGTCCGGTCTTCTTGTCCGTGGTCAACTCGCGTTCGCCATCGGCGGGGCGAGCCTCGATGTGCAGGATTTCGCCGAAACCTTCCATATCGACGTCCTGCCCGGGAGGCACATCCTTCAATCGATCCGACGCATTGGCCTCGCCGGGCATATCCCACACCCGCCACAGCGAGCGGTCCTCCGAACCCAGTCGCCACAACGCAAACGTCTGGATGCCAACCGTCTGGGCCGCACGCATCTCATTCAGCGCCGTTACCGCGTCCAGAAACCAGACCTCGTGGCGGAAACCATCGTCATCCTGGTAGCTGAAGTGCGGATTGAGCGCGTCGCCGTCAAAGTCAACGTCCTCTTCTGCATCGCGCGACCCAATCCAGGCGTCCTGCACGGAGACGTTCTTATCGGCCTCTCCCGGCGGAAGCTTGCCCTTTTTCGGCCGTTCAGCCCAGTCGTACCCGTAGTTGGCGATCGCGCAGATGAGCTTCTCTTTCGGAATCTCATGCACCGCGGACTCAAGGTTGTCCAGGAACCAATCCTGCGAAGCCACGGGGCCGGGAGTTCCGCCGGGAAAGTGCTCGTCGTAGTTCATGATGACGACGCCATCCACGGCAGCCGAAATCGCCTTGTAATCGAAATCCTCGTTGCGCACCTGGACACTGACATACAGTTTCATGCCCTTCGCGTGCAGATCCGAAGAAAGCTCATTCAACAGAGCCACGTATCCCGGCTGCCCCTTTTTCGGGAACGATTCGAAATCGATCATCAAGCCGCGATAATGATCGGTGGCGAGATAAAGCGCGATCTCGCGTCGAAACCGTGCCCGCGCCTCGGGACTGTTCAGAAAACCATCAATGCCAGGAACAAAGTCGGCGCCGTCGAAGTTCTGCACCACCGGAAAGACTTCCATCCCGGTGTCTTCCGCCTTCAGAAACGGCATCACCTTGTCATCCACGGTGTGCACCGTCTGTCCCTGAATCACGTCGAACATGGTGTTCGTGTCCGGATCGGAAGCCTGCAGATGCCCATCCGAGGTGAGCACTTGCAGCCATGTCGGAAAGAGCAAATCGATCTGCCGCGCATACTCGCGCAACGATGAGAAGCTGGCCGGGTCCCACGAAACGTAAAATGCCGCCCGAACCCCTTGCTCCGAATTCAGTGTGAGTTGCGACGGAGTCTTGCGCAAAGGATGCCGGTGCCCGGCGCGGGCCAAAGTTGCCAGACGCCGCTTCTCGCGCGCTTTCGTCTTTTCGCCTTCTTTTAATGCGTGGTACGGCTTTTTCTCCGTGAGCCAGGAGAGGCCGGGCAGCGGTTCGCTGCGCAGAGCACTATAAACAAAGAAGATCACCAGCAAGGAAACGGCGACCGCAGCCGCGTCGAAAAACCGGCGGAGCCGCCGCCAGCGCGCTTGCAAGGGATCGTAAAAAACCTGTTTAGCCATCTCGTTGTAGTCCCTTCATCCTAAGGGGCTGGGCGCAGGGGGTCAAACGGACAGTAGAAGACCAACTCGAGAAAGGATGCCTCGTCTCTAGAACCAAACTGTATACCCTTCCCGAGAGCGCGACGGACAACGGGCGGGGCGAATTCGGGTCATATCCGAAGGGTTCGGAAGTGACCTAGGTAACCTGTGCGAGAGTGCTACTACTTTGGTAGAAGGAGAAAAGGAGGTAGTGACAAAAAATGTCATCAGAACTTTTTATTGATAATATGACGACCCGGCCCTTGGCGGTCGAACGCCGCCCCTACAAAGAACATTTCGTCGAAGTCGAGGTCTATAAAACCGACGGAAGGTACAAAGCGTGGCCCTACATCGGCAAAGCACCCAGCGCCTACGAAGAGACGAAGATTCACTTCATGCTCAATGGAGAATTCGGGACCAAGCAACAGGCTGTAGAAGCGGCTGTCCGCGAAGGACAAAAGAGAATCGACGGCCAGTTCCTAGCTTATTGCCAGGGGAATTGAACGTGCGAACGGCAGTGCATAAAGAAGTGCATAAAGAGGTGGCGTGGTTTGATGGACAGCCCGGCATAAATTCCAGCCAGCTGAAAGCACGCCACAGTAAGTCGTTCGCCAACGCGGCAAATCGCTAGATTCGCGATATATTCCCTACGTGCTCCGCTTGCTCCGCGAACATCGCACCTTCTTCCTGGGAACCACCTTCGCCGCCCTGACCCTGCGTCTTCTTTTCTTCGTTTATTTCCCGACCGTCACGGATGACTCGCGCGCCTACGCCGATATCGCCACCAATTGGCTGCAGCACGGCATCTATGGCCAGACCCAGACCGGCCCACAGATTGGCTCCCAGACCGAAAAGATCATCCCCACCGACACGCGCCTGCCCGGCTATCCGGCATTTCTCGCCGCGATCTTTTGCCTCTTCGGAGCAGCCAACTTCAAAGCCGTCATGCTCGTCCAGATTTTGCTGGACCTGGCCACTTGTCTGGTCGTTGCCGACCTTGCAAGGCGCGCGCTTTCCCCAAGCGCGGCGAAGATCGCTTTCCTGCTGGCGGCCCTGTGTCCATTCCTGGCCAACTACGCCGCCGCCGTTCTCACCGAAACCCTGGAGATTTTCTTCACCGCGCTAGCCCTCGATTGCACAATCGCCGCACTCAATCAAATGCCTGAGGGGCGCAAGGGCATGGGCGGTCTCAAGTTGTGGGCAGCGGCCGGAGCCGCAATTGCCGCCAGCATCCTGCTGCGTCCCGATGGCGGCATCCTGCTGGCCGCAGTTTTGCTCTATCTAGCAGTGTCACAAGCATGGAAACGAACTCCGGTTCCCGTGGGGATCACTTCCCGCCAAGCCAATCCTTCCTTCGTTCGAGCCGCCATCATAGTCGCGCTCTTTGCCCTGCTGCCGCTGCTTCCCTGGACCATTCGCAACTTCCGCACCCTCCATCATTTCCAACCCCTGGCCCCGCGCTACGCCAACGCCACCGATGAACCAAGTCTCCCCGGTTTTAACCGCTGGGTGAAAACCTGGATCGTCGACTACGCGTCGGTCGAAGAGATCTACTGGAACGTTCCCGGCGACCTGATCGATCCGCAGAAACTGCCGTCGCGCGCCTTCGAGAATCCGGCGGAACAAGAGGCAACGCTAGCCGCAATCGCGGACTACAACCAGACTCACGACATGACGCCGAACCTCGATGCTCGCTTCGCCCACCTGGCGGCCAGCCGCATTCGCGCCCATCCCCTTCGTTATTACGCTGGACTGCCCCTGCTGCGCATCGCCGACATGTGGCTGAGCCCCCGGATTGAAATTCTTCCTCCCGACGTGCGCTGGTGGGAATTTAACGACGACCGATGGCATTCATGGATGGCCGTAACCTTCGGCGCGCTGAACCTCGCCTACGTGGGCACGGCGCTCTTGGCGTTCTTCTTGTGGGCGATCCCTCGCGGCAACTCCCACCAGCCGTCCGCGATTAGCTGGGTAGGATTGCTGGCCGTCTTCCTGCTGCTGCGCTCCACATTTCTCGGCACGCTGGAAAATCCGGAACCGCGCTACACGCTGGAGTGCTACCCCGCAGTAATCGTGCTCGCAGCCGCCGCTCTCGCCCAAGCGACCACCCGCGCGCGGCTATCGAAGTCGTAATCCCGAAATCCCGATTCTCGTAGCAAAATTCCAAAGCCAAAACATGACGCGCAGTCATGCCCAGCTAACTCAAGCCATTTCAGGCTTGTCATCACGGAACACAACGTGCAATATTAGTCCCCAACTTTCAGTGAGGACCCAATGAAACCCTCTCCCTTCCCGCGCATTGGCCGATCCATAGCTATTGGAGCCGTATTTTGCCTGACGTTGCTGGGGGCGAATCAAGCCGTTGGCCAGCAAGCCACCGCCCAGCTCATGGGCACCGTCAAGGATTCCTCCGGCGCCATGGTCGCCTCTGCCAAGGTCTCTCTGAAGAACTCCGGCACCAACATCACTCACACCACCACCACCAACAAAGACGGCGGCTACCTCTTCACGCTCGTGCCCATCGGAGCCTACGAGCTCACGGTCGAGCAGCAGGGTTTCGAAAAGTATGTCCACAAGGGAATCACGCTGGAGATCAACCAGAACGCACGCCTCGACGTCGCGCTGCAAATCGGCGCCACCAGCCAGATCATCGAGGTGCAAGGCGACGTCACCCAAGTGGATACCGTCAGCGCCACCCTCGGCAAGGTCGAAACCACGCAACGCATTCAAGACCTGCCGCTAGCCGCGCGTGACACCATGCAACTAGGCCTGCTACAGGCGGGCACTTTCGCTCCCGATCAGGACGACGGCTCGGGCAATCCATTTTCCGTGAGCGGCCAGCGCTCGGAATCGATGACGTTCCTGCTCGACGGCGCCGACAACAACGACTTCCTCGGAAACAATATGGTCGTGGATCCGAACCCCGACGCGGTCGCGGAGTTCAAGATCCTGACCAACAATTACGAAGCGGAATACGGCCGCACGTCCGGCGGAATCGTGAATCAGGTGATTAAGTCCGGTACAAATTCCATTCACGGCGACTTGTTCGATTATTTTCGCAACACAACGCTCGATGCCAACGATTATTTCCTCGGGCAGGCCCCGATTTTTAGATACAACATGTTCGGCGGAACCATTGGATTCCCGATCAGAAAAGACAAGATGTTTCTCTTTGCTTCCTACCAAGGAGCGCGCCGAGCGGAGGGGCAAAACCCCGGGATTCTGACGGTATTGTCGACACCGGAGCGGACTGGCGATTTTAGCGACCAATACACGGGAATCATCAATCCGGTCACCGGCTATGACACGGGCCAGCTCTTCGACCCCACAACCGGCGGCATCCTGCCATTCATGTGCAGCGGGACACCGTGCAATCAGGTACCGGTGGATCCGGTGATGGCGAACTATATCAACAAGTATCTTCCCCTGCCGAATTCCGGAGCGAATAGTTTGGTCGAAGATCCCGTCGCCAGCTTGCAGGAAGACCAGTTTATTTTTCGCTACGACTACAACATTTCCCCGAAAGATACGCTCTCGGCCTTCTACATTCTCGATGATCAGCCGCAGACATTTCCTTTTGAGGTCGTCAAAGGTGCATCCACTGGAGGCGATGTTCCGGTGGGGTCGGGCTTTACCAATCAGCAGCGCTTCCACACCGGGTCGGTCAGTTGGACCCGCACTCTTTCTCCGAGCATGCTGAACGAACTGAGATTCTCGGGGGATCGCGTCGCCACCTACGACGCCATCCCGGAAGATAGAACCTCGCCGTCCGCTCTCGGGTTTACGACCGTGAATCCAGACGATCCTAAGGGGACAGCGCCGCCACTAGTCTCCGTCTCCGGTGCCTTCAACCTCGGCCCCTCACCCCAGGGTCCAACCAAGGTTCATGACGTAACTTTCCAGTACCAGGACACGTTTTCCTGGACCCGGGGGAAACATTCTCTCAAGTTTGGCGCCGATGTCCGGTTTATTCGAAACAACTTCCATTACGACTTTTACAACAACGGATCGTTCGACTACGGGACCTACGAGGCCTACACAGGGAACCCGTTGGCCGATTTCGTCGGCGGATTCTTCGACAACTACTACCAGTTTTCCAGCGCGGCCTACGGCATCCGAGCCCATCAGCTCGATTTCTTTGCCCAGGACGCGTGGAAGATTACGAAGAACCTGAGTCTTGATTATGGCTTGCGCTACGAATACAACTCGCCGCAAGTAGACCCGCGCAACGAGATTCAGGGCTGGTATCCGGGACAACAGTCGAAGCTTTATCCCGATTCTCTACCCGGTTTCTTGTATGCCGGCGATCCGGGGACCCCAAACCGGAGCCTGGTCTATCCCGACTATAGGAATTTTGCGCCAAGATTTGGGTTCTCGTGGGATATGTTGGGCAGCGGCAAGTTGGTAATGCGCGGTGGCCTGGGGATTTTCTATGACATCGAGGATGGAGCCCTGAACCTGCAGTTCGGAGGACAGGCTCCCTTTGGATACGTGGCGAACAACTACCCCTCGTGTTTTGGCCAGGGAGGCGCAGCCAACGGCTGCATAGGGGCGAGCGCCAATGGCTCTTACACGGCCGATCCGTTTGATCAGGGTTTATATCCCGACCCCTATCCCTTCCTCGCTGGAGGACATTTAGGACAGTTCTTTAGTCCGGCAATTCCTTTTGCCTATGTCGTGACTCCGCACTTCCGAACTCCCTACGCCGAAAACTTCAATTACGGTTTTCAATACCAGGCCACGAAAGACACGATGGTGGAGGCCATCTATGTTGGCAGCTTGAGCCGCAAGGCCATTGCCAGCACCAACCTGAACTACCCCCAAATCAACGGCAGCAACCCGCTAAGTTTGATGGCGCAATATCAGGCTGTCGCGACTGCCTCTGACCCGTCGTCCATCACCACCAACATCGTCAACTACATCGTCCCCGATTGCGCGCGGCCGCTCGCGAATTGCGATGCGAATTACCTTCCCACCGGCGCTACCCAGGTCGAGACCAACGTAAGTGAAGGCAGTTCGTCAAGTAATGAGCTACAGGTTACGGTTGACCGCAGAATGAATCACGGTCTCGGGTTCAGGGTCGCCTATACGCTAGCGAAGACAATCGACGTCTCTTCCGGCTTCCGCGCGCGTTCGTCAACCTTCACCAATCCCGCGAACCCTGCATTCGACCGCGGCTTGGCAGACTTTGACGCCACTCACCGCCTGGTGCTAAGCCCGGTGTGGGCCATCCCCATTGGAACTCGCGGAAACGCATTGGAGAAGAGAATCCTTGGGGGATGGGTGGTTTCAACGATCACTTCTTTTCAATCGGGAAATCCGTTTACGATCTACTCCGAGAACGGCGCCAGCGAATCCGAGGAAGGCCTTGACCGGCCGGATGTCATTGGCCCCGTCCATATCTTCAAGAATCCCCGCCAATTGCGGTCCTTCAGCCCAAGTGCGGACGGTCTCCACGGCAGCTGCGTGTCAAACACGAATCCTGCTCCATACTGGTTCGATCCGACGAATCTGGTTTGCGCCGCAGGCCCACCAGTGGGCCAACCCTATGTTGCCGGCATAGGACTCATTCAGGGAGGCGTACCTCTGTTCTCTTACGGCAACATGCGCAGGAACGCTCTGCGCGGACCGGGCATCAACGATTGGGATATTTCGATCATGAAGAACTTTCAGATCACTGAAAGCAAGGCGCTCCAGTTTCAATCCAACTTCTTCAACGCCTTTAACCATACCCAGTTCTACGGTCCGACCTCAAGCGGAGGTTCGACCGGCGGCGGCAGTCAGTTCGGCCAGGTTTCGAGCGACAGTTCACCCTCGAATTCGCCGTATTATAGGGGTCCGCGTATCATGCAGTTTGCTTTGAAGTTTTACTTTTAGCCGAGCGGCGAATCGGTCATGCGGAAACGCGTGCGCACGTGCTCGGACAACAACTCGATGGCTCCGCGATTGGCCACGGGATCGGCCTTCGCCAGGTATTTCATCGCTTCCACCAGCATCTTCTGGCCGTCCACGTAGCGCGGATCGTCGGTTCGTTCGCGCTTCTTGCGCGACAAATCCGGAGGCACGGGAATGGTGAAGACTCTAGCCATGCGAACTCAGCTTTCGGAGGTTCTCGTGCAGTATATAGCCCCCACCCCTCTTTTTCAGCTTGTTTCTATTGGTTCCGCCTGGGCCCGCTCCGCCTATCCCGGGGGAGGAACAACTTTCGTCTTTTCAGTCGTCTTCAGCTTAAACACCCCGTCGGGCAGCTTTTGATTGACTTTGATATCGAAATATTTCGCCAGCCGGTAGTCGCCGCCCGGCTCAAAGAGCTGTTGCTGCACCAAAACTCCCCGCACCGGGTCGATCCAGAGCAGAATGCGCGCGATGTTGTTGCGCAAACGGTCGGACTTCGGAATCAGCTCCAATTTGTCCGCTGCAACCCCGCCCACGGTCTCCGTAGCCAGCCACTTTACCGCATAAGACTTGAACAAATCGTGGCCGCCCCCGCCAAAACCCAGCACCAGAAAGCTCTCGATATCGCCGCGGTTCTTGCCCGGAAGGTACTCGTTCACCTGATCGATCTTGGGCTGGTAAACCTGCACCTTGCCGCCGCTGTAGACCACGTACCTCTTGTCGGGCTCGACAAAGTCCGCCGCCATGTCGATTTCGCTGCCTTCGCGCCGAAAATAAATCTTGCCCTTCTGCGTCTCGGTTTCGTCGATAACCTTCTCGTATTGGTCCGAGACCAGGCTAGCCTCGGTGGTTTTGAAATTCTTGGCGGCCGTGTCCATCCGGCTGAGAACGCGCTCCAACTCAGCGGATTCCTTGGCAATCTGCGCCCCAGCCGCCGTCACCAGACAGCCGATGACGAGGAGTCCGAAAACAAACGATTGGAAAGCAGCTCTCATTGCTGTTGATGGGGACGATCTTTGAAACCTTGAAACTCTGAAACCTTGAAACCTACCCTCATTCTTTTTCCACCCAGACCTTGTAGCTCATCGTGTGTCCCGAGGCATCTTTGACCGCCTCGTACCGGACAATGCTCACTGCCCCCGAAATCGGTTCAATAATCTGCTCCAGTTGCCGCCGAACGTCGCTTCCCGCAGCCGTATTCACCGCCGAGGCCTGGATCTGATAAACAAATCCGCCCTTCTCGCCGGGAATCACAACTACCCCGGTAAGATGCGGATTGCGCTCCACCGGATTGTCTTTGTAGTGGATGAAAAGCGGCGACACAAACACAAATAGCAGAATTAGCGTAACCATGATGTCGTAATGCAGGCTTCCCCGCTCATACGACCAAAGAATGTAGCCGCGGATTGTGCGCCAGATCGCGCCCATGGGAGAGACGGCCGTATCCAGCGCCGTCGAGGCTTCAGCTTGCTGCCAGTCTATTTGGGAATTCATGGGATAGCAAATCTCCGATTACCGCAACGCAGAAGCGGCGCAAACTATGCGTGGTGTCAAATTGGTCTCATCACAAGCAAATTGTCATCCTGACCCTGAGCGCAGCCGAAGGGGAAGGACCCGCTGGTTTCATAACACAACATTGTCATCCTGAGCGAAGCGAAGGACCTGCTTCTTGTTGGCAAATTCCAACTTGCCCCGCTGTGACACTACCAATTTTCCCCGTGCGTCAAGCCTTTCCCGGCACCGGAATGCAATCCGTACCCATGTAAGGCTGCAGCGCCTCCGGAATGCGCACGCTACCGTCGGCCTGCTGATAGTTTTCGACAATCGCAACCCACGTGCGCCCCACCGCCAAGCCGCTGCCATTCAACGTGTGCAGAAATTCCGTCTTGTTCTTACCCTCCGGACGATAGCGGATATTCGCCCGCCGCGCCTGAAAACTTTCAAAATTCGAGCAAGAAGAAATTTCGCGGAACAGATTCTGTCCCGGCAGCCACACTTCAAGATCGTAAGTCTTGGCCGAGGAAAATCCAATATCGGCGGTGCACAGCTTCACCACGCGATAGTGCAATCCAAGCTTCTGTAGCACCGTCTCGGCGTTGTGGGTCAGCTTCTCCAGTTCATCATAAGAAGTCTCCGGACGAGAAAACTTCACCAGTTCCACTTTTTGAAACTGATGCTGCCGGATAATTCCGCGCACGTCTTTCCCGTACGATCCCGCCTCGCTGCGAAAACACGGCGTATAAGCCGTCAGGCAGACCGGCAACTTCGCCGCATCCAGCACTTCGTCGCGATAAAGATTCGTCACCGGAACTTCCGCCGTAGGAATCAGCCAGAGATCCTTCTCGCCGTGCGGCACGCGAAACAAATCCGCCGCGAACTTCGGCAACTGCCCCGTGCCATACATCGACTCGGAATTCACCATGTACGGCGGCAGCACCTCGGTGTATCCATGCTCGCGCGTATGCAGATCGAGCATGAAATTGGCGATGGCCCGCTCCAATCGCGCGCCCAGAGCCCAGTACACGGCAAAGCGAGCGCCCGTCAATTTGGCGGCGCGTTCCAGATCGAGAATCCCAAGGTGTTCGCCCAATTCCCAATGCGGCTTGGGTTTGAAATCAAACTGCGGAGGCGTGCCCCAGCGGCGTGCTTCCACGTTATCGGCTTCGCTCTTCCCTACCGGCACGCTGTCATGCGGAAGATTCGGGATCGCGGTCAGAATTTCGCGCAGCCGCGCTTCCTGTTCGGCCGCCTTTTTCTCCGATTCCGCAATCTGCTCGCGCAGTTCCTTGGTCTCGTTGATCTGCGCCGAAGCGTCCTGCCCGCTCTTCTTCAGCTTGGCAATTTCTTCGGAAGCGCGGTTGCGGCGCGCCTGCAGCGTTTCCGCCGCCGTAATGGCCTGCCGCCGCTCGCCATCAATGGTGCGAAAGTCCTTCAGAACTTCCGCCGGATTCATCCCCCGCTGGCGCAGCTTTTCTTCCACCAGCGCCAGGTTGTCGCGGACAAAATTCAAATCAAGCATATTGCTTTAACTTTAGCTGAAAAACGCGCTTCCGTGCACGCGGACGATCAAAGTCTTGAACCGCGGAGGACGCAGAGGTCACAGAGGTTTTCTGCCTTCCTCCTCTGCGCTCTCAGCGTCCTCTGCGGTTAGCAGCTTTTCTCCTGTAAACTAGCTCGCAATGAGACTCCCCCATTCCCTGTGCGTAGCACTGCTTTTGATCGGCTCGGTCCCTCTTGAGTTGACGCCCGCCGCCTTCGCGTCCGCCTACAACGCCCGTCCCAAGCTCGTTGTCGTCATTGTGATTGACCAGTTCCGCGCCGACTACCTCGAACGCTATCGCGACCAGTTCGCCGAAGGGGGCTTTCGCCTGTTTCTCGATCACGGCGCCTATTTCACCGACTGCAATTACGATTACGCCAACACCCGCACCGCTCCCGGACACGCCACCCTTTTCACCGGCGCTTACACCAGCGGACACGGCATCGTGGCCAACGAATGGTGGGACCCGCAGAGAAAGAAGCGCGTAACCTCGGTCGAAGACGACACCACAAAACTGGTAGGCGTAAGCCGCGAAGCCCCCGGCGCATCGCCGCACAATTTAATGAGCGACACCCTAGGCGACGAATTGAAGTTAGCTACCGGCGGCAAAGCCCGAGTCTTCGCCGTCTCTCTGAAAGACCGCGCCGCCGTGCTCCCCGCCGGCTTTGCTGGAGACGCCGCCTACTGGATCGATCCCAAATCCGGCGACTGGATCACCTCCACCTACTACCGCGCCGATCTCCCCGAGTGGGTGCGCGATTTCAACGCCAGGCGTCCTTCGGAAGGGCGCGCCGAAAAATACTGGAATCGCGAATGGCGCGATAAAGACAAAGACAACGAAGGCAAGCTCCTAGGCTCGACCGCGCCGCGCAACGCAAAAGACGGCACACCTGCCGGATTCTACGAGGTCGTAGGCTCCACTCCCTTCGCCAACGACTACCAAATGGATTTCGCCAAGGAACTCGTCCTGTACGAAAAACTGGGCGCGGGCCCAGCCACCGACCTGCTCGTCATCAGCCTCTCGGCCAACGATATTCTCGGCCACCAGGTAGGCCCCGACTCCCCGCAAATGCGCAGCATGGCGCTGGAACTCGACCACCAACTGGCGGATTTCTTCGACTTCCTCCGTCACCAGATCGGAATGGCCAACGTCTGGGTAGCGCTCTCCGCCGATCACGGCATCGCCCCGTTGCCGGATTTCGCGAAAACTCTGCGCCTGCCCGCCGCCAATCTAGACACCAAAGCCCTGCGCGAACAAATCAATTCCCTGCTGGCAAAAAAATATGCCAAGAAAGCCGACTACGTCCTCGATGTCGATTACCCGCTAGCCTGGCTGAATGAAGAAGCCTTCGCCGGAACCGCCGCAAGAAGGGAATCCGACGCCGAAGCCGACACCGGCGAAGCCATGAAGCATGCCGGATTAACCGGATACTTCACCAAGTCGCAGCTAGCCCGCGGAGAAACTCCCCCCACCGAAACCGGCCGCCGCTACGCTCACAGCTACTCCCCCGAGGCCGGATGGTACGTGATGGGAATCCCCAGCTTATTTCACGTCGGAAGCGCGAAAGGTACCGATCACGCCACGCCCTTCACTTACGACACCCATGTGCCGCTAGCGTTCTACGGTCTAGCCTTCCAACCCGGAACCTATCGCACCCACGCCGAGCCGGTCGATCTGGCAGTGACGTTAGCTTCGTTACTAGGAATCAACGCGCCCGCAGCAGCTACAGGAAGAGTCCTGACTGAAGCGCTATCGCCGCCCCGCCGCTTCAACGAACCATCATCATCGGGACCTCCATCCGTTCAGCCGTCCGCGCCTCCCGGAGGCGCGCAATGACGCCCGTAGCCAATCCCGACCTAAGCGTCAGCTTCGCCGGCATCGACCTGAAGAACCCGATCATCGCCGCTTCCGGCACCTTCGGCTACGGCATCGAGTTCGAAGACATCGTGCACCTCGACCGCCTCGGCGGACTTGTAGTCAAAGGCCTCTCCAAGGAGCCGATGACTGGGAACCCTCCGCCGCGCCTCTATGAAACCGCCGCCGGAATGCTCAATGCCATCGGCCTGCAGAACATCGGCGCGCCAGCCTTCCTCACGGAAAAACTTCCCGCATTGCGCGAGAAGAAAAATGTAGTCGTGTTCGCCAACGTCTACGGCTACACCCGCGCCGATTATGAGCAGACAATCGAAATCCTGAATCAAGGCGAGGGCATTGCCGCCTACGAGATCAACGTATCCTGCCCGAACACCGCGCACGGAGGCATTCAATTCGGCAGCGATCCACACTTGCTCGACGAAGTGGTGCGGACGGTGAAGCGCGTGGCAGCGCGGCCCATCATCGTCAAACTGTCGCCCAACGTAACCTCGATCGCGCAGATGGCGCGCGTGGCCGAGGAAGCCGGAGCCGACGCGCTCTCGCTGGTCAATACGTTCTTAGCCATGGCCATCGATCCAGAAACGCGCCGCCCCAGAATCGCCAACGTAACCGCCGGCCTCTCCGGCCCGGCCATCAAGCCCATCGCGCTCCGCATGGTCTATGACGCCTCGCGTGCCGTGAAAATTCCAGTAATCGGCATGGGAGGAATCACCACTCCACCCGACGTAGTGGAATTCATGCTGGCAGGAGCAACCGCCGTGCAGGTGGGAACCGCAAGCTTCTTCGATCCCGTGGCAACCGAAAAATTAGTGGAAGAACTAACCGAATACTGCCGTGACCACCGCATCCAGCGGCTAAGAGACTTAACGGGTGGGCTGCTGACCGATTGAGGATCGTGCCGTGCACAGGCCGGTCGATTCTGAGGTTGTGAGTGCTATGAGGATGTTACAAGAAACACGTCTATTTTCCCGCTGCGGATTTGTGGAGCGTTTTTTCAAGCTTTTGCAGATTGCGTCGCGTAGCCCAGACAATCAGGCCGATTATTGGACCAAAGACCAGCAATGTAAATAATGCTCCAGCCAATACCTCAGCCCACGTGCCACCTTCCCTAATGATGATAACTAGAAAAATACCGATGGTTCCGAAAACGAAGAGACCTAGGACTGCGAGACCGGCCCACGTCAAGATGGTGGCTGGTCTCGTTCCAATGTTTCGCCAAAGTCGAGTCTCGTTCGCCAGCGTTTGCGGAAAGACGATATTATTCTGGCGATCTCTGACATCCTGTAGCCATTGATCGCGTTGTTTCCTCATAAGTGACACGGACAACGGGCTCTACGCCGAATTCCGCCCAACTTCGGGGATAATTGCTGTTAACAACAATAGCGCTCACAACGGTTATGGAACTCCCGTCTGTTTGCGCGCAGTACGAGACGCAGCTAGCCGTGTCTCCAAGGAATATCTTGCTACCGTCCGCTAGAATGCCAAATCGACCCCGGCGACTGATAATTCAGCCCCTCGCCCCACACCACGTGCGTGTCGCCGTGGTTGTCGATGGCCAGCCCGAAATAGTCTCCGAAGGGAAACTTGAAACCTTCTTTATCAATGTACCGATAGCCTGGCACGTAGCCTGAGATCTGCGTCTCGTCTCCCCAAGTCGCCCCGCCGTTACTCGAACTTCGATAGTAAGTATTCCAATCAGGAGAATTACGAGAAGAGTTACGCTGATCCATCCATGCAATGCGCACGTCACCCGCGTTTCCAGCCACAATCGCCGGAAAAGCGTGTTCCACTCCCGGTGCAGCCGAAGAAACGCCCGCCCGCGGCAACCAACTCTCACCGCCGTTGGTCGACGATGAGAAATAAATCCGCTGCGGCCCCAACGCCGTGCCGCCCGCGCTCCAAAGCGCGTATAGAGTTCCGGCGGCATCCGAGGTCAGCGCCACCTGCGCACCCAGAAATCCCTCGCCGCATTCCTCTTCCTTGCAATCGGCTGCGGCTGCCGAAACATCCAGCAGAGTCCGGCTCCACGCCTTGCCCGCATCCGCCGACTTCGCCACATACAGATTCACCGAGCCGCGCGCGCCTCCGGCCTTCGAATAAGAAGCCCAAGCCAAATAAGCGTTGCCCGCCGGATCCACCGTGGCCGCGCCCAGCAACGACCATCCCGGACGGCTCTCGGCATTCACGCGCACCGGCGTAAAACTGCGCCCGCCATCCTGCGAGGCTGCCACCCACACCTGCTCTTCGTGATTGAAGGCCACGTAGACGTTCGCCCCGCGTACCGCCAGCGCCGGTTTATCCAGTTCCACCGTGCTGTGCACCGCCATCGTAAAATTCCACGTCGCGCCGGCATCCACCGACTTCGCCAGCATCACCGCTTGCTTCCCGTTCTGCAGCCACGCCGCATACACCGTGTGCCGGTCCGCCGGATCCACCGCAATCTGCGGATCAAACTGCCCCGACGCCGCCTCCAGCATCACCCGCGGAGTCTGCCACGTTCTGCCGTTATCGTTGCTCTCCACCAGCAGCATGGTGGGCACGCGACAGTCCTTGCAATCGGGCACCTTCCCATAATGTGGATAAAGAACGTAGATTCGTCCCGAACCATCGGCTGCCACGGAGGGTTCCCACTGATCGCCGCTGGTCAGACCGACGCGCTTCTGTCCGGAAAATTGAGGAGGCGCCGCCCAAGCCACGCTGGCCAAGGCGAATGACAAGACGAACGACAGGACGACGAATTTCAAGAAGCCGGAACGCATGTAAAACCGTCGCAAGTAAACCTGGGTGGGGGGATAGAAAAAACTGCTATTCACCTTGAACTTTATCTCGAAGCCGTCCGCCGGTCAACCGCACCAGTACGCCGAAGCAAGCCTCTGTGTTAACCGGCCGTTAACAAAATAGGCGCTCCCGAAGTGACCACCAAAGTATGCTCGAAATGCGCCGAGAGAGCGCGATCGTCCGTCCGCACCGTCCAGCCATCTTTATCTGTAAACACCCGCCCCGAGCCGGCGGAAATAATCGGCTCCACGGTGATGACCAGCCCCTCGTTCATGATCTGCCGCGCCTGCGGATCCGCATAGTTCGGCACATGCGGCGCTTCGTGGATAGTCCGCCCAATCCCGTGTCCCCCTAATTCGCGGACCACCGCGAACCCGGACTTCCGCACCTCGCGCTCGACCATCTTTCCAATCTCAAACACGCGGAACCCAGCCCGCGCCACCAGCATCGCCTTGTGAAAAGCCCGTTCCGCGCAGTCCATCAATTGCTGCGCCTGCGAACTCACCTGCCCAACCGGCACGGTGATGGCGGCATCGGCCATAAAGCCATCTTTCTCCACCGTCACATCCAGCTTCACCAGGTCGCCTTCCCGCAACTCGCGCTCTCCCGGAATTCCATGCACCGCCTCATCGTTCAGACTGATGCAACTCGCGCCCGGGAACTTATACACCATCACCGGAGCCGACCGCGCGCCATTTTCCTCCATCACGCGCGCGCCCGCTTCATCCAGATGTCGCGTCGTAACACCCGGCCGCACTTCCGCCTTCATGGCGTCTAGCACCATGCGCACAATGCGGCCCGCCGCTTTTAGAGAAGCAAGTTCCATCTCATCCTGAATGCTCAACGGCCGGCTCCCTTCATGACGAGACCATGCATAGAAGCTACCGCATTCATGAGCCTTTCCGATAGGTGGATCGGCAGTGTCATGACAAATCACCCCATAATCTTCACAAAACTTTACCCGCGAATCGAAGATACTGAACAACATGCCGCCCGATTATGGGTTCCATTCATCAGAGCGCCTCGCGTAATCCAATTCCGCTCTCTCAGAATCAACTCGAACACACGAGGCCAGCTCAAGTTCTTCAACCCGTTTTGATAGGAGCAACCATGTCGAGAATCGCCCGAATCCGAACCTTCTGCTTCGCCGCCGTCCTAGCGCTGGCAGCCATTCCAATCGCCGCGGCGAAGGCAAAGAACGTGCCCGATCCGCCCACCGCTCCGATCCCCACGCAAGTCCTCACCGGGAAGAAGGTATTCATTTCCAATAGCGAAAGCACCGCCGATGTCATCTTCGGAGTGCCCAACCTAACCTACAACGTGCTCTATGAGCACATGAAAGGCTGGGGAGCGTACGATCTGGTCCGAGCCCCCGCCGACGCCGATCTGATCTTCACCATCGGCTTTGTCATCTCACTAAATCAACAGCTCCGCCTGGTGGTCCTGGATCCCAAGACGCACGTTGTTCTCTGGACATTCGCGGAAGAGGTGCACCCGTGGGCCCGGCAAGCGACCGGCCGCAAGAACTTCGATCAGACCATGACGACGCTAGTGGACGACGTCAGAAAGCTAACGACCCCGCCGGCTGCGCCTTAGAACCGCGCATTGAACCGTTTCTCCGCGCCCTCGGCGTCTTGGCGGTGAATCCACCCTTAGTGTTCATGGTGCCCCAAAGCCGGGCGCACCCGCAAAAATAGCTGGAACGAAACTGGGTCTTTTCCATAGGCAGAGTCCAGCGCAGCGGGCTTTGAGTAGAACGTAAAGTCCCCGCCCAGGGCCAGCTGCCAGAACTGGCTCTGGATCAAATCATGCGCCCCACCGAACGTGTAAGCTCCGATCCGAAAGCTCGGGAGCAAAGGATTGTCGGGAAACAATTCGTCCTTGTCGACCAGTTCCATCCGCGAGAAGGCATAATTGCGCGACAGAAAGTTCGCCGTTGTCTCCAGCAAATAACCGTTCAGCGTGTGGTCGTCCAATACCTTGTGGACGCGTCCCCAGACCGCCGAGGTCGCCCACGAGCCCCGAGCAAACGGTCGCACATATTCGACCGAAGCCGTCTGCCGCCGCTGGCTCCCCGGCTCCAGCGCCTCGGGATGCTCCAGCCGTCCGTAGCTGTACTGCGCCGTCCAATTGCGCGAAGCCGCCAAGCTGAACCGCGCCGACCACGAGTCGAGCGGCGCGAATTGAATGCTGTACCGCTTCTCATCAGGCTCGCGCCCGTTGAATAACGAGCCTTCAATTTTGAACCCGGCATTCTTGAGCCAGTCAATCTTCTTCACCACCAGCCCGGTGGTAATGACTCCAAAACTGATATGGGTGGAATCCTGCAAATGATGCGACAACGGCGCCATGGGCAACTCCGACGCCGAAGCGCGATGCATATAAGCGACCGGCCCCAACGCCGGCTCGCCCGCAGCCGCACCGTAACCTACCCACGACAATTTGCCGCCAATCGGCTGCGCGAAATACAACGCCAGTTCTGAAAAAACATTGTGCGGATGCTGATGATCGACCAGCGGCTGCCCATGATACGTCTCGCCCGTCTGAAAGAGCTCAGGAAACCCCGGATGCGGCGCAGTCAGCGACTCGGCCGAAAACATTTCGCGGAACAGAATGCTCCCCTGCCCCAGCTTGTGCTGCTCCATCAGCATCAGCCAGTTCACCGACTCCGCCTTGCCCTCGCCGCGCGACCCGCCTTGCTGGTTGTAATCCAAGAACACCACGCCGTGCGCCATCACATCCCAGGCGCCCACCGTTTTCATCCAGGAATTGCTGCCGGTTGCCGCAGGCTGCCATCCCGTGCCCGAGCCCGCGTGCGGTGACGGCATCCAGTCCGGCTCGGTCGACGACATATCCATACCCGGCATGTCCATCTTCTGTTCCGTCGAATGTTCTGCCGAATCGTTGACCACAACTCCGTCCTGCGCTCTCGCGGACAATACCCAGAAGGTAATTGCCATGAAAACAAGAATGAACGTGCGCACAATTCCACTCCTCATGCACAAAGAATCAAGCGTGCAAATAAAGCCTTTGCTCGGTCATGTTTCTTGATCTAAAGCGACGAGGGAGAGATTAGATCCGCAACGGAGTCGCGCCCGGCGGGTCTGCGGAGAGAACGACTGAAACTTCCACGAGGTTCAATAAGCCAATCGTCAGCGCAGGCTCAATCTGCACCGTAACGCGTGTGTACCCCGCTGAAGGTTGCGGAGAAAAAGAAGTCTGCACCACTGCGACATCATGCCCGGTAAGACAGCATTGGTAGCTCACCGGTGCGGGCCGTGGAGAACCAGGACGAGGGGAATGGGGAAGCCGCGAATCGGGAAGTGTCGCAGCGCCGCGAACATGGCACCCCGCCAAATGCTCACCAGTTCCAGCCAAGGGCGCGGACCCGTGGTTCACCTCTGCCAAAGCACCAGTCGTCAACGGCGCAATCACAATCGCCGCGATCAGCAGAAGCCCGAGCATTTTCGATCCTAACTTCATCTCTTTGGACCTAACTTTCGATGCCGAGCCCTACGACCCCGTCAGTTTCACCCGTATCTCTTCCGGCAGTCGCTCGCGGATCTCCGCCGGCAGCCGGTCATGCACCCGCCGCGCCCCCAGCTTAGCCGCATCCACCATCACCATGGGCGCCGGAGTCGCCACCGCCACAATCAGCCAGATCAGCGCCGACAGCGCAAAGCCAGCCAGCGCGCCCACCTCCAGCCAGAACGCGTGCCGTGGTCCAAAATACCGGATCACCGCAAACGCCAGCAGAAACACCGCGCCCGAAACCGAAGCCAGCGCAATCAGCGAAATATCGATGATGCGGTGAACTTTCTGGCGGCTGCGGCAGTGCTCGCAGTCGGCGAAATGCAGTTCGTAATCTCCGCGCATCTCCGGAGCCAGACCGGAAATATCGTAGCGCCATCCAGCAAGGATTTTCCCCACGATCGGTTCGACGCACTGGCTCATAAGAGACTAAAACCCGAAAGGCTATAACCGGATGGATTCGAGAACCTGCGTCTGAGTTGCCAGCAGCACACGATTGCGCCACAGCCCCTGACGGCCGCCGAGCGCCTGTTCCGCCACGGCTCGCGCGATTTCGGGATGGTTGTTCTGTTCAGACAAATGTGCCAAGACTAAATACTCGGCTACTCCATCATAATCGCTGGAGAAGAATTCCGCGAGGGCCTCATTCGACAAATGGCCCACCCGGCTCATCACCCGCTGCTTCACCGACCACGGATACGGCCCCGAACGCAGCATCTCCACATCGTGATTCGACTCCATTACTAATACGCTGCAGCCGCGCAGGTGGTTCCGTACATTCACCGGCATGTATCCCAGGTCGGTGGCAAAGCCGATCTTCACGCCTTCCGCGCGAAACGTGAATCCCACCGGATCGGCGGCAT
>CAVZUP010000176.1:0-21272 GCA_963778255.1 uncultured Acidobacteriaceae bacterium
TCTTCGAGAACACACGTCTGTTGCGGGTTTGGCTGCCTCCCGATTACGACGGCTGGGGCGAGACGCGGTATCCGGTGCTTTATTTGAATGATGGGCAGAACCTGTTCGATCCGGCAACCTCTTTTGCCGGGGTGCACTGGCAGGCGGGCGAGACCGCGGCGCGGCTGATTGCTGAACGGAAAATTCCGCCGCTCATTCTTGTGGGCATCGACAACACCAAGAACCGAATCAACGAATACATTCCTTACAAGGCAAAAGATCCTAAGGTTCTTAAGCCGGCGGGAAAATGCTATCCCGATTTTCTGGGGCGCGAAGTTATGCCGTTGATCGAAGAGCGTTATCCGGTTTTGAAGGGGCCGGAGAATACGGGGTTGGGCGGGTCTTCTCTTGGCGGGTTGATCACCTTGTACACGCAGATGGCAGCTCCGGGAGTGTTTGGGCGATTGCTGATCGAGAGTCCGTCTTTGTTTGTCGCGAACAAGAAAATTCTGCATGAGAGTCGTCGCTTTCGCGCTTGGCCGTCGCGCATATATTTGGGGACAGGCACGCGGGAAGTGGGTGACGCGGAGAAAGATACGAAGACCGTCGAGAACGTGCACGAACTGGAATCGATTTTGCGGTCGGTCGGCTTAGACGAACAGCGGCTGAAGGTTCGCATCGAGGAAGGCGCTTCGCACAGCGAAGCGGCCTGGGCGGCGCGGTTTCCAGAGGCGCTGGAGTTTCTTTATTCGGGTGCGCGCGCGTAGGGCCAGCCGCGGCCTGTCTCTATGCAATCCACTCATCCGGTGATGGGTTATTATTATCGGTCTTCTACTCAGGGTCGTAGATACAGGAGCGATGCATGAAGGTTCGCGGGTTGGTGGTGTGGTCTGTCCTGGCCATGGGATTGGCCGTTGCGGCGGCGGCTCAGCCGTATAACGAGGCACAATTCAAGGGAATGAAGTGGCGCGACATTGGTCCGTTTCGCGGCGGGCGCGTTCTGGCAGTGACTGGGATTCCGGGCAGTCCTTTCACTTACTACTTCGGCGGCGTGGCCGGCGGGGTTTGGCGGACGAGCGATGGCGGCGTGAGCTGGCAGCCGATTTCCGATGGCAGCATGATCTCTTCGATCGGTGCGATTGCGGTTTCGGAATCGAATCCGAGTGTGATTTACGTGGGGACGGGCGAGTCTTGTTTGCGCGGCAATATCTCTTACGGCGATGGAATGTACAAGACGACCGATGGCGGCAAGACCTGGCAGCACATCGGATTGAAAGACACGCAACACATTGCGCGGGTGTGGATCGATCCGCGGAACTCGGATCATGCGCTGGTCGCGGCGCTTGGTCATGCTTACGGGCCGAATGCGGAGCGCGGCATTTTTCGCACCACAGACGGCGGCAAGACCTGGGATAAGGTTCTTTATAAAGACGATAAGTCGGGCGGGATCGATCTGGCGGTCGATCCGCATAATTCGAACGTGATGTTTGCCGCGCTTTATCAGATTCAGCGCACGCCCTGGAGTCTGGAGAGCGGCGGTCCGGGCAGCGGATTGTACCGGTCGACCGATGGCGGAAATTCCTGGAAACACCTCGAAGGCAAAGGGCTGCCGGAGGGCATTCTGGGGCGCATCGGAGTCAGCGTTTCTGGCGCCGATTCGAATCGCGTGTACGCGCTGATCGAGTCGAAGGAGAGCGGGCTGTATCGTTCCGATGACGGCGGAGAGAGCTGGACCCGCGTCAACGATGACCAGAGACTGACGCAGCGCGCGTGGTACTTCACCCATATTTTTGCCGATCCGAAGAGTGCGGATACGGTCTACATGCTGAACACGGGCGTGTTTCGCTCGACCGACGGGGGCAAGACGCTGAATCTTTTGCCGGCCCCGCATGGCGATCATCACGGCTTCTGGATCGATCCGCAGAATCCCAATCGCATGATCAACGGGAACGACGGCGGGGCTTCGGTTTCGGTCGATGGCGGAAAGAGCTGGTCCACGGAATACAACCAGCCGACGGCTCAGTTTTACCACGTGGCGGCGGATAACGATTTTCTTTACAAGGTGTATGGCGCGCAGCAGGACAACTCGACCGTGGGCATCGCGAGTCGCACCGACGACGGCTATGTCGGGCGGCAGCACTGGTTCGACGCAGGCGGAGGAGAGAGCGGCTACATTCAGCCCGATCCGCGGGACTCGAACATTATTTATGCGGGTTCGGGCCAAGGTGTAGTTACTCGCCTCGACCGGCGCAGCGAGCAGGAGCAGGACATTACGGTCTGGCCAGAGGATGCTACGGGGCACGGCGTGGGCGATATGAAATATCGTATGGGATGGACGCAGCCTATCCAGATCTCGCCGCATGATCCCAACGTGATCTACACGACCGCAGAGCGCGTTTTCAAGACTACTAATGAAGGTAAGAGTTGGACGGCGATTAGTCCGGACCTGACGCGCAATGATAAGAGCAAACAGGTTTCTTCCGGCGGCCCGCTGACCAAGGACAATACTTCGGTGGAGTATTACGACACGGTATTCACGATCGCGGAATCGCCGGTGCAGAAAGACTTGTTATGGGCGGGAACCGACGATGGACTGATTCACATTACGCGCGATGGCGGAAAGAACTGGGCGAACGTGACTCCGAAGGGAATTCCGGAGTGGAGTCTGGTCAGCCTGATTGAGGCTTCACCGCATGATGCGGGTACGGCATATGCGGCGGTTGACACGCACAAGCTCGACGACTTCAGGCCTTATATTTTCAAGACCACCGATTTTGGCAAGACTTGGTCGAAGATCACGAATGGCATTCCAGACGGTGCTTACACGCACGCGGTGCGCGAAGATCCGGTGCGGAGGAACCTGTTGTACGCGGGCACGGAAACGGGAATTTACGTTTCGTTCGATGGGGGAGCCAACTGGCAATCGTTGCAATTGAACTTGCCGAATTCTCCGATCCACGACCTGATCGTAAAGAATGACGACCTGGTGGTGGCGACGCATGGGCGGTCTTTCTGGATTCTGGACGACCTGACTCCGTTGCGCGAGGTGAACACGAGTGCACAGGCGGCGTCCGAAGCCGTACTTTACAAGCCTCGACCGACCTATCGCATGCGCTGGCCTGATTTCTATGAACACCGGCAACCGGTGGGTGAGAATCCGCCGAACGGTGCGATTGTTTATTACTACCTTCCAGCGGCCCCGAAGGGTGTGGTGGCGCTCGAATTTCTGGATGCTTCGGGGAAAGTTGTGCGGCGCTATTCCAACGAAGAAAAGAAAGAAGCGGACACGCCGCCGGAGTGGCCCGATCAGACGCCTTCCGACGAAAAGATTCCGACCGATGTGGGTGTGAACCGGTTTGCATGGGATTTGCGTGCGCAGGGGCCGACCCCGCTGGCGGGCGAACCGGGAGCGGAATTCCGCAATCGTGGACCGATGGCGCCTCCGGGCGTGTATCAGGTGCGGCTCACGGCGAACGGGAAGTCGTATACGGCGCCGCTGGAGTTAAAGCTCGATCCGCGGGTGAAGGTGTCGGCCGAAGATGTGCAGAAGCAGATTGAGCTGGGCGGCAAGATCGTGGCGGAGGTGTCGGAGATTCACGAGGCAGTGGGGACGATTCGCGAAGTGCGCACGCAGACTCGCGGGCTCAGCCGGCGTTTTGGCGACGATGCGCACTACGCTGCGTTGGTGTCGGCAATGAAAGACTTCGACAAGAAGAGCTTCGATCTGGAGTCGCAGTTGCTTCAGGTGAATGCGAAGAGTTCGGAGTCGACGTTGAATTATCCGGTGCTGACGGATGAGCGTCTCCACGGCCTGCTTGGGAGTGTTGACTCCGCGGACGCCGCGCCGACGCAGCAGCAGTACGGGGTCTTCGAAGATCTGGAAAAGGCGGCACAACCGCTGCTGGCGCGGTATCGCGAGCTGATGTCGAAGGACTTGGCGGCGCTGAACGATATGGTCAGCAAGCAGAATGTTCCAGTGCTGTATGTGCCGCCGGGGAAGTAGGGAAGCAGTTCAGCAGTGCTCCGCCAGGTTCAGGGAGGTGTGATGAGAGAATTTGGCGTGTCGAGAGGCGTTTTGCTCTTTCTGTTGACGACGGTACTTGGCTACGCTCAAGCGCAGAACCCAGTACAGTCTGCACCGGCGCAGGCCGGCATGAAACCGCGCGGAGACTCGCTTCGGGAGCAGATCGTCGCTCAGGAACGCGCGGAACTGGATTCGCTGAAGACGGGAGACTTGACTGCCTTCTCCGGTTACCTCGCGAAGGATGTCGTCTTTGTTGACGCACATGGTCCAGCCACTAAAGCGGAGATCGTGGAACATACGGCCGAATTCCGGCTGCATGAGTACACGATGGAGGACGCGAGGTTCGTACCGTTGTCGGCTGACTCAGGCCTGATCGTTTACACGTTAACCGAGAGCGGAACGAGTCATGGCAAGGAATTTTCTGCGAGAGTCCATGTATCCGCCCTCTGGCGCAAGCATGGCGGCAAATGGTTGTGCGCCTTCAGTCAGGAGACGGCGGCGAAGTAGGCATTACAATTCCGCGATGATTGACAGATTGCGGGCGAACTGTTTGCCGAGCGGAAGGTGTGACCTCAGCGGCTAGACGGATCGGAATCGATTGTTTGAATCGCAGCGGTGAACCGCTGAGCCACCCAAAGTCAAACCGAAACGCCGACCAAAATCGGAGATGTGCCGATTTTTCCGGGGCCAATAAAGGTCGACACTATTTCGTGATTACGCCGCAGGCTATGCGGTCTCCGGCGTTGCCGGCGGGGTCGGTCTTCTGGTCGTCGGCTTTGGCGTGGACCACGAGGGCTGTGCCTCCGTTGCTGAACAGGGAATGGCTGTCGTCGCCGAGCGTGACGTCTTTGTTGTCCCACTCGAAATGCGCTTTGCCGTCCTCGCCCACGGTGAAGTTGGGGTTGTCGCCGGCGTGGTGGCCTTCCGGATTCTGCAAGCCATGTTTCTTTCCCTCAGGATTGAAATGCGGACCGGCCGTCTTGAAGCCGGGGGCCTCGCACACAGCGTTCTGATGAAAGTGGATGGCATGTTCGCCGGGAGGAAGGTTCTTGAGATTGACCTTCATCCGGATTCCGGGGGCGTGTGCCCAAAGAATCGCGGTGCCCACAGCGTTGCCTTGGGCGTCCTTCAGTTCGACCTTCGTCTTGGCGAAACTGGTGGCGGCGAGCGAAACGACGAGCAGTGCCAGCGGGAGGAAACGACTGGTTTTCATGCTAGGGATTATAGCGAAAGCCGGAGGCGGCCGCTCCCGACGTGCGGGACATTAACCCTGGGTTAATCAGCTGGGCGTTTGGTGGCAACGGTCTGGCGCAGAACGCGGGGCAATGGGACAATAGAGAAATGCAAAGATTCCTCACTCCAGCGCTACTATTGGCCGCAGCGATGATGCTGGCCGGAGATGGCTATGCCCAGCAGACTCCAGCAGCAAGCACTCCGGCGGCAACGACACCAGCGGCTCCAGCAGCCACAACTCCGAAAGCTCCGGTGAAGAAGACGGGAACGGCGGCGAAGAGCGCAACGCCTGCTCCCCTCACAAGCAGGAAAGACAAGTTCAGCTACGCCCTGGGTATGAACATCGGCAATGGCCTGGGGAATAACCTGAAAAAGCAGTCGATCGAGGTGGATTGGAAACTGGTATCCCAGGGATTGATCGACTCCACGACGACGGGCGCGAAGACGCGCCTGACGCAAGAAGACGCGCAGAGTGTACTCAACGAAGTGCAGACCGAAGTCCGCAAACAGCAGCAGGAAAAAATGCAGCAGGAGGCGGCTGCGAATAAGACGGAAGGCGAAGCGTTTCTGGCCGCGAACAAAGGTAAGGAAGGCGTCGTTACCCTGCCCAGCGGCTTGCAATACAAGATTCTGACCGCCGGCACCGGTCCGAAGCCGGCCGCGACCGATTCGGTGGAGTGCAACTACCGCGGCACGCTCATCAATGGCACGGAATTTGACAGCTCCTACAAGCGCGGGAAGACGGCGACGTTTGGAGTCAGTCAAGTGATCAAGGGATGGACAGAAGCCCTGCAACTCATGCCCGTAGGATCGAAGTGGCAGCTCTTTGTTCCTTCGGACCTGGCCTATGGGGAGCGGGGCGGACCGGGCGGCGGAATTGGGCCCAATGCAACCCTGATCTTCGACGTTGAATTGATTTCGATTGTGGACAAGACGAAAGACGAGAAGGGCAAGGAAGAAAAGGAAAAGAAGGACGACAAGGGCGAAGAAAAGAAGTAGCGGAACAGCTGTTCCTGTAACAAAAGCACATTGTCATCCCGAGGGGTTTTTGCGAGGGATCTGCATTTTTGCGATGCCGAACTGCAGATCCCTCACTTCGTTCGGGATGACAACTCCTGTTGGGACGATGGGATGCGGTGGAGATCGCATCCCTGACGTCTCATCCCTTTACGCTCCCAAATACATCACGTGGACGTAGACTCCGAGCCTGACGTTATAGGCGAGGTACCAGCCGATGTGATCGGGATCCTCGTAGATGACGATTTCGTCCGAGTCCCACAGCCATCCGTCACAGAAGCCAATATCGTACGGGGCGACGGAGAAGTAGAAACCGCCGAACCAGAAGCGTCCGGGGCCACCGCCGCCGAGGTGCCAGATGTGGCCGCGGCCGAATCCGCCGGTGAAGCGGCCATGCTCCCAGGGATGATCCAGATGGTAATGGGCGTCGTTGGGCCCGGTATTATGGCCAACCCATTGCTTGCCGCGGTCCACATGGGGAGCGTTGGGATGCCCTGCCTTCTCGCTGAAGTTTGGATGTTCCTCTGCGGCCCGCGGCGTGGTCACTCTTGCCGGACCATGCTTGGGGATGTTTTGATGGCCGCCACCGACCTCCGGCCGGCCACCGTGTTGCGCCAGGGCTGAGAGAGAGAACGCGAAACATATCACGAGTAAACCAATCAGCTTTTTCATTGTTCTGTCACCTTCCTCCAATAGCGAATAACACAACTAAGGTTCAGATGTTGCGGTGAATTGAAACAATTCCGGGGGCACAAAATGCCGCCAGAATTGTTCGATGCGGTTCGCGATGCGGAAATTATTGCACGAATGCGCTCTTGGCGCTTCTATTCGTAGCGAAGGGCTTCGATCGGGTCGAGGCGGGAAGCGCGGATGGCCGGGACCATGCCACTGATGAGTCCGACGGCAGCGAGGATGAGGACGGCAACGATCAGGGTGACGGGGTTGATGACGAGCCGGATATCTCCGGCCTCGGCGTGCTTGGCCATGGCACTGTAGAGCGTGAGCCTGCCGACGGTGAGGGCAACGACGTAGGCCAGGATGATGCCGAGCAGTCCGCCGATGAAGGTGATGGTGAGGGCTTCGGCGAGAAACTGGAAAAAAATATGGCGGCGGCGCGCTCCCAGGGCTTTTTCGACTCCAATTTCGCGGGTGCGCTGGGTGACGGAGACAAGCATGATGTTCATCAGCCCGACACCTCCGATGCCGAGCGTGAGGGTGCCGATAAAGCCGAGCAGAATCTTGAGGCCGAGGGTGACAACCTCGAAATGATGGAGCCGGTCCATCAGATTGACGACAATCAGGGCGCGGCGATCGATGGGATTGAATTTATGCTGTTCGGCCAGGATGTAGCGCAGCGACTGCTCGATTTGTCCGTAGTCGTCAGTCTCGTAATTGAACCAGATGGAATCGAGGTAATGTGTATCCTTGATGTCACTCATGGTCGTGAAGGGGATGTAGACGACGCGGTTCACATCGTTGTCGCCCTGCTGCATCTTGGGCGCGAGAATGCCGATGACCTCGAAACTCATGCCCTCGATGCGGATGTACTCGCCCAGCGCGTTGCGTCCGGAGAAAAGCTTTTCCTTGGTTTCGGAGCCGATGACGGCCACACGCGCGTGTTGCATCTGATCCTCGGGGTTGTAGAAACGTCCCTGCGCAAGGCCCAGGGCACGGATCTGGAACGTATTGGGATATTCGCCATTGACGCTCATGGTGTAAGAGCGAGTGTCGAACTGCAGGACCGCGTCCTGGTTGCAGCTGGGCGTGATGTGGGTGATCTGCGGGATGTTGGTGGAGAGCAGTTCGATGTCGTCGAATGTAAGACGCACCGGCACGCCGGCCTTCTGGCCGCCAGCCTGCATGGAACTGCGGCCGGGAAATACGATAAAGAGCTTGGTTCCGAAATTGGCGAAGATGTTGACGATGGCGCGGCCGAAGCCATCGCCGTAGGCGAGGAGCATTACGACGGTGGCAATGCCCCAGGCCATGCCCAGCATGGTGAGCGCGGTGCGGCGCCGGTTGTGGCGCATGGCGGTGAAGGACTCCTGGAGCAGGTCGCGAACCATTCTTAAGATCCATTTCGTAATTTTGTAATCGGGCAATTTGGAAATTTGAAGACCAAGGCCGGTACGATTTCAGATTACAAAATTACTCGATTGCCAAATTGCAAAATCCCATTTCATTCATGCCTCAGGGCTTCCACCGGTTCCAGGCGTGCGGCTTTGCGCGCGGGGTAGAGTCCGGCGGCGACGCCGGCGAGGGTCAGGCTGGCGATGGCCAGGATCGCGGTTTTCGGAATCAGCCGTGGCGGGTCAAATCCGCCCTGAAAGTTGTAGTTGCCAAGCATCGCCATGAAGCCGGCTGCCAGGGCCATGCCGATGAGTCCGCTGACCAGAGTCAGCAGAATACCCTCGACGAAGAATTGCAACATGATGCTGCGATTGGTGGCGCCCAGTGCCTTGCGCAGACCAATTTCGCGGGTGCGCTCGGTGACGGCGACCAGCATGATGTTGACCACGCCGATGGCGCCGAGCGCGAGCGTGACCAAGCCGACGGTGCCGAGGAATTCGTCCATGGTATCGAAAATAACGCCCATCATTTGCGCCTGCTTGACGGTGTCCCAGCCTTCGAAGGCGTCTTCATCGTGAGCGTCGAAGCGATGATTGCGGGCCACGACGCGGCGTGCCTCGTCCTGGGCGATCAGGTGTTCGTCGGCTATGCGGGGCTGGTAGTTAATGGCTGAAATCGCGTCGTATGCCTGCTCGCCCTTGAGCGGGAAGTCGCTGCGCATGATTTGAAAGGGAATGTAGGCGCGGGTATTGGTGGAGTTGTCGTCGCCGTGGCCGACGCGTCTCAACGTGCCAACGACTTCAAAGCGATGTCCATTGAGCAGGATGAACGAGCCGACCGCGGGACGTCCGGGAAAGAGGTTGTGCGACATTTCATCGCCTAGAACCACGACGTCGCGTTTTTGAGTTTCGTCGAGGTCGTTGAGCCAGCGTCCCAGTTGCAGCGGCAGGAATCGGATTCCGTTGTACTGCGGCTCGGCGCCGGTGAGTTGGCCGCTGGCGCTGGCGAACTCGCTAACCGCATGTACCTCGTTGGTGACGATGATGGGAGTGACGGCCTTAATATGCGGCGATTCCTTGCGGATGTCGAGGTAATCCTGGTAGGTGAGCCGGTACTCGCGGGCGGAATTCATGCTGCCCGCAACCGCGGGAGCGCGGCCGGGGTAGAGAAACATGATGTTCTCGCCGTATTCGGAAAGGCCGCGCTGGTTGCCGGTTCTAAAGCCTTCTCCGAGGCCGACCAGCAACAGCAGGGAACCGACGCCCCAGGCAATGCCAAACATGGTGAGGAAGGAACGCAGTTTGTGCGCCCAGAGGGTGCTGAATATCTGCCCCAAAACGTCAAACACCATTTGCATAGGCGGGTTGTGCCTTGGAACGTAGGGGCGCTCCACCGGCAGGTTGCGGCTACTAGGATAACAAGCGGGCGGATCAAGGTATACCGTCATTATTGGGCGCGACTTACGATCATTCACTAAGCCCCATTGCACCAACGCCATCGCCAGCCTCGTTTTCGGCCCTTGTTCAATGACCCCGAGGTAACACACCGGTAAATTGCGGCGCGGGCAGATAGCGATTGACAACCGCATCCCCGCTACCCTACGATAATTTTTATAATGACTCCGCTGGCCCATCGCCATCACCATCATCACCATGCGACGAGCGTGTCGGCGGGGGAGCACGGATAGCCAAAAGCAATTTTAGGAAATCCAAAGCCCGCTGGCGCAGACCTTGCCCAGCGGGCTTTCTGCTTTATTACGAGTTCTGAAAACCGAAAATAAGAAATCAGGAGGACCGGATGGAGATCGACTTTGACAAGATGGATGGCCTGGTGCCCGCCGTGATTCAAGATGCGGGCAACGGGGAGCTGCTAATGGTTGGTTTCATGAACCAGGAAGCGCTGATGATGACCCTCGGCACCGGATTTGTGACCTTTTACAGCCGCACTCGGCAGAAGCTCTGGACCAAGGGAGAAACCTCTGGGAATCGGCTGCAGGTGGTTGCAGCCTCGACCGACTGCGACCGGGATACGGTGCTGCTGCGCGTCCGCGTGCTGGGCGAGGGTAAGGTCTGCCACAATGGGACGCGCTCCTGCTTTACGGAACAACTTTCGCTGGGGACGGCCGCGCTCGGGCCCGCTCTATTTGAGCAAGAGAAGCTTGAGCAAGAAAAGGCGGAGCGATGAAACTGCGGCTGGGTATTCCCAAAGGAAGTTTGCAGGAAGCAACCTTAAGTCTTTTCACGCGCGCCGGACTGCGCGTTTACACCAATGCCCGTTCTTACTTCGCTGCCACGGATGATCCTGAAATCGAATGCATGTTGATTCGGGCGCAGGAAATGGCGCGTTACGTCGAGCACGGAGCGCTGGATGCGGGCTTGACGGGCCTGGATTGGGTGCTCGAAAGCGGACTCGATGTGGTCAAGGTCTGCGACTTGATCTATGCCAAACAAAGCATGGGCAAGGTCAAGTGGGTGCTGGCCGTTCCGGAGGATTCCAGCTTTCAGAAGCTCGAAGACCTTAACGGCCGAATCGTTGCCACCGAACTGGTCAGTTTCACGCGCAATTATTTCGCGAGCCGCAACGTAGATGTGCGCGTCGAGTTTTCATGGGGAGCGACCGAAGTCAAGCCGCCGCTGCTGGCGGATGCGATTGTCGAGGTGACGGAGACGGGCAGTTCGCTGCGCGCCAATCATCTGCGGATTCTCGAAACCGTGCTGGAATCGAACACGCAACTGATCGCGAACAAGGCGGCCTGGGCCGATCCGGCGCGGCGGCAAAAGATTGAGAATCTGTCCGTCATGCTGAGCGGAGCGATTGCCGCGCTCGGGCGGGTCGGCTTGATGCTCAACGTGCGTAAGCCGGATCTGCCCGCCGTCCTCAGTCTTCTGCCCGCGCTGCAGAATCCGACGGTTGCGCCACTGGCCGATGGGGAGTGGGTCGCAGTCAACACGGTGATCGCGGAGCAGGCCGCATGGTCGCTGATTCCGAAGCTGAAGCAGGCGAACGCGCAGGGCATTGTTGAATATCCGCTAAACAAGGTGGTCATGTGATGCGGACGACTATAGCGCACAACAAGACGATGCGCATTTTCGAAGGTCCCGCGCAGGCTCGTCTGGTAGTGGCGCTGGCTAGGCGCGGTGCGACCGATCTCGCCGAGGTTGAACCTGCGGTTCGCCGCATTGTGAATGATGTCCGACGTAACGGGGATCGCGCCGTGCGTCGCTATGCCACACGTTGGGACGGACTGGGCAAGGGCGAACCGCTGCTTGTTCCCGAGGACGAACTTCATCAGGCTTGGGAGCAAACTGATCCCGAGCTGCAAGCGGCAATCGAACATGCGGCGGGCAACATCCGCCGCTATGCGGAGTGGCAAGCACCGGAGCAGTGGCGGCGCGAGATCGAGCCGGGAGTCAGCGTCGGACAGTTGGTGCGTCCGCTGGAATCGGTGGGGTGCTATGTTCCGGGCGGCCGCTATCCTTTGCCCTCGACGGTGCTCATGACGGTAATTCCCGCGCAGGTCGCCGGAGTTGGGCAGATTCGAGTTGTGTCTCCGAAACCAGCTCGCGCGACTCTGGCGGCGGCAGCATTCCTTGGCGTTCGCGAGTTCTACCGGGTAGGCGGAGCGCAGGCCATCGCTGCCCTGGCTTATGGAACGGAAGAAATTCCGCGCGTCGACAAGATTGTCGGTCCGGGCAACCGCTACGTGACTGCGGCCAAGAAAACGGTGGCGTTCGATTGCGCGATTGAGTTCCTGGCGGGTCCCACCGAAGCCGTCGTCATCAGTGCGAATGGAGACCCGGCTTGCATCGCCTCCGATCTGGTGGCGCAGGGAGAACATGATCCCAATGCGCTGTGCGTCTTCATCACAACTTCACGCACGCTGGCGAAAAAGGTTCAGAACGAGGTGCAGAAACGCACGCAGGCCAACTCGATCGCCGCTCAATCACTCTCCCAGCGCGGAGCTATTTTGGTGGTCGGTTCACTGGACGAGGCGGTTGCGATATCGAACCGCATTGCACCCGAGCATCTTACAATTCCGGCGGCGCTGGTACCAATCGTGCAACATGCGGGTGCGGTTTTTCTGGATGAGTACACGCCTCAGGCTGCGGGCGACTACGTTTCCGGACCGAACCACACGCTGCCCACGGGCGCAATGGCGCGGGTGCGTGGTGGCCTTAGCGTCCTTGATTTTGTCCGCATCATCGGGTGCCAACAGGTGTCGCGCGCGGGTATGAAACGCATTGCGGCGCCGGGCATCACGCTGGCGAATGCTGAAGGGTTGCAGGGACACGCCGAGGCGTTCCGCGTGAGGTGCTCCCATGCTTGAGGCGCGCGCCGCGGTAAAGAATCTCCATGTTTATCGGCCTCCGCTGGCTGGGCGGACAGGGCTGCGGCTGGATTTTAACGAGAGCACAGTCGGGTGTTCGCCGCGTGTGCTGGCGCGGCTGCGGACGATCGATGCCGAGTTGCTGGCGCGGTATCCCGAACGCGAACCGGTGGAAAAAGAGGCTGCGAACTTTCTTGGACTTGATCCGGCACAAGTTCTGCTCACCAACGGCGTCGATGAAGCGATTCACCTGCTTTGTTGCACGTATCTCGATCCGGGCGATGAAGCGCTCATCGTTGTTCCCACGTTTGCCATGTACGCGGTGTTCGCGCAAGCAGAAGGCGCGCGCGTGATCGAAGTGCGCGCCGGAGATAACTTCGCATTTCCCGCTCAAGATCTGATTGCAAAACTCAGTCCCCGCACGCGGCTGATCGCAGTGGCGAATCCGAATAATCCTACGGGAGCCGCGGTCGCACGCGAAGTCCTCCTTCAGATTGCGCACGCTGCGCCTCAAGCCGCCGTGCTTGTCGATGAAGCGTATTTCGAATTTCACGGAGAAACGCTGATTGAAGACACCAATCAGATCGAGAATCTTTTCGTGACGAGGACTTTTTCCAAAGCTTACGGCCTCGCCGGTTTGCGAATCGGCGTTCTCGTCGGGGGCGCTGGACAGATGGCGATGGTGCGCCGCGTTGCCTCTCCTTACAGCGTGAACGCCGCCGCCCTCGCAGTGTTGCCTGAGGCTTTGCAAGATCAGGAATATGTCGGCCACTATGTCGCGCAGGTGCGAACCAACCGCGAAAAATTGCAGTGCGAGCTTGGCAATCTCGGGCTGCATTACTGGCCGAGTCATGCGAATTTTGTTCTTGTCCGCATTGGCCCGACTCACGCCGAATTTGTTCGAGCCCTGCGGGACCGCGGAATTCTGGTACGGGACCGGAACACCGATCCCGGTTGCGAGGGCTGCGTCCGCCTGACTGTGGGGTCGGACGAACATACAGAGACGCTCATCGGCGCTCTGCGCGAGGTGGTCGAGCAGATGGGATTGCGAACTAGGTTACGAACTGAAGTGCGAAATGGGGTGCGGGCGTGAGGAAGGCGAAACTGCATCGCAAGACTGCGGAGACAGAAATTCAGATTGCTCTCACCCTTGAGGGCCGCGGGACGTACGAAGTCTCCACCGGAATCCGTTTTCTGGATCACATGCTGGAGTTGTTCGCGCGCCACGGCGGCTTCGACTTGAAACTTGTGGCCGTGGGCGATCTGGATGTGGATCAGCATCACACCGTGGAGGATGTTGGGATCGCACTGGGCGAGGCGTTCGACCGCGCACTGGGCGATCGGCGCGGCATTCTGCGAGCCGGCTATTTTCTGATGACCATGGATGAAACTCTCGGATTGGCGGCAGTGGACTTCGGCGGCCGCGCGGTGGCCGTGGTCCAGACCAAGGTGCGAGCGACGCGCGTCGGAGACCTGCAGACGGAACTGGTCGACGACTTCTTTGAAGGTTTCGCCCGCGGCGCGCGCGCCAATGTTCATGCGCGCGTGATGTACGGCCGCTCCAGCCATCACAAGATTGAAGCTCTGTTCAAAGCGTTCGCTCGCGCTTTGCGCGTAGCCTGCTCGCGCGACCGTCGCTTGGGACGTATGTTGCCCAGCACCAAGGGGCTGCTATGAACACTCCCACAGTCGCTGCAAAGATCGCTGCAACCTCCGCTGCAAAGATCGTCATTGTGGATTATGGCGCGGGCAATTTGAATTCGGTGAAGAAGGCGTTTGACCATCTTGGAGCGAACGTTGTCCTAACCGCGCGGCCAGAAGCCGTTGCAGCGGCGGACAAAATTGTGCTGCCGGGGGTCGGGCACTTTTCCGCGTTAAGCGCGCTCGACAACATGGGATTGCGCGAAGCCGTGCTGCAAGGGGTGCGCGCCGGCAAGCCACTCCTGGGGATTTGCCTGGGAATGCAGTGGCTGTTTGAGGGCAGCGATGAGGCTCCCGAGTTTGCGGGAGCGGGCGTGTTTGCCGGCCGGTGCCGCTCGTTTCCGTCTTCGGTGAAATCGCCGCACGTGGGATGGAACTCACTGACGGTGCGGGAAGGCTCGCGTTTGCTGCGTAACGTCGCGCCCGATTCGTTTGTCTACTTCACGCATTCGTTTCAAGCGCCGGTGGTTGCCGCCACAACCGCTGCAACCGAGTACGGAACGCAGTTTTCCGCCGTCGTCGAACAGGACAATATTTTCGGAGTGCAGTTCCATCCGGAAAAGTCGTGGACCGTCGGACTGCTTATTCTGAAGAATTTTTGCGAGGCTGTTCTATGAGGCCGATTTATGAGGTTCGATAAGTGCTGACCAAACGTATTATCGCGTGTCTCGACATGGATGGCGGCCGGGTTGTGAAAGGCGTGCAGTTCGTCAATCTGCGCGATGCTGGCGATCCGGCGGAATGTGCGGTCGCGCACGCCCGCGATGGAGCGGACGAAATCGTTCTGCTCGACATCACGGCCACCAGTGGCAAGCGCAATACGATGCTTGATGTCGTCGCGCGCACGGCGCGCGATTTGTTCATTCCGTTTACCGTCGGCGGTGGAATTCGCGAACTCGCCGACGCCGAGGCCGTATTTGACGCGGGCGCCGACAAGATCGCCATCAATTCAGCCGCGGTGAAGGATCCATCGCTGATCGGAAAAATTGCCGCTCGTTTCGGATCGCAGGCGGTCGTGGTGGCGATCGATGCCCGGCGGCGTAAAGGTGGCTTCGAGGTCTACGTTGCTGGAGGGCGCACTCCCACCGGTCGCGACGCAATTCTGTGGGCGCGAGAGGCCGCTGCCTGCGGTGCAGGAGAAATCATGCTTACTTCGATGGACCGCGACGGCACCAAGGCTGGCTTCGATTGCGAGTTGACGCAACTTGTGGCCGATGCCGTTTCGATTCCCGTGATTGCATCGGGTGGGGCCGGTTCGCCGCAGCACTTTATCGAGGTATTTCGCAGCGGGCGCGCAGACGCGGCTCTGGCGGCGTCTATCTTCCACTTTGGCCTGGAGAACATCGGACAGTTGAAAAGCGAACTCCGCGCCGCTAACGTGCCGGTGAGGTGGCCATGTTGATTCCGTCGATCGATCTTATGGGCGGCAAGATCGTGCAGTTAGTCCAGGGTGATAAGAAGAAGCTGGAGTTCGATAACTTCGATTGCTGGATCGAGCGCTTTTCCAAATATCCCATGGTGCAGGTGATCGACCTCGATGCGGCGCGTGGTGTGGGGCACAACCGCGCGTTCGTGGAGCGGATCATGAGCCAGTTGCCTTGCCAGGTCGGAGGCGGCATTCGCGACGTAGAAACGGCGCAAGAACTTGTGAAACTGGGCGCGCGCAAGGTCATTATCGGGTCGGCATTGCTGACCGAAGGCCGTATCAATCACCAACACGCCCGGGCGCTGGCCGACGCGCTTCCGAAAGCGGCGCTGATGTTTGCTCTCGATTCCCGTGGAGGCAGGGTTGCGATCGACGGCTGGCGTACGAAGACTACGCTCACCGCCTTCGACATGATTCGCGAATTGGAATCTTTCTGCGAAACGTTTTTGTACACACACATCGACACCGAGGGCCTGATGGGCGGAATTCCAATGGAAGCGGTTCAGGCCATCCGGCGCGCCACTTCGCGGCACCTGGTGGTTGCCGGCGGTATTACCGAACAGCGGGAAATCGACAGCCTGGATGCACTGGGAATCGATGCCGTGGTGGGCATGGCGTTGTACTCCGGAAGGATACAAGGTTGATCTGTTCTAACTGCCAGAATTCGCCATCATGAGTGCGAACAGGGCGGGCAAGTAGAAGATTGTAGCCCGCAACAGACGCCGCGCCGGGGCTTTCGATGCTGCCGCGGTTGCGGGCAGTTGCGGGTACGCCATCCCCATCGATGCGCGGAACAACGCTCCACCCATCAAAATCGCACCCACCAAGTATACCCGTCCCGCCATTCCCATGGCTACCGGCAGAATGCTTACTGGAATCAGCGCTCCTGAATAGGCCAGAATCCGCCACACGGTGGACTTTCCGTCCGAATCGACCACCGGCAACATGCGGATTTCGCCCTGCGCGTAGTCCTCGCGATAGAGCCATGCAATGGAAAGAAAATGCGGAAATTGCCATACGAACATGATGGCGAAAAGAATCAGTGTCTCGGCTTCGAGTTGTCCGCGCACTGCAGTCCAACCGAGAACTACGGGCATCGCTCCCGGAAACGCACCCACGAAGGTGCAGACCGGAGAAACCTTCTTTAGCGGTGTGTAGGCTGCTAGATAGACGAGCGCGGTCAGGAAGACTAATAGTCCGGTTAGTAAGTTGGCGTAGATGGCTAGATATGCCGAGCCACCTAAGGTCAGCGTCAGTCCTACGACGGCGGCGTGGAGCTTGGTCATGCGACCGGAAGGCAAGGGGCGCAGCGCGGTGCGTCTCATGCGGGCATCGACGGCCGATTCGAGCACTTCGTTCAGCGCGGCGGTTCCGCTGGAAACCAGCGCTACGCCGAAAAGGGCGTGGAATAATCCCAGCGACCACGACGAAACGCCCATCCGGTGGGCGCCAAAGAAATAGCCGCACCATGCGGTGAGTACGATCAAAGTCGTGATACGCGCCTTGGTTAGCTCGGCGTAATCGCGCAACAAGAAAACAAATTTTCTCAACATGGACCCCACACAAAGCCAGGTTTCAAAGTTTCAGGGTTTCGTCGCGGTTTCGTCGCACTCTTGCTGGGTCTTGATCTTAGTTCGTTGCGGCTGTGCCCCGGTTCTTCCAAAGACAGCATTGGTATCGTGCTTATCCGTCCTGTGTCAAGCCAAAACTGAACCGCAGTGTTTCAGATGGTCCCACCAAACGCTGTCCTTGGCAACTGTCATGGCAACGAGTGACCACCCGAAGGGCTCGAGACCGTGAACGTTTCGGGGGGATCGAAATAGCACTGATGCCAAAGGGCTGCGTCCGATAACCTGCCCGCCTTCCATTGCTGAACAGTAGGCAGGGTGGCGGCGATCATGCCGCCGTCGACAGAATCGAAAATCAGCACCACGCCCGAGAGCTCCTGTGATCTCGCCGCGAGGTCGGCATAATTTCTTTCGAGCAAGGACTTGGCGAACTCCAACTTGGCTTGCGCGCCGCTGTTCTTTTCGTTTTCCTGGATCTTCTGCACCGAGATGATTTTCACGCTCCGGCCGCGCAGTGGCTCCCAGTCGCCGGGGAAGGGCGCGGTTTCCTCGCGCGTCACCTGAAACAGGTCGGCCACCACCGGCGCAGCCCCTTCGCTGGCCTGGGGGATGTCAGAGATGCCTTCAGGCATTTCCAGGCTGGTCCGCCAGATCCATCCCCGCGACAGGCCGGAAATTCGCACGTGAACCCAGTCCTGGTTGTAATCCAGCATCTCGAACTCGTCGTGCGCGCTGGCCAGGAACAGAGTCTTGGCGGTCAAACTGGGAGTCGCAACCACCGGAGTTCCCGATTTCTTAATGGCCACCAGATTCTTCGGGTGGGCCTGGTTCTTGAGCACTTCCTCCAAGACCGCGGCTTCGGCTTGTAAGCCAGTTTGCGGTGGATCGGAAGGCTGCAGCGAATTCTTCGTCTCCGCCAGTTGGCGGCCTGAAAGACCTTGTCCCACGGATGACGAAAACGTGCGCCCGGCTTCGGGCGACTGGGGCATCGGCGCCGAGATGGCCGGTTCAGCGGCATCTTTGTCCGCCATTCTTTTTTCCGCAGTTGCCGGTCGCCCAGCCCATGCCGCCGGCGGCGCGGTGTGGGGGAAGGTTTCGCTGGAGCTGTTGTTCTCGTTGGAGGCCGCATTCGGAGCAGGCACCCCCAAACTCGTCGCGCTGGGGCTCGGGGCCAGAAGATCGCTCAACTGGTCGAGAAGGTCCGATTCGAGGCGGCCATTTGAAGTTAGCAACTGGTATCCCGAGCGGGACGGAGTTGGATCCGCATACCATGCCGTCACTTTCGCGCTCACCCGCACCACCGTACCGCCCGACGCGTTCGAGCTCACCTGCACGGAAGACTGGTAATAAGCCCGCTGATAGCGGCTCAACGGACGATCGCCCGCCAAAGCGAAGCCTTCGACAACGGGCAGGCGTCCGCTCAGGGATGATTGCAACTCTTTCATCGCCTTCTCCACCGCGCTTTTCGGCTGACGATAAGTACGCTCGTAGGTGCCTGCTTGCGGGCCGGCGCTCTGCGCGGCGGCCAGCGAAAACATGATCGGCGGGAGCATGGCGCACAGCGCGATGCCAAGCCATCGGCGCGAAATTGAGAAGCCAGCAACTTGGAATCTCCACCGCGTCATGGCGCTTGCTCCAACTGGTCCCGTTGCATCCATCCATGCTCTCCGTCGCGGGTCTCAACCCCGTACCAGTAAGGAGTTGAAATCAAAATCAGAACTTCGACGCCTGGATCGAGCGATTTCAGCGTGCTGGCGGTGTGGAACGGCGCAGCCTTGAGCGGAGCGCCGGGCTTCTTGACGAGCCGCTCCACCTGGCGGCGCAACTCCGCGACGTGTTGTTCGAGCGATTCACCGGACAGCTCAGGCCCCGCTTGTTGCGTTGTAAACGGCGGCAACGGAGCGCCTGACGGCGACTGACCGTTCGTGTTTACACCAGACGTGTTTTCGCCATTTGCGCCTTCGCCATTGTTTGCGACCGATGTCGCTGTGGCTGGCGGGGTGCTCAGCACCTCCGTGTTGCTGCCCAGGCCAAAAGTTTGCTTCGCCAGCCGATCTTGCTTGGCTTGTAAGGCGTCAGCGGTTTCTTTTTTCACCAGTTCCACCGCGGCGAGGCGATCCTGGATGTCCTTATATTCGGCGCTTTCCACCGAGCCGTTCGACAGGTGGACGCTGTGGCGGAAATCCTCGACGAAGAGTGCGTCGATTCGCAGGACGGTATTCCTGTCGCCCTGCGGCTGCACCACGTAGCGTACGGCCAGCGTCCCCACGTCGCTGCTGTCTTTGAAGTTTCGCGGATCGAGCGCCTGCTGCCGCACCTTGTAGAAAACCTTGCCGCCCTCGGTCCATGCCGGAAACACCGGCGTTGACTTGGCCGCGCCTGCTCCGGCAATGTACTCGTCCTTGTTGTATTCCTTGGTTCCCCGGATCATCGTATTCTGCGCCACTTCTTCCACGGCCTGCGCCACTTCGGGCTCTGGCAGCGGAATATTGACGATCAAGCCTTCGCCGTATTGGAGAACGTCCTTTTCGCGGCCGGACGCAGGGAGCGCCGCCGCCGCGAGCAGAAGCAACAGCAGAAGCACTGCCGCCGCTTGTCGAAGATAAGGTGGGAAATCAAGTGCCATGCGATGAAACGCGACCCAACCACCCGGACCCGCACCACGATAACTCTTGCGCCAGATCAAGACCGGCTCCGGTATTCCTGTTGCAAGAGTTTCATACGCGGGTTGACTGTTGTCAACTGGCGCGGCATTGCACGCAGAACGCCATCCCCCAGTCATACTCAAGTCAAGATGTAAACACTTTGTAAAAAAACATTTACAACCCTCTTGCACTTCGTCGCGGAGGGTAGTAGTATCCACCGCCGGTGGGGTGGTCGCCTTTCAAGGCAATAATTAACGCAATAATTTTTGGCCTTTTGCTGGAATTTTGGGAGCTAGGCAACGGCAGCCGTAATTCGGCGTTGCTTGGCGTTCGTCATTCGCAGCTGGGGAATTTTGTTTTTGCAAAATCTGTGAAATTTGTCTGAGGAGTGCAGCATGCGTATGTGGGCGCAGTCTCATCTCTGTCAGAAGCCGCGGTGGACAACTTCCGTCCTTGCCGCTGCTTTCGCGCTGATTGTTTTGATTGTGGGCTCCAGCCAGTCGGCGAGCGCGTTGCCTGCCTTTGCCAGGAAGTATGGCCTGCGTTGCTCAGCTTGTCATGAAAGTTGGCCGATGCTGAACTACTTCGGCCAAAAGTTCAAGGACAACGGCTACCAGCTCATGAACGATCGCGATTCGCCGATCTGGCAGAATCCTGGATATTGGCCAGTCACCTTCCGCATCACTCCGATCTGGCACCGGGTCAGCACCAACAAAGTCGGTGTCGACAACAATAGCGAATCGGGCATCGGCGAACAGAAGCTTACCTCTTCCGGATTTGACCTCAGCGGCCTCGACTTCCATACCGGCGGAACGTTAGAGAAAAACTTTTCCTTCTATGTGCTGCCGTCCTCCGACTCCACCGCGTCATTCCACTTTGAAACCGTGATGGCGCGGCTGGACAACATCAACGGAAGTCCGTGGCTCAACGTGAAGTTTGGCAAGTTTGAGCTCGACAACCTGCTCTCCGAGAAGCGCATTTTGACACTCAGCGCAAATGGCGGAATTTACCAGCTCTATCACTTCATTCCTGCTGGCGATGGCAACATCTTCGGGCAAATGGGCGATAACCAGTTGGGCGTTGAGGTGATGGGACACTCGGCCAACGATCGCACGCGCTATTCCGTGGCGCTGCTCAGTTCGAACGATGGCCAGGTCGGCTTACCCTACGGCGCTGAGTCCTATTCCACGTTCATTACGGCCAGTCAGGCGTTCGATGCCGGCAAACTCGGCGTGCAACGCCTTGGCTTCTACTTGATGGCGGGCGAGGCGCCGACCAGTTG
>CAVZUP010000177.1:0-75592 GCA_963778255.1 uncultured Acidobacteriaceae bacterium
CGAAGTACAGGACATAATGATCGCATCCCGGATGCACCGCGATCCAGACCTGGGGTTTCACCGACAAGTATTCCTGGATCGGATCGCATTCGAAGCAGACGCAAGGCGCAGCGCTGCCGTTCGACCGAACCTACCGGCCCAAGCCCGCCTACCAGTCGCTGCGGAATGCGCTTGAGTCGGGAAGGCAGTCGTTAGTCGTCGGTCGTTAATGGTTGGCGTGCAAACACCCGTTTTCCGTAAACGAATCCCGAACAACCAACGACTAACAACCAGCGACTCTCTATAATGTGATCGTTCCTTGTCCGAGCCAAATCCAATTCGCGACGATGCCAAAACCTCCGGCCGCCGGAAAGCTGTAATCGCGCTCGCGATCGGTGCTTTCCTGTTGCTCGCCATCCTGGTGGCGCAGGCCTCGTTCAATCTGAAGTTCATCAGCCCTGACAGCAATCAGGAGCTTCTGTTTTTTGCCGGACTGAGCGGCCTGATTTTCTTCGCCTTCGTGGCGCTAAGCATCGTTCTGGGACGCAACGTGCTGAAGCTCTATGCCGAACGGCGGCAGGGCGTGGCTGGTTCAAAGTTCCGCACTCGCCTGGTGGTGGTCAGCCTGCTGCTCTCGTCCTTGCCGGTAATGGCAATGTTCTGGTTCTCCTATTTACTGATGAACCGCTCCATCGACAAGTGGTTTTCCCAACCCGTCGAAGAAGTGCGAGCCGATACCGCGGCCATGTCGGCTCTGCTCTACGATTACGCCGGCCAGAATGCCGACTCGGAAGCACAGTCCATCGCGCAAACCGAAGAGTTTCAAAGGGCCTTTGCCAGCAGAAATTTCTCGGACGCCACAGAAGAGCTTCGGGAACATACTCCGACGCTGCGGGGCGGTTTCTCGGTCGCCCTGGCGAACGGCAATGCTGCCGCCAACTTGAACACCCCCGCGCCTTGGGACAACATGAAGGGTAGTTTTCCGCTGGCGGCGGCGCTGCGCGGAGAGCATCCCCACTTTCAGTGGGGCCAGACCGACTATATTGTCGCGGCAGCCCCGCTCCAGGGCGGCGCTGTTCTTGTCGCCATTCCTCTCCCGCCAAAATTTGCCGAAACGGCCCGGCAGATTCAGGATAGCCAGAAGCGTTACATCGAGTTGGCTGCCAAGAGAAAACTATTTCGGCGGACCTACATTGGATTTCTTCTTCTGCTCACTGTGGTGGTGCTATTCGCTTCCACCTGGCTCGCGCTCCTGCTTTCAAAGTTAGTCAACCGTCCCGTGGCTGCGCTGGCCGCAGGTACGGAGGCGATCTCCAAGGGCCAACTCGACTACCGCGTCGATATTCGCGCCACCGACGAACTTGCCGAATTGGTGCAGTCTTTTAACAGCATGGCGGAACAGCTCGAATCCAGCCATCTCCAGATCGAAGCCTCCAGTCGCGATGTCGGGGCTGCCAACGAGGCCCTCGAACGCAGACGCCGTTACATCGAAACCGTCCTCGAAAGCATTCCTACCGGAGTCATCTCGATTGACGCGGCGCGCCGCGTGACTCTGGCCAACGCCGCCTTCTCCCGCATGTTTTGCCTGGAGCGGAGCGAGTACGTGAGCCCGTCGGCGTTGGTAGGCGTCCCCCTGCGCGCCGTGATGCCGCACGATGTGCTCGACGACCTGGAACTGCTGCTGCGCCGCGCCGATCGCATGGGCATCACCGCCGCCAATATGGAACTCACCCTGCCCCGAGTGCAACTGAATGTTGCCGTAACCGTGTCCGCCCTGAGCGATGCCGCCGAAGGCCTGGGCTACGTGCTTGTGTTCGAAGATCTGTCGGACCTGTTACGGGCGCAGAAACAGGCAGCCTGGCGTGAGGTAGCGAGGCGCGTGGCCCATGAAATCAAGAACCCGCTGACCCCAATTGCTCTTTCCGCCGAACGCATACATCGCCACTTGGCGCGGGGTACGGCGCCAGATGCCGCTTCACTTGAAGTGATCCGCACCTGCGCAGAAACCATCCGCAACGCCGTTGAAACTGTGCGCACCCTGGTCGACGAATTTTCGGTCCTGGCCCGTTTTCCCGCTTCACAGCCACAACCGGCCAGCCTGAACAACCTGGTGGAGAACGCACTGATCATGTTCAATGGGCGATTGGAGGGTATTCGCCTGCGCACGGAACTGGCGCACGATCTGCCGCCCGTGATGGCTGATCCGGAAGCGATTAAACGCGCGGTAGCGAACTTGGTGGACAATGCCGCCGAGGCTATGCAGGACGCGGTGCTGAAAGAAATCACGATTTCAACGGCGCTCGTGGCCAGCCGCGACGCCGTCGAATTGGCTGTCTCCGATACCGGCCAGGGAGTTTCGCGCGACGTGAAAGAACGTTTGTTCCTGCCTTACTTTTCGACCAAGCAACGCGGCACCGGCCTCGGTCTGGCTATTGTGAGCAGAATCGTGGAAGACCATCGGGGTTCGATCCGCGTGGAAGAAAACAAGCCGTTCGGCAGCCGCTTTGTAATCGAGCTGCCGGTAGCGGCGGAAACGATCAGCGCTCCGGCGGCAAGCTAGCGTTCTTAAGCGAGCTGTTAAACTGCGATTAAACTGTGATTAAACTCTAAAGAGAGACTCGTTGGTCGTCAGTCGCTTCTCTGTATTCTTCGGAAGGCAAAAGACACGCCAGCCAACGACGAACGACTAACGACCGGCGACTGACCGCGAATCGAATCCATGGCACACATTCTCATCGTTGACGACGAATCCAGCATCCGCGAATCCCTGCGCGGCATCCTCGAAGACGAGGATTACAAGATCAGCGTTAGCCCCAGCGGAGAAGACTGCCTCGAATTGTTGCGCAAAAGCAGCTTCGACCTGATCCTGCTCGACGTGTGGCTGACCGGCATCGACGGCCTCGAAGTGCTGGAGAAAATCCGCGAGATGGAGGATCCTCCCGAAGTCATCATGATCTCAGGCCACGGGACCATCGAGACCGCCGTGCGCGCCACTAAACTCGGCGCCTACGATTTCGCCGAAAAGCCACTGTCGCTGGAAAAGACACTCATCCTCGTAAAGAACGCGATCGAGGCCCGGCGCCTGCGTCATGAAAATCTCGACCTGCGCAAGCAACTGCAAACCAAGAGCGTGATCGTCGGCGATAGCGTCCCCATGAAAGCGCTGCGCCAGCAGATTGCGCTGATGGCGCCGACCAATGGTCGCGTCTTGATCTACGGTGAATCGGGTACCGGCAAGGAACTGGTCGCTCATGCCATCCACACGCAAAGCCTGCGCAAGGACGAAATGTTTGTCGAGATGAACTGCGCCGCGATTCCCGAAGACCTGATCGACAGCGAACTGTTCGGACATCGCAAGTCGTCGTTTCCCGGAGCTACGGCCGACAAGGAAGGCAAGTTTCAAAAAGCCGATCGCGGAACTTTGTTTCTCGACGAAGTCGGCGACATGAGCCTGAAAACGCAGTCCAAAGTCCTGCGCACCCTGGAACAGCAGCGCTTCATCCCGGTGGGGAGCGACGATCCAGTTACCGTCGATGTGCGCGTGATTGCTTCCACAAATAAGGATCTGGAAGAAGAAATCGCCAAGGGCAACTTTCGCGAGGATCTTTTTTACCGTTTGAACGTGGTGCCATTCGTGGTGCCGCCGCTACGCGAACGCAAGGAAGATATCCCGTTGTTTGCCCGCTACTTTCTGAAGGAATTTGCCTCCGCCTACGGCCGCCGTCCCCGGGAGATCACCGACGATGCCATCGAAGCGCTGATGCGCTATGCCTGGCCAGGCAACGTCCGCGAGCTGCGCAACGTGATCGAGCGCATCGTGATCATGAATCCCACGACCTCTCGCTTCGAACGCAAGCATCTTCCGCCGCTTGTGCACCGCGACGCCAGCCGCCGCGTGGCGGGCACCGAGGGTTCCACGCTGCACCAGGCAAGGGCCGCCTACGAGCGCGACTACATCCTCAAAACGTTGGATCAGAACCACGGCAACGTCAGCCGCACGGCGGAAGTCTTGGGCCTCGAACGAAGCCACCTGTATCGCAAAATGAAAAGTTTGGGAATCGCGGCCAAGGAGTAGAGCAGGTCTCAGGTGCCAGTTCTTAGTTCTGGGGAAAGTTTTGAATATCTGAATAGCGCATGGTTTCCCTGAGACCTGACACCTATTTTTTCAACATGTGGATCTCAGTCCCGTTCTTGTGAAACCGGACTTCGTCCATCAACTGATTAATCAGGTAAATGCCCCGGCCGTGATTCGAGTAGAGATTCTCCCCGTGGCAGGGATTGGCAATCTGAGCAGGATCGAAGCCCGGACCCGGATCACGCACGATGATCAGGATGCCACGCTGCGCGTCGCAGGCCACGTCGCACTCGATGATCTTCGAGGGATCGCTTTTCGCCCCATGCACGACCGCATTCGCCAGGGCTTCGGTCAAGGCCAGTTCAATGTCGTCTTCGCGTCCCGGAGCGCATTTCATCTCTCGCACTACATTCATCACGCTACGGACGACCGGGTCCACGGCATCGCGGTCGCCGGCCAGCGTCACGCTCAGTTTGAGATCAAGTTTCGCCGCGTCGAAGTCAAACGGCTCCCTGTGCTGTTCCGAGGGTGAGGAAGAATCTGCCATAAGTGGCTTGCGCTAGGTTCACCTTTCACTTTAGTGAGATGCAGGAAGGCGCTGACAGATTCTAGGGATTCACGGCCTGAGATGCAAACTTTATTTCCATCGCGGGCAACCATCAATGTCCAAGCTGGTCGGCTGGCCGCGGCGGGGGATCCACCTAACACCTTGAAACCTATAGTCTGAACCACGGTTACACCTCGGGATCGGAGGGACCTCCTATCTGCTGTAGTTGACGCCGCCAATCCAGTTCCTCCACGAAGCTCCGCGAATCGCGCCAGCCGGCCTTGATCTTGACAAAAAGCTCGAGGAAAACCTTGGTCCCGATCATCTTCTCAATGTCGAGCCGAGCCGCGGTTCCAATCTTCTTGAGCATCTGGCCGCCTTTGCCGAGCAGGATGGCCTTTTGACCGTCGCGTTCGCAATAAATTACCGCGGCAATCCGCGTCAGCCTCGGATCCTCTTCGAACTGCTCAATCAGTACCGAAACTGCGTGTGGCACTTCTTCATGCGTCTGCATCAGCACATGCTCGCGGATCAACTCCGCTGCCATGAAGCGCACCGGCTGATCGGTAATCTGATCCTCGGGGAAATACTGCGGGCCGTTGGGCAACGCCGTCAGCACGCATAACAGCAATTCATCAAGCCCTTTCCTTTTGAGCGCAGAGATAGGGACGATCTCCTTGAAGTTGTGCAGCGTTTGAAACTGCGCGATCAGCGGTAGTAGCTTGCTCTTATCGGCGACAAGATCAATTTTGTTGAGCAGCAAAAAGACCGGAGTGCCAGCCTTTTTCGCCAGGTCGAGAACGAATGCATCTTCGCGATCCCATTTCTTCTTGGCATCGACAATGAGCAGAATCAGCTCGCAGCCTTCAAGCGCCTCGCGCACCTCGGACATCATCTTGCGCCCAAGCGACGAGCCTGACAGGTGAACTCCAGGCGTGTCGATGAGTACGATTTGCCCGGCCTCGCGTCCCTTTTGTTTGGGTACGTTGATAATGCCCAAAATGCGGTTGCGTGTGGTCTGGGGTTTCGGCGAAATGATCGCGAGTTTTTCGCCGACCAGCGCATTCAGCAGCGTGCTCTTGCCCGCGTTTGGACGGCCAAGAATGCAGACGAATCCGGAGTGGAAGGACATGAGGATAGGGTACTAGGTTCTGGCGTGGTGAGGCGGAACTTCATGGAGTACCGACCACGCGGCCAACTGTGCAGAAGTTTGCACCACTGCAGAAGCCGCTTGCAGTACGGCATCTGCGCTGTACAAAAGGGTCCGGTTTCGTGTATGAATGAATCCCCTGACTGGCATGATCCTCGGTGTGGGCGTGGTCAGGCTGCATATTTCTGTGGAAGGAAAGTGTCCCCCAAAGTTGCTCCCGTGGGCACTTCGTTCCGCTCCGTTCCGCATTTTCAGCCTACAAGGAGAAAGTCATGAAGCTTCAAAGTTTGTTGAGAGGGTTGGCTAGCGCGACCGTGATCTCGCTCCTCGCCGCGGGAGGCCCTTTAGCCTGCGCGCAAGTGGCGGCAAACGTTTCCCATGGCATTCAAGTTTCCCAAGACCTCGGTCTTGCCGATCCTTCGGCTGAGATCAACATCACAGTCCGCCTCAAACTCGCCGACAAGGCCGCATTCGACAAAGCAGTTGACGCCCTTTACGATCCCGCTTCGCCCACCTTCCACAAGTGGATGACCAACGCCGATCTCAGGAAGTATGCGCCCACAGAAGCCCAACGGCAGGCGGTCCGCAAGGAACTGGAGAGCCACGGACTCACCATTCTGTCCATCGATCCCATCGGCTTCACCATCCGCGCGCGCGGCACCCTCGGCAACGTCGAGAACGCCTTCAATACCGAAATTCACCAGTTCCATTACAACGGAAAGGCATTCCGCGCCAATGTCCGGAACGCCCAGCTTCGCGGTGAGGCCGGGAAATATGTTTCCACCGTGGCCGGTCTCGAAAGCCACCAGGTGCGGCCGCTCTACATGCGAGCGGTGAATCCGCGCACCAAGAAGGCATATCCTCCCGTGCCGCTCAAGAAACTCGCCAACGACTCCGGCTTCCCCGGAGGAAGCACCACTGACTGCCTCACCACGCCGCAGACCTACACCTTGCAGTATGCGACCCCTCTGCCGGTCGGCGTCTACACCGGTACCGTATACGACCAGTCGGGTCTTGCCTGCATCTATCTGCCAGCACAGTTGCAGACCGTCTACGGCCTCAACGCCGTCTACGAAGCGGGACTCGATGGCACCGGACAGACCATCGTTCTGGTCGAGGGCTACGGATATCCCACCATCGAGAAGGATGCCAACGCATTCTTCAAGATGGCGGGTCTGCCGAAGCTTAAGCCGTCGAACTTCAGCATCGTCTACCCCGAGGGCAAACCTGCCGATCCCAACGCAGGCGTACTCACCGGCTGGGACGGCGAGATCGCTCTCGACGTGCAATCGTCACATTCCATCGCTCCTGGAGCGAAGATCGTCGTAGTGGCTGCCAATGGCCAGGACAGCGAAGACTTCCAGAACGCGATTGCTTACGTCGCGAACAACAATCTCGGCAGCGCGGTCTCGAATAGCTACGAAGAAGACACCGACCTCGTCTCCGGTCCTCTCGAACAGACTTCTTGGGATGAGGCGATTGAGGTTGCAACCGCCAAAGGTATCTCCGTCAACTTCTCCACTGGCGATGGCGGCGACGGCGGACTGGGCACACCCTTGGGCGCGCCCGGCGTGCCTTCGGTTGCTCCCCATGCCACCGCCATCGGCGGTACCACAATCCTGAATGACGTCAGCCATCCTGGATCCACGATCACCACCTCATGGGGAGATTCTTTGGTCTACCTGTCAAGCGGCAGCGTGGTCTCAGACCCGCCGCAAGCCTACGGTCTCTACGGTGGAGGCGGCGGAGGCGAGAGCGTTTACTGGCCCAAGCCGTCGTGGCAATCGTCGCTTCCCGGCAAAGGCCGGCAAACGCCCGATGTCTCCGCACTGGCGGATCCCTTCACGGGCGTCGCCATTGTGGTCACGAGCGGCGGGCAACAGGAACTGATCTACGGCATCGGCGGCACGAGCCTGGCTAGCCCTGTCTTCACCGCTTTCTGGGCCATCGCCAACGAGAAGGCCGGATGGCCTCTTGGTCAGGCAGCGCCCGCGATCGCGGCCTTGCCTTACGGCGGCGTGCAGGACGTGCTTCCCACCACCGACAGCACCGCGAACAATGTGATCGGAACGGTTACGGATAGCAGTGGTTCCACCTCGTACTCGGCTTCAGCTCTGTTTAGCGGATTGCTCTACGACAACAAGGGCTTTACCAGCGCCATCTGGCCGCTCGATTCGGGCGATTTCTTCGACTTCGGATTCGGAATCGACAGCTCACTCACGGTCAAGCACGGCTGGGACAACGCGACCGGATTCGGCACGCCTTACGGTCTCACATTTATCGACGCGGTAACTGCCAACTAATCGCAGGCTATCGTTGCACTGAGGTGCGTTTTTGCGAGCCGGAGGAAATTTTCTCCGGCTCGTTTCTTGCCGTGGGTCTGGATTGTGCGCCCGTTTTCTACCCCGCGTTTTCTATCAGACGATCGGTTGAATCACTCTGCTGCCCGCGACCACGCGCGGTGATAAAATTTTAGGTATGTCCGCACTTCGTGAGCAGGCGCTCGGAATCATAAATGTCTGTAAGAATCCACATCAGCATTCAGTGGATAGTCGCACCATAGCCATAGCGCAAGCGATTGTCGCAGAAGCTAGGGTCACACTGCCGCACGACAATGTGCTGGCCGCAGCCACTTTGGAGGATCCCGTTACGATGTGGAGTTCGGTTCAGTCCGCCATGGAAGTGGTCGCGGGCAGCTTGCAGCCGTCATCATTGCCATCGCCACGCATTTCGGACTAACTGGCGTGACATCGCCAATACATTTACCGAAGGGTTCTGGGTTGACAACAGTTGAGAATCTTAATTCTCGACAGTGATGGCTACTTTTCCGCGAGCATGCCCTTCTTCCACATACCGGAGGGCCTCAGTCACTTCGCTCAACCTGTAACGCTTGTCGATGACCGGTGTTACCTTTCCAGCCCCCATGAGTGCGCCCAGAATCCTCAGGTCCTCCGTGCTCGATTTCGCCATAAATGTGACGAACTTCTGGCTCGTCAAGCCTGACAACACAGGTCCTGTGATCGCACGACCCAAAAATCCGATCATCCACGGACCGCTAGGTCCTCCGACCGCAATGTATATCCCCTTGGGATTCAAGACGCGTCTGCAGGCAGACAACGAATGGTTCGCAAAGCAGTCGATAAATATGTCGTAACGCTTCCCACTTCTTGCGAAATCCTCTTTCGTGTAATCAATGACGCGATCCGCGCCGATGGATCGGACCATGGCTAGATTCCCGGTACTGCACACTCCCGTCACGTCTGCGCCGAACGATTTCGCGATCTGCACAACGAACGTGCCCACGCCTCCCGCCGCCCCGTTAACCAGGACCTTCCGCCCCGGCTGAATCTGCCCCTTGTCGCGAAGACCCTGCAGTGCGGTGCGTCCCGCCACCGATACAGCACCCGCTTGCTCAAACGTCAGGTTACCGGGCTTGGTGGCCAATGACGATTCGGGAGTGCAGCCATACTCGGCAAAGGCTCCACGGCAGGCGCCGAACACTTCGTCGCCCGGCTTGAACTGAGTCACGTTCCTGCCCACCGCTTCCACCTGGCCCGCCACATCAACCCCGAGTTGTGTGATCTTTGGTTTGCGCAGTCCCGACATTGCGCGAACGATATACGGCTTGCCTCTCATGAGGTGCCAATCCAGTGGATTAACGGAAGTCGCGAGAATTCTTATCAAGACTTCGTTGTGCTTTGGAACAGGCTTTTCGACGTCCCTGATCTGGACAACATCCGGTGGTCCGTATTCGGTATAGATAGCGGCTTTCATCAGCATATCTCTGCACCGCTTGGTAGTTCGATCGTTAAGCCTTCACGTGGCTTAAGCCGTGCCCCCTCCACAAAACCACGTAGGGGAATTTGTGAACCGCGCTCTCAGATCAGCTTCATCTGCTTGGCCTCGGCGCTGGTGATGCGCACGCGCTCAACCCGGCGATCGGTCGAGTCGAGAACTTCAAACTTCAGTCCTTCGTCTTCTATGACCTCGCCTTTCTTGGGGATGCGTCCGGCGAGTTCGCTGACCAGCCCGGCGATGGTGGAGGACTCGTGCCCTTCGGGCTTCATGCCGAAAAGTTCATCGAGCCGGTCGACATCCATGTTGCCCGGGACGACGTAGGAGTGGTCGTTTTCCCGCACCACCTGCGCTTTCTCGTGCTCATCGCCGATTTCGCCGACGATTTCTTCCACCAAATCTTCAATCGTCACCAGGCCGGCCACGCCTCCATATTCATCAACGACAATCGCCATGCGGATGTTACTGCGCTGCATCTCGCGCAGCAGATCGCTCACTAATTTGCTTTCCGGAACGAAGTAAACGTCGGTTCGCATCAACGTATCCACTGTCCGGGTGTGCGCCTCGGAGTCGGGCACTTGCAGCACATCCTGGGTGTGGAGAATGCCTTTGATGTGGTGAATTGAGCCTTCGTAGACCGGGATGCGCGAGAGCGGCCTGGCCTTCAGCAGTTCGACAATTTTTTCGACGGTGCAGTCGGATGGCACGGCCACCATCTCCGGCCGCGGTTTCATAGCCTCGCGCACGGTTTTGCCGCTGAACTCCACCACCGACTGAATCAGCTCGCGGTCGCCTTCCTGAATGATGCCTTCCTCCTGCCCGGCCTCAATCAAGGCGTCGACGGCTTCGGAGGAGGTTTCTGGCTGCGCGTCGGCGTGTTCGCGGGTGAGCGCGGCGACGGACTGGCAGAACCCGAGCACCAGCGTCACCGGGAGAACGGCGTAAATCAGGATGCGCAAGAGCAGCACCCAATCGGACAGCCAGCGTCCGCGAGTGCGGGAAAAAAAGACGAAGGGCAGCAGCCGATTGAAGAAAATAATAATCAGCACCAGGCTGAGCGTAGCTTCGAGGACCTCGTAAATGCTCCAGGCCCGGTCGCGAAACACGGTGAAGCCGACGATCATGGCGATGGCCGCCGTGGCTAGTTGCGTCAGAATCGCCATGGAGAGCGAGGCGCGCGCGCGCGTCACTCCAAGGCGCGGCTCGACGATCTGCTCGAAGGCGTCGATGTTGTCCTGGAATTCGCGTGAGAGGAACTTGCCAATCTCCTGATAGAGGCGGTCGACGTAGGAGACCAGCGTCAGCAGGGCGAACAGTAGCGCGAGTGCGATGCTGACGCCGATCATGTTGAACGCTTCCTTCGAAAGGAAATCGAGGGCCTGCCAATCGTCGCTCTCTCAATCAGACCCACTGGAAGGCGGAGTTGTGCGCGCAACTGTTTTTCGCGGCGGGCCATTAGTCCATTGTCGCATTCGTGATCGTAGCCGCGCAGATGCAGAACGCCATGCAGCGCCAGAATTTTAACTTCCTCGGCCGGCGAATGCCCCAGGGCGTGCGCGTTCTTGGTCGCGATTTCCGCTGAGACGGCGATTTCTCCCGCGTGTTTGCGCGCGTCGAACTCGGAGGGAAAAGAGAGCACGTCGGTCGGCTTGTTTTTTCCGCGGAAACGGCGGTTCAGGGACTTCATCTCGGCGCTGGTGGTTAGCAGCACGTTGACCACGCCCTTCAGTCCAGCGGCACGGCGGGCGCGCGCGACAAAACGGCCCAAGGCCAGCTCAGTCAGGTCTGCGACACGCTTTTGAAAGATGACCACCGTCCCACCCTTGAAAAAATGTCATCCTGAGCGGAGCGAAGGACCTATGCATTCCCTCGTCCCAATGCATAGGTCCTTCCCCTGCGACAAGCTCATGGTCAGGATGACACCTTTGAACTGCCGCTTCAATGTTTGCCGCCTAATTGCGCAGGCGCGGTTCTTCGGGCGGCAGCGCGGGCGCAGCCGGCTTCGGTTCGAGCAGCGGCAACTGCTGTTCTGCCAAGCGTGTCTTATGCTCGTCATAGGCGCGGATGATCCTCTGCACCAGGTGATGCCGCACCACGTCGCTCTCATCGAAGTGCACGAAGGCGATTCCGTTCACGCTCTGCAGGATATCGGCAGCTTCGATCAACCCGCTGCGGCGCGCGCTGGGCAAGTCGATCTGCGTGACGTCGCCGGTAATCACCGCCTTCGAACCAAATCCCAGGCGGGTGACGAACATCTTCATCTGTTCGGAGGTCGTGTTCTGCGCCTCATCGAGAATGACGAAAGAATCGTTGAGCGTGCGTCCGCGCATGAAGGCGATGGGCGCGATCTCGATGATATTTTTTTCCAGATAGCGCTCGACGCGTTCGGGGTCAAGCATGTCAAACAGTGCGTCATACAAGGGACGCAGATAAGGATCGATCTTCTCCTGTAAAGTGCCAGGCAGAAAGCCCAGACGTTCGCCCGCCTCGACTGCCGGCCGCGCCAGAATAATGCGGTTGACCTGCTTGTTCAACAGCGCTGAGATCGCCATGGCCACGGCGAGATAGGTCTTTCCAGTGCCGGCTGGGCCAACGCCAAAGACCATGTCATGCTTCTCGATGGCTTCAATATAGCGGCGCTGATTGGGGCTTTTCGGCTGGACGGTGCGGCGTCCAAACGACCGCTGGCGTCCGGCTTCGGCAAGGCCGCGGAGAGTCGCATTCGGGTCGCCAACCACGACGCGCAACATGCTGCTCAGGTCGCCATTCTGGAACTGATGGCCGGATTTGCGCAAATGCTCGTAGTCGGCGAACAACTGCTCGGCACGGGCCACGTCTCCGGGCGCGCCTTCCAGTTCAATGCGGTCAGAACGCAGATCGATGTTAATGTTCAGGCCGTCCTCAAGCACGTGCAGATTTTCATCGCGCGTGCCGAACAGGGTCGAAATGTCGGGGGTGAGTGCAATACTTTTTTTCATTCAGAATGCGACGCCGCCTCCAGCAGCCGGACCGGGCTCACTCTTGGATCTGGATTGCCGGGACGTAGTTTGCCGCCTGTATATGCGGAACCCGTGCCGGCAGTTTTTGCACGCAAAAAACTGGATATGGAAGTGGAGCAAACCGGATTGCGCACCCCAACGACGGGGCGGTTAACAACCATTTGATTTCAGCGTAGCGCGGGCGGGCGGGGGAGTCAATGGCAGGAGGATTAGAGCCCTTTGCCTCGTGTCTCCGTAGCCGACGCCCACACCGCGCGATCCTTAGCCCAAGCCCGCAACTCCGCAATCTCCTCCGCCCGCGTAATCGAAAGCGGCACCGTAGACGAAAGCGCGATAAGCAGGTCTTCAGTGCTTAGTTCCTGCTTGCGAGCAAAAGCGGCGTAGAGCGCCGTCTGTACAGCCGACTCAATTTCCGCGCCAGAAAAGCCCTTGGCCGCCGCTGCCACTCGGTCCAGATCGTAGTTGGCGGGGTCGCGTTTGCGCTTCGTCAATTGGATGGAGAACACCTGCTTGCGCTCCTCCACACTCGGCAGGTCGACGAAAAAAAGTTCGTCGAAGCGGCCCTTGCGGATCAGCTCGGGAGGCAGCACGGTAACGTTGTTGCACGTGGCGGCTACGAAGACGGCGGGCTTGCGCTCCTGCATCCACGAGAGAAACGACGCCAGCAGCCGCGACGAAACGCCCGCGTCGGCGGAGGCCGAGTCGGGGCCGCTTCCGGCGAAGACTTTTTCCAGTTCGTCGATCCATAACACGCAGGGCGCGAGGCCTTCGGCTACGCGAAACACTTTCTGAATGCGCTTTTCCGTTTCGCCGATGAATTTGTCGTAGACGGCGGCGGTATCGAACTTCACCAGCGGGAGTTTCCATTCTCCGGCAACGGCTCTGGCGCACAGACTCTTGCCGCAGCCTTGAACTCCCAGAATGATCACGCCCTTGGGCGGATCGAGGCCGAACTGGCGGGCGTGGTCGTCCCATGCGCCACGGCGCTGCTCCAGCCAGCGCTTCAGATTGTCGAGTCCGCCCACGCTCGCCATGTTGTCGGTCGAGTCGATGAACTCGAGCATTTCCGAGCGCTTCAGCAAAGCCTTCTTGGCTTCGAGCACATCGGTGACGCAGTCGGGCGAAAGCGCCAGGCGTCCGACTATGGTCTGCGAGATGGCGCGTTCGGCAGCTTCTTCAGTCAGACCGCGCAGGTTGTCGGCCATCGCGTCCACGCCGCCCGAGTCGAGCTGGAGCTTCAGGGTGTGGGTGCCCGCCATACGGGTGTAAGTTTCGCGGATTATCTCGCGCAGCCGGTCGTGGTCGGGCAGTGGCAGATCGAGGAACTCGACCAGGCTCGCCAACTCGGGCGGCATCTCAATGGCGGGCGCGGTCAGCACAAGAGTTCTGCGGTTGGCGGAAAACTTCTGCCCCACGTCGCGCAGCCGGCGTACCACGACCGGGTTCTCCATGTGGCGATGGAAATCCTTGAGCACGAAGACAGCCTCGATGGTCATGGTCTCGAGGTTGGCCAGGGCTTGCACCGGGTCGGCGGTGTTGTACATGGCCGTTTTCGGACCGGCACCGGTATCGACCGATGAAAGCACGGCGCGCGCTAACCGATCGGCCTCGCTGTTGCCTTGCGGGATTGCGCGGGTCTGAAACGGCTGCTGGACAGGGGCTCCACTGCCGGATCGAACCAGCCCGTCGGCGATGGTCCATTCGAAGACCGCTAAACTCAGCTCCGAACAAGCCGCGCGCACCAGCGTAAGCGCGCGTACCTCCTCAACCGTCTCCATCACGACGATGGGGGTGGAAGAATTGATCAAAACCTTCAGCCGTTCCATTGGACTTGCGGGCGAATTCATATCTATTTGACCCAACGTGACTTGCTCCCGTAGAATAAACCTTCGGTTCCCACCGGAATATCCTCCTAGCGCAAACTAGGACAACAAAGGTAATCAAGCCGCATGGCAAATCATTTTTCGGCGCTGAAGCGCGCCCGTCAAACCGAGAAGCGAACCGCCCGCAACCGGGCCAATTCGTCGCAACTGCGCACCGCCCTGCGGAGCATGCGCGAGAGCCTGGAAAAAGGCGACAAGGCCGCCGCTGGCCAGACCTATCGCGAGACCGTGTCGGCGCTCGACAAGGCAATCCAGAAGGGCGTTTTGCACGAAAACACAGCCTCGCGCTACAAGTCCCGCCTGGGGACCAGGCTGAACGCGCTGAAATAGGCTGCGGATTAGCTGCGGGAAGGTTCGCATTTTTCCAGAGCCTGTGATTAGCGTGCCAGAGTAGTCACTCACGGCAGGCAAATTCAGCTGCAAATTGTTCTTGACCTTCCCCAGCGGTTTGTTATACTTAGGCGTTCTCAGGACAGAGAAGCAGCTTCTGCCGGTCCTTAGGAACCTCCGCCCGCGTTGTGGAACTCCTTGAGAATTGAGCAACTTTCGGGTTGGGCGGGGCATCTATTTGGGTAATTCTGGCAAATCCCGTTGAACTTGGCCCGGATTGCAGCTCAGCTGACCGAAATCGACCGCCATGCCGTCATTTCCATGGGGCGGGCGATGGGATCGTAGCCTAAATTATTCTTTTTGAAGGAGAAAGACCGAACATGCGTTCTGATCGCGTTTTTGACGCTCTACATACTTTGCGGAACCGGTATATGCTTTGCCAGCTTGCCTCGAAGGCAACACGCAAATTTCATAGGCCGAATACCCGCATTCAGGAAACCATGAATGACGTGTTTGACAAGATCGCCGATGCGGAACGTCATGACATCCTGAGTGAACCCGAGAACTTTGCCGAAGCACAACGGCGAGCTGCCTAAGCAGCTCCGCCGTGTGCCCGCACGGCGGCAAAGCAACCCAGCCCCGCGAGAGAAAAAGACAATCCCTCCCGAAGAAAATAATCCACGTAGGTATATATGACCATTGCCGAACTGAAAGAAAAAAACATTACCGAGCTGACCAAGATCGCCCGATCCTTGGATCTGCCGGGCGCCAGCGGACTCCGCAAACAGGACCTCATCTTCAAGATCCTGCAGGCGCAAAGTGAAAAAGAAGGACACATCTTCGCCGAAGGTGTGTTGGAGATCCTCCCTGACGGCTACGGCTTCCTGCGCTCGCCCGACTACAACTACCTGCCCGGGCCGGACGACATTTATGTGTCGCCGTCGCAGATCCGCAAGTTCGACCTGAAAACCGGCGACACCATCAGCGGCCAGGTACGTCCGCCGCATGAGGGCGAGAAATATTTTGCGCTGGTCAAGATCGAGGCGGTCAATTTCGAGTCGCCCGACGAAGCCCGCAACAAGATTCTGTTCGATAACCTGACGCCGCTCTATCCGCAGGAGCGGTTGAAGCTCGAAACCGTGCGCGAGAACATCAGCGCCCGAGTCATGGACCTGCTCACGCCACTCGGCAAAGGACAGCGCGGACTGATCGTTTCTCCGCCGCGCGCCGGCAAGACCATGCTGCTGCAGAACGTGGCCAACTCGATTACCACCAATCATCCGGAAGTCGTGTTGATGGTGCTGCTGATCGATGAGCGCCCGGAAGAAGTTACCGACATGCAACGCTCGGTCAAGGGCGAAGTCATCTCTTCGACCTTCGACGAGCCCGCCGCCCGCCACGTGCAGGTTGCGGAAATGGTGATCGAAAAGGCGAAGAGACTGGTCGAGCACAAGCGCGACGTCGTCATCCTGCTCGATTCGATTACGCGTCTCGCCCGCGCCTATAACACCATCGTTCCGCCTTCGGGCAAAGTGCTCTCGGGCGGCGTCGACTCGAACGCCTTGCAGCGTCCGAAACGCTTCTTCGGATCAGCCCGCAACATCGAAGAAGGCGGCTCGCTCACCATCATCGCCACCGCGCTGATCGATACCGGTTCGCGCATGGATGACGTGATCTTCGAAGAATTCAAAGGCACCGGCAATTCGGAAATCATCCTCGACCGCAAACTGGTCGACAAGCGGACGTTCCCGGCCATCGACATTCAGCGCTCGGGCACGCGCAAGGAAGAGCTGCTGATTCCAAAAGAAGACTTGCAGCGCATCTGGGTGCTGCGCAAGGTGCTGAACCCGCTGTCTCCGGTTGAGGCTATGGAACTGCTGATCGAGCGTCTGGCCAAGGCGGGAAGCAACAGCGAATTCCTGGCAAAAATGAGCCAGCTGTAGGCTCGTGTTGCGAGTAGGGCGGACACTCCTGTCCGCCCAAACCACCTGTGCGCCGTTTTTCGAGACGTTTTCTCGTCACATTTCCAGCATCGCCGGGCGTCTAAGAAATTCTCCGTTTGTTCGCCTGAAAATAAATTTTTTAAGGATGGCCGGGGCGAAGGGGACTTTTTTGCGTTTTCTGGTGTGTGGTTTTCTGATGTGGGATGGAGGATGCGCCTCTGCCTGGAGCGGTCCATTGGAATCAGGACTTTAGGTTCGCCTGGTTGGAGGATTTTTTTCGTAAGTGGGCCGGAGTTCTGGTGGGCGGACTTGGGAGCCCATTTCAATCCCGAGCAAGAAATCAATCTTGAAAAACGCCAGGCCAGGGAGGAGCCGCAGGGCAACGTCGTCGGTCGGAGAGCACCGCCGACACCCTGTCGGGCAAAGCCTGCAAAATCCCAAGAGGGACGCTGCGTGGAATCCCACCCTTGCGCACAGAACGCGCAAGGATGGGGCACCCGGCCTGCCTAACTGCCGACACCGTTCGACTCCCGCACGAAGGATAGTACGTTCCATTCTTAGTGGTGACCAGAACCGCCCGCCGCGGATTTCCCTTGATCGGCAGTATTGTGTATTGATACACTTTACACATGTTGAAGAGCTATCGGCATAAAGGCGTCAAGCAATTTGCCGAAAGCGGCTCGAAGGCTGGTATTCAGCCAGAACACGCAAACCGGCTCAGGAGGCTTCTCTCCGCTTTGGATGCAGCCACCTGCCCGGCCAACATGAATGCTCCCGGCTACGGCCTGCACCCGCTCAAGGGCGAACTGGAGGGGCACTGGGCCGTGCGGGTGAGCGGGAACTGGCGGCTTACGTTTCGGTTCGAGGGCGAGGACGCGATCCTCATTGATTACCAGGATTATCACTAGGAGCTAAGAATGATTTTTAATCCCTGCCATCCCGGCGAAGTTTTGAAGGATTACCTGGGCGACATGACGGTGAAGGAAGCCGCCCAGCGCCTCGGTGTAACGCGGCCAAATCTCTCCCGAATACTCAACGGCCGCGCCGGCATTTCAGCGGAAATGGGCGTGCGACTGGCCAAGGCGATGCCGTACACGTCTGCCGAGTTTTGGCTGAAGATGCAGCTCAATTACGACCTTTGGAAGGCTCAGAAGAACAGGCTGCCGAAAATCAGACCGTTCCCGGTCCGGCTGCAAAAAGACTTTGCCTCAGCCTGATTTGACATCCTCGCAGTCTGCGGAGTGTCTGAGTACACCGTCGATTTGGCGCCAGATAAGCGGTCGAAACCCACTCACCACGCACTACGCGATGAGTGGGTTCCGCCAATGACAGCAAAACGCGCTTACTCCGAACTGATTCGCATTCCGTAGAACGACCGGTAGACGAAAAAGACCGAAACCGCGAAGAAGCAGAGTGCCAGGATGTGGGTTAGTCCGGTGCCCTGGTCGCGGGTCAGCGAGACGGCCAACTCGACCGCCAGCAGTCCGAAGAGCGTGGTGAATTTGATGACCGGGTTCATGGCCACCGAAGACGTGTCTTTGAAAGGATCGCCCACCGTGTCACCAACCACCGTGGCGTCATGCAGTGGCGTGCCTTTCTGCTTCAGTTTGGTTTCGACGATCTTCTTGGCGTTGTCCCATGCGGCGCCGGCGTTGGCCATGAAGATGGCCTGGTAGAGACCGAAGATCGCAATCGAGATCAGGTAGCCGATAAAGAAGAACGGCTCGACGAAGGCGAACGTCAGGGTTCCGAAGAACACGGCAAGAAAGATGTTGAACATGCCCTTCTGCGCATACTTAGTGCAGATTTCAACGACCTTCTTGCTGTCGGAGACCGATGCCTTTTCCGAGCCTTCGAGTTTGATGTTGGCCTTGATGAATTCGACCGCGCGGTAGGCGCCGGTGGTTACGGCCTGCATGGATGCGCCCGTGAACCAATAGATCATGGCGCCGCCGGTAATCAGGCCGAGGAAAAATGGAGCGTGCAGTAGCGAAAGCTTTTCCACATTCGTGGTCAGCCCACTGGTCAGCGCCATGATGATGGAGAAGATCATCGTAGTTGCGCCGACCACGGCGGTTCCAATCAGGACAGGCTTGGCGGTCGCTTTGAAAGTATTGCCCGCGCCGTCATTTTCTTCGAGCAAGTCCTTGGAGCGCTCAAAGTTTACGTCGACGTTGAAGTCTTTCTTGAGCTCCGCCTTGATGTTGGGTACCTGCTCGATCATCGAAAGTTCATAGACGGATTGCGCGTTGTCGGTAACCGGCCCGTAGGAGTCGACCGCGATGGTCACCGGCCCCATGCCGAGGAAGCCAAAGGCCACCAGGCCGAAAGCGAATACTGGCGCAGCAATCATGGTCGCTGCCGCGGCCAGACCCATTCCGCTGAAGAAATAGGCAACCGACATCAGACCTACCATGGCCAGACCCAGCCAATACGCGGAGAAGTTTCCGGCGACCAGTCCCGAGAGGATGCCGAGCGATGCGCCGCCTTCTTTCGCCGAGGTTACGACTTCGTTCACATGACGCGATTCGACCGAGGTGAAGGCCTTGACCAGTTCAGGAATCAGCGCTCCCGCGAGCGTTCCGCAGGAGATGATCGAGGCCAGCTTCCACCACTGCGACACGTCACCGCCGAGGTTGGGAATAATGAGGTACGAAATAAAGTAGGTGGCAATGATCGAAACAATCGAAGTAAGCCAGACTAGCGAAGTCAGCGGATGCTCGAAATTCATCTTGTCGGCATGGCCGTACTTCGCTTTCGCGATGGCGCCATTGATGAAGTATGCCAAGGCGCTGGATACCAGCATCATGATACGCATCACGAAGATCCATACCAGCAATTGCACTTGAACGGACGGTTCCTTCACTCCGAGCAGAATAAAGGTGATCAGCGCGACGCCGGTCACGCCATAGGTTTCAAAGCCATCGGCGGACGGCCCCACCGAGTCGCCGGCATTGTCGCCGGTGCAGTCCGCAATGACGCCAGGGTTGCGGGCATCGTCTTCTTTAATCTTGAAGACGATCTTCATCAGGTCGGCGCCGATGTCGGCAATCTTGGTGAAGATGCCGCCCGCGATACGCAGCGCCGCCGCGCCCAGCGATTCGCCGATGGCGAATCCGATGAAGCACGGGCCGGCATAGTCGCCCGGCACAAACAGCAGGATGAACAGCATGATCAGCAATTCGACCGAAATCAGCATCATGCCGATCGACATTCCGGCTTCGAGCGGAATCTGATAAACGGGATAAGGCTTGCCGGGCAGGGAAGCGAACGCCGTCCGCGAATTGGCGAAGGTGTTGACGCGAATGCCGAACCACGCCACGCCGTAGCTGCCCGCGATGCCGACCAGACTGAAGATCAGGATGATGGCTACGCGGGGAATTTCGAAATGCCGCAGCACGCCAAAGTAGAGAACGATGATGGCGGCAATGAAGGCCCACAGCAGCATCAGGAACTTGCCCTGCGTGACCAGGTAGGTCTTGCAGGTCTCGTAAATCAGCTCCGAAATCTCGCGCATGGAGCGGTGCACCGGCAGATTCTTCAGGCGCATGAAAATGGCCATGCCAAAGCCCAGGCCGAAGACGCAGAACAGCAGCCCGATCATCAGCAGGCGGTGCCCGTCGATCCCGAGGAACGAAACCGAGGAAAGGTCGGGGAGTTTCAAGGCAGCCTCACCACCAGTTTCTTCGGCGGGTTGCGCCAGCGCGGAGCCGGCAGTCAGCAGCAGAGTTGCGAGAAGAGCTGAAATCTTCGCAAACCGGCGTCCCAAGGACGCAAGATTGGCGTTCCAAGTGCGCATCGAAATCCTCCTAGAGATCCTATTCAGGGGCTATGACGTGCGATTTTGTTCCGGTACATTTCGCCGCCGGAGTTCCCCGCACGCTCCGAACACGCTTCCACCGCCAGGCATAATAAAAAGAAGATTGCCGATTTGGCCGCGTCGGAACCTTGCACCACCGCATGCAATCCCATCGTTGGACTGCACACCTCGGCACAAAGCACTCGTTTATAGCACCTCGCCAGAAGCAAGGTCAATGATGGCTATCACAAGCATGGAGATCGTGCGCTGGGCGCGGCCTGGGTCTCGCAGTCCCGCCGGAATCGGGCGGCTTCCGTATAATTAAACTTCGTCATGCTCGCTTCTCTGGACTCCATTGTGGCCGCCACGCGTCAGCGCCTGCCGCTCCGCCGGAAGGGTTCCGACTTGCGCGCACTGGAAAACGCCGCCGCCGCGCACACCCCGCGCGGATTTCGGAATCGGCTGCGCCGGGTCGCACATGAGGGAATTGCGGTTATTGCAGAACTGAAGAAGGCCTCGCCCTCGAAAGGCTTGATCCGTGCCGATTTTAGACCGGCCGACCTGGCGCGCGATCTCGAACAAGCCGGCGCCGCCGCCCTTTCGGTGTTGACCGACGAAGAATTTTTCCAGGGCTCGCTCAACTATCTGCGCGAAGCCTCGGCCAGCGGCTCTCTGCCGTGCTTGCGCAAGGATTTCATCGTCGATGAATTCCAGATTGTGGAAGCCCGGGCCAACCGCGCCGATGCCATCCTATTGATCGTCGCCGCTCTCGATCAAAAAGAACTGGTGACGTTAGCCGGAAGCGCCCGCTTACAGGGTCTGGACGTTTTATGCGAAGCGCACGATGAACTGGAACTGCAACGCGCCATCGATGCCGGCTGCGACATGATCGGCATCAACAGCCGTAATCTGCGCACCTTTGAGGTCAACCTGGAAACCGCATTCCGGCTAGTGGAAAAAATGCCCGCAACTTGCGTCCGCGTAGCCGAGAGCGGAATTCACTCCGGCCAGAATTTGGCGCGTCTGCAAGCCGCTGGCTACGAAGCCTTCCTGATCGGCGAATCCTTAATGAAAGTTGAGCACCCAGGCGAAGCCCTGGCAAAGTTGTTGGACGAAGCAAAAACAGTGGTCACAGGGTAGTTGGTTTCACTGAAAGCTGACGGCTGAGAGCTGACAGCTGTTCTTATGACTTGGATCAAAATCTGCGGCATCACGAATCTCGACGACGCGCTCGCCTCGGCCGATGCGGGCGCGAACGCCTTAGGCTTCGTTTTTGCTCCGGAGAGCCCGCGCCACATTACGGTAGACGCTGCGCGCTCGATCGCCGCCAAACTACCGCGGTCAATCGAGAAGGTCGGCGTTTTCGTCAACCGGGCCGTCGAAGAAGTCTGCGACGCCGCCAAAGAGGTAGGTCTAACCGCCGTGCAGTTGAGTGGCGATGAGAGCACGGACTTCAGCCGCGCACTTTTCCAGAAACTCGCCAACGGATCGCGTCCGGCGATCTTCCGCGCCTGGCCCGCGAAAATGTTCGACGCGCCGGCTGAGCAAACCGTGGGCTGGGATCCGGTTGCGGCCGGATTGGTAGAGCCCGACGAAGCCTACAAAGGCAAGCGCGTGCACAAGATCCACGTAGCCGAAAATGGCGACTTGTTTCTCGAAACCCACGGCTTTCGCCCCGGCGTGGTTTCAGGTGTGCTGCTCGATTCCTCGACCGCCGAAAAACGCGGCGGCACCGGACAGACTTTCGACTGGGAGCGCGTGCAGCCCTGGGCCGGAATCATCAATAGCATCAGCAAGCTGATCGTCGCAGGCGGCCTGCATCCCGGCAATGTGCAGGAGGCGATCCACCTTCTTCACCCGTGGGGTGTGGATGTTTCGACCGGTGTCGAACGCGAGCCCGGCAAAAAAGATCCCAGAAAAGTCCGCGCCTTTATCCAAGCCGTGCGGGCCATGGAAGAGGTAAGTTAGGGATGGCGACAGCGACCGTTATAAAAAAAGCCCGCAAACAAGCAACCGGAAAAGCCGCCACCGCCGGGCGTTTTGGCGCCTACGGCGGACGCTACGTTCCGGAAACGCTGATGGCTGCGCTCGAAGAACTGGAGCGCGAGTACGAAAAAGCCAAGCGCGATCCGAAGTTTCAGCAGCGACTCGACGTGCTGCTCAAGACATATGCGGGACGTCCTACGCCGTTGTTTTTCGCCCGGCGTCTGACTGCCAAACTCGGCGGCGCGAAGATTTATCTCAAGCGCGAAGACCTGCTCCACACCGGCGCGCACAAAATCAACAATTGCCTGGGCCAGGGATTGCTGGTCGAACGCATGGGCAAGCACCGCGTGATCGCCGAAACCGGAGCCGGTCAGCACGGAGTAGCCACGGCCACCGTTTGCGCGTTGCTCGGCTTCGAATGCGTCGTTTATATGGGCACGGAAGACATGCGCCGCCAGGAACTCAACGTCTTCCGCATGAGGCTGCTCGGTGCCGAAGTTCGCGGCGTCGATTCCGGCTCGCGCACGTTAAAAGACGCCATCAACGAAGCCATGCGCGACTGGGTCACCAATGTTCGCACCACGCATTACCTGCTCGGCAGCGTGCTCGGAGCGCATCCTTATCCGACCATGGTGCGCGACTTCCATCGCGTGATTGGACGCGAAGCGCGCGCCCAGATTCAAAAGGCCGAGGGCAAACTTCCTGCGGCCATTATTGCTTGCGTCGGCGGAGGGTCGAACTCTATCGGCATTTTCTACGACTTTCTGAAAGACAAGAAGGTCAAACTGATTGGAGTCGAGGCCGGCGGACGCGGCTCGGCTTTGGGTGAACATGCTGCGCGTTTCCGCGGCGGCTCGCCGGGAGTTCTGCAAGGGACCTATTCTTACGTGCTGCAGGATAAGTCCGGGCAGATTGCGTTGACGCATTCGGTTTCCGCCGGGCTGGATTACCCGTCCATCGGCCCTGAGCACGCCATGCTGAAAGACACCGGACGAGCCGAATACGTTCCGGCGTCGGATGCGGAAGCGCTTGAGGCGACCATGCTACTGGCTCGGACAGAGGGAATCATTCCGGCGCTGGAATCCGCACACGCCGTCGCGGAAGTGATCAAGCGCGCTCCGAAGATGAAGAAGTCGGAAGTGGTGATCGTCAACATCTCCGGGCGCGGAGACAAGGATGTGGGGATTTTGCGGGAGAATTTGAAACTGGATGGGTAGTTTGTATCGAAAGTATGCATGTTATGCATACCAGCAAGACCACGAATTCGGAGCCGATCCCGCACATTACACTACCGTTGCCGGAAGTGATCACAGATGTGCGCAAGGAGAATCTACTCATGAACGAAAAATCTGCGAAGAATGAAAGTAAAACTTGTGGGTGCGGATGCGGAAAAATTCTTAAAAACCCAAACTTGCGATTCTTGCAGGGTCACAAGCTTAAGGAGATTTTCGACGTTAATGGTAAACAGAAACATGATGACCAGACGTTAGATGAATGGATGATCGGGACAAGTTTGGAGAAGATTAATACCGAATACGGGCCAGTTCCAATGCTCCCCGCGTTCCCACGCTACTTCACCGCCGTGACTGCCTGCTCCAGCGTCTCCCGAATGAACCGCGTATAAGGGATACCACGCGCTTTTGCGCGAGCCTTCACGGCCGCGAGCAACGGCTTGGGCACGCGCATGTTGATCTGCTCGTCCTTTTTCTCGAATTCAAAATGCGCCGGCTTGAACTGTGAGAAATCGAGTTTGGAGAGGTCCTGGGCTAGAAACGCCTCGGCCTGCTCATCGCTTCTTAGGCGTGGCACTTTCTTTTTCATAAGCTGCAATCTCCCTCGCGTGCATATACCGGGCGGTCACTGGTCGGACCAGACGGCGACCTCCTTTTGTGCGTATCGTGAACGCCACAAACAGCGGCCTCCCTGTGCCGGTTTCCCCCACCGCAATCAAACGATCTTCTTCCGTCGAGTGCTTTGGGTCGGGCGCGATGCGAGGGTCGTGCACAAACAAGGCCTCGATCTCCGCGATCAACACCCCGTGTTTTTGGCATTTGGCCCGATTGCCATCGTCCCAATCAAATCCACTGACTTGTAGGGTCATAATAACGCAAAACTACACAAATGTATATACGTTTCTAAATTGATTAACATGCTCCGAAGTTACAGGCTATAAGCTGTTCGGCGCGCTGGGTATCCGCTATTCGCCGGCAGAGCCACGACAGCACAATGATATCCAATGTATATACTACGCAAAATCGCAGGAGTCGCCGGAATGCGTACATGGAGGCACCCGCCGCTATTGAAGCGGGATTTGTGAGATAGTTTCTATTGAGCCTTCATGCCTTTTCATTTTGAAAATAAGCCCGCCCTCATCGCCTACTTAACCTGCGGTGACCCCGACCTGGCCACCACGCGCGAGGTCATCCTCGCCGCCATTGACGCGGGTGCGAGCGTGATTGAGCTCGGGGTGCCGTTCAGCGATCCGCTTGCGGATGGCCCGGTTATCCAGCGCGTCAGCGAGCGGGCGCTCAAACATGGCACGTCGCTGCAACAAGTGCTCACGCTTGCCGCCGAAATCCGCGAGCATTCGCAATCCGTTGGTCTTGTGATTTTCTCCTACCTGAATCCCATCCTGCGGATGGGCTTGGCAAAGTTCTGCCAGGTGGCACGGTTCGCGGGGATCGACGGAACGCTGATCACCGATCTTCCCGTCGAAGAGTCCACAGAGTATTTGCGCGAGGCGCGCAAGAACGATCTCGCGACTATTTTCTTGGCTGCGCCTACCTCCACCGACCAGCGGCTGAAGTTGATTACCCAGGTTTCAAGCGGATTTATTTACGCCATCTCCCGCACCGGTGTCACCGGGGCGCGCCAGCAGATGACCGGAGACGCGCAAGCCCTGGTCAAACGCATCCGCCGTTTCACCAAGCTTCCCGTCGCCGTGGGCTTCGGAATTTCAACCCCTGAGCAATTCGCCGCCGTCGGAAAATTCGCCGACGCCGCAGTCGTTGGCAGCGCCATCGTCCATGCCATCGAACAAAATCCGGGACGGGAAGCTGCGACTGTGGGAGAATTTGTAAATCAGCTTTCAGCTGTCAGCCATCAGCTATCAGTTCGGTGTGCTCGATAAATTGAGCCTGATGAACTTGAAATTTGCGAGCCTTCCTTCTTCAACGTCTCGCATAGCAGTTAAACTGACGGCTGATAGCCGATGGCTGAAAGCTCTATGGATATTTCCGACTGGCGCAAGAAAATCGACGACCTGGACTGCAAACTGGCGGCGCTGCTCAACGAGCGTGCTGCTGCGGTGGTGGAAATTGGACGCTTGAAACGCACTGCCGGAGCGCCCATTTACGAGCCCGACCGCGAGCGCGAGGTGATTGCCAACGTGCACCGCAGCAGCGCTGGTCCTTTGGCGGAACGCGACCTTGCGCAGATTTACGAACGCATCATCGACGTCATGCGCAGCATACAAAAGAACGAAATCGCTCCCGGTTCCGAGCCCGCAACCCACGAAGCCGGGGTCGATTGAAAGCCGGGGTCGATTGAAAATAGATTGGCGAATTAAGGAAGTAAGAAATTACCCAGGAACGCCGCCGCCGCCGTTGTTCGCGTGCTCCGGCCGGGCAAAACGAGCGCACTCATGATTGTTGCAATGCAGGATACGGCCAGTGAAGATCAGATACAGCAGGTAATCGATCAACTGGTTCACTTCGGTTTCGAAGTCCACCGCTCCACCGGAGCCCGCCAGACCGTTCTCGGCGGCGTCGGAGTTCCGCACGATTTTGACACCCGCGAAGTCGAAATGCTGCCCGGGGTGCAGGAAGTCCACCGCATCACGTCGCCCTACAAGCTGGCGGGACGCAATTTTCGTCCTGAAGGCACCGTGGTTAAATTCGCCAACGGAATCGAAATCGGCGGCAAGAAAATCGTAGTCATGGCCGGCCCCTGCTCGGTCGAATCCCGCGAGCAGCTGTTCACCGTCGCCGGACTGGTCGCCAAAGCTGGAGCCCGTGTTCTGCGCGGCGGCGCCTTCAAGCCTCGGTCCTCTCCTTATTCGTTCCAGGGCCTCGGCGTCGACGGCCTGAAGTTGCTGCGCGAAGCAGGCGACCAGTTCAAGCTGCTCGTGATCAGCGAAGTCATGGAAATTTCCCAGATCGAGCTCATGCTTCCCTACGTCGACATCTTTCAGGTGGGCGCGCGAAACATGCAGAACTTCAATCTGCTGCGTGAACTGGGTAAGGTTCGCAAGCCCGTGCTGCTGAAGCGGGGAATCGCGGCCACCATCGAAGAACTGCTCTGCTCCGCCGAATACCTGCTCGCCGGCGGCAACTACGAACTCATTCTCTGCGAGCGCGGCATCCGCACGTTCGAAACTTACACGCGCAACACCATGGATATTTCCGCGATTCCGATCATTCATAAGCTCTCGCATCTGCCCATGACCGCCGATCCCTCGCACGGTACCGGACGCCGCGACAAAGTGGCTCCCATGGCACTGGCCTCCGCGGCTGCCGGCGCCGATGCCATGCTCATTGAAGTTCACCACCAGCCGGATAAAGCGCTTTCCGACGGTGCGCAGTCGCTCTACCCGGAACAGTTTGCCAAGCTTATGGACCAGCTCCGCATGATCGCGCCCGCGGTGGGACGCGAGATCGCGTAAACTTCCGGCAAACTGTTAGCGAACTCATGCCTTTCAAGCAAGTCACCATTATCGGAACCGGCTTGATCGGAGGCTCACTCGGCCTCGCCCTGAAGAAGCGCCATCTTGCCGGGCGAATTATCGGCTGCGATCGCGCGCCAGTCTTAAAGCGAGCCCAGGACTGCGGAGCCATTGAAGAGGGAACTACTCATCCCGCCGATGCCGTGCGCGGCAGCGATCTGGTGGTGCTGGCGGCACCAGTAATCCCCATCCTCGACCTGATCGACCGCCTTGGTCCAGTGATGCTCTCCAAGACGCTGGTAACCGACGTGGGCAGCACGAAGGCGGAGATCGTCCAGCGCGCTGTCAAGGCTTTCGGAAGAAACGCCGGTCAGAGATTCCTCGCCGGGCATCCTATGGCGGGCAAGGAAAACGCTGGCGTGGAGTTTGCCGACGCCGACCTTTTCGAAGGCGCAGCCTGGCTCTTCACGCCGCTTCCTGGCCAGAACGTTCACGCCGGACAATGCGGAGAATTTATCCACTGCGCGGAAAAGATGGGAGCCAAAATTGCCGTTGTCGATCCCGCCGATCACGACCGCTTCTGCGCCTGGATCAGCCATCTGCCGCAGATGATCTCGACCGCCCTGGCGGCAACGTTGGTCGACGAATTCGGCCCCGACGCGCCCGTGCTCGACATTGGCGGACGAGCCCTGCGCGAGATGACCCGCATCTCCGGCAGCCCCTATTCGATGTGGCGCGACATCGCCATCACCAACAAGAAAAATCTGGCCGACGCGCTGCACAAACTGGAACAGCGACTCGCGCACATCCGCGAAAACCTTGATTCGCGAGAGCTGGCTGCGGAATTCGAGCGCGCACATATGTTGAGGAAGAACGCACCACGGAGACTCGGAGACGCGAAGAAAAGCTCTTAGCTCTTAGCTTTTGGCTAACAGCCAAGAGCTAAGAGCTTCCTTCGTGCCGACTCGGGCCGATTTCCTATAGAATTCTCCTGCCATGCACAAAGTCGTTGCCAGCGCCGAAGAGGCGATCCAGGACGTATTCGACGGAGCCACCATTATGGTGGGCGGATTCGGTCTGTGCGGGATGCCGGAGAATCTGATCCGCGCTCTGGCCAAGAAGGGTGTCAAGAATCTTTTCACTATCAGCAACAACGTCGGCGTCGACGGAGCGGGCATGGGACTGCTGCTGGCCAATGGTCAGATTCGCCGGCACATCGGCACTTATGTCGGCGAAAATAAACTGCTCGAACAAATGGTGCTGAACGGCACGGTGCAACTCGATCTCATTCCGCAGGGTACGTTCTCCGAACGCATACGCGCCGGGGGTGCTGGCATCCCCGCTTTCTTCACGCCAGCCGGCGTGGGTACCATTGTCGCTGACGGCAAGGAAGAACGGGAATTCGACGGCCGTCCTTACATCATGGAATTGGCGCTGAAAGCCGATTTCGCCTTTGTCAAGGCTTGGAAGGGCGACAAATGGGGCAACCTCGTCTATCGCAAGACCGCGCGCAATTTCAATCCCATGATGGCAACCGCGGCCAAGATCACGATCGCCGAAGTCGAACATCTGGTCGAACCCGGAGAACTCGATCCCGACCTGGTGCATACGCCCAGTGTGTACGTGAAGAGAATTTTTCAGGGTGAGCTGTTTGAGAAGAGAATAGAAAAACGGACGGTGAGGAAGTCCATCGCATAGTGGTGGCGCGTCGTTCGCTATTCGTCGTTCGCTTTTTGCTAAGATCACGCTGGCCGCGAACAGCAAACGACGAATAGCGGAAACCGCTTCTCCACATCGCCAGCCGAGAAGAACAACATGTCAACTTTACCGAAATCGATCAAAGACGCGGACAAACGCGAGCGCATCGTCAAGCGCATAGCCCGCGAACTGCGCGACGGATTCTACGTCAACCTCGGCATCGGCCTGCCGACCCTGATCGCCAATTATGTGCCGCCGGGCATGGATGTGATTCTTCAATCCGAAAACGGCATGCTCGGCATCGGCCCGTACCCGCTCGACGGTACGGAAGATGCGGACCTGATTAACGCGGGCAAGGAAACAGTCAGCGAACTGGCGGGCACCGCTTACTTTTCCAGCGCCGATTCGTTCGCCATGATTCGTGGAGGCCACATTGACCTCAGCGTGCTCGGCGCGATGGAAGTCGACGAACAGGGCAGTCTAGCCAACTGGATGATCCCTGGAAAAATGGTCAAAGGCATGGGCGGCGCCATGGACCTGGTTGCCAGTGCGCGGCGCGTGATCGTCGGAATGGAACATGCCACCAAGGACGGCCAGCCAAAGATCCTGAACAAGTGCACCCTGCCTCTGACCGGAGTGAATGTCGTGGACACAATCGTCACCGAAATGGCCTACATCCGAGTGACGCCGGAAGGCTTGCTGCTGGAAGAGATCGCTCCGGGGCTGACGGTGGAAGACGTCCAGCGAGCGACGGAAGCGAAGTTGCGGGTGAGTTCGGAACTGAAGACGATGTAGAGCGTTCTCGGTTCGCAGCGTTTAGTCGTGCAGCGCGACTGTCCGAGAGTGTATTGCGGTCTTCCAACCCTCCGTTGTAGTCAATAAAGCCCAGCTTCCGAAATGCGAATCATCAAGAGCGGACTCGCGCTTGCGGTGTACCGACCATTTCAGGAAACCCATGATCAACCAAAAGTGTGCAATTTTGAACAGACAGGGTCAGAGTGTTCCGGCAGAATAGTCGCATTTCTCCAGGGTTGTTGGGATTGTCCAGGCAAGTTGCGCACTGTATGGGGTAGCTCAGTCTGATGACGCTCACGGATGCCCTTCCCCCCGTTTCAGGGCGCGGCTGGGCTACCCCGCGTCGGGAGGCTTACATGGGTGAAGCGTATCGACCGCCGAAGCGAACAATTCTCTGCATCGATGATGATAGCGGTGTCCTGAGATATGAGAGAGCGCTGCTCGAGAGATCGGGCTACAACGTTCTCACCGCGTTATCTGCGGAACATGGGTTAATCCTGGCGATGATGTCTCGGGTTGATGCCGTGGTTCTTGATTACCACATGCGCGTAATGAATGGTCACGAGGTGGCTGCCGCCATCAAGAGTCACCGGCCGGAAATTCTGATCGTCATGTTTTCGGCAAGCGAGATTCCGGAAGAAACTCGCAAGTTGACCGACGCTGTCGTGCGCAAGACGGACGCGATCGGACAGCTTCTACCCACCGTCGCGGAACTCTGCAAACGGTCTTCGTCTTTGCCGTCCTAACCACCTTGATCCCCGACGGTGCGGAGGTCGCGGTCCAGCCTAAATTCGGGAAAGACGAAACGGGGCGCTGAGCAAGCGCGCGGGGAGCATCACGACCGCCCAGACGAGGGCGAGCGCTCCGTGGACCGCAATCCCCACCAGTCGAAATGGCAGCAACAGCAGCCACACGATTGGATACAGAATCAGCGCCAGCAGGGCTACCGGCCAGCACAGTACGAAAAGAAAACACCAGAGCACGAAGGCGAGCATGGGGCCGCTCCTCCTGTCTATGATACGCAAGCGGCCAAAAAAAGTTCGAGGAATGCAGGTGGTTGGACGGCCGACTACCCCAGGCCGCGAAAGACGCGCGGTCCGGCCTTCGGCAAGAGCGGCCGTCTCTGCGCGAAAATCTTAGGGATCCGGGACGGCCAGTTGCTTCTGGAGAAATTGCAGGCTTCTCAGACCGGCGTCACGCCAGACGGTTTCATCGTCGAAGCCATGGCCGACGCCAGGATAGATTTTGATTTCGTAGGGGATGCCCTTTTTCTCCAGCAACTTCTGCAAGTGGTAAGCTTCCTCGACCGGAATGGTCTTGTCGTCCTCGCCGTGCAGAATGAGCACTGGACAGAGACGTCTCATAAAGAGGTTCATTTCTTTCGGCATCCCTCCAAAGAACTCGACCACGGTTTTCACGCGCGGGTCGATGGCCGAGTTGGCGAGTGAGAGATAGGCTCCGAGAGAAAAGCCGAGCAGCGCAATGCGCTCGCGGTCGACTGGCGGCTGCGTCTCGACAAAGCTGATTGCGTCCCAGAGGGTTTTCATCCACAGCGGGAAATTACGCATGATGGTTGGCTTGTCGGCCGATTCAATTCCGCTGCGGTCAAAATAATGCAGCAAATACACGGCGAATCCCTGAGCCGCCAGCATTGCGGCATAGCGCTCCATGCCAGCCACGCCGCCGCCAGCGCCGTGGAGCGCGATCACCGCAGGAACAGGGCAGCCGGCGGCCGACTCGGGCACGTAGGCGTCTAGGCGGATGGGCTTGCCGCCGCTCTCGAAAACTACAGTCGATTGTGTGATGGGAAGCATATGCCGCGTGGCTCGCGCCTACTCCATTCCCGCATACTTCTCTTTGGCTGCCTGCAGCATCGCCAACACTGACTGTTTTTCGGCCTCGGTGTTCCACGAAGTGTTACTTTGCGCCGCCGTAATCAGCCGGTTGATCCATGCGACAAAGTAAGCCGCGTCCGCCGCATTGCGCACCGGCGCGCCCGCCACACTCACATACACCGGACTGGTCGTAGCATAAGGATACAAATCAAGAATCGGATACTCGGCCCGGTCGCTAAACGCACGCAAAACGCACCATCCGCTAGCCTCCAGCAGGATCGAGCCCTCAATTCGCGCCGCGCTGTGGCCGCTGAAATCCTGCACGACCCTCCCGTTGCAAACAATTTGCAAATGATCGACCGGAACCATCGAATGCACCTCGGCCGTGAACAGTACCTCCTGCTTCTTCTCCAGGCGCACCTCGCCGCCAATCGCCTGTCCGCCGAGCGAGAAGCGGAGCAACGGCCCGTTGGTCGCAAACGTCCGCCCCGCCTTGATCGCGGCGAGCCACGATCCAATTCTCAGCGGCCCGACAGGAGCTTCGGCAGGCGCTTCGACAGGCACCTCGGCATACACGCGATTCAATCCCACCGGTCCACGCAACGACGCGTAGTTGCCCATGAAATCCGTGCCCGCCGCTGTCGGCAACCGAAAGCCGCAATTCAGCAGCTTGTACCAAACTGCAGCCGTTGATTTATGATCCGAAAAACCAACCACCTCGATGTAGTCCACCTTGCCCAACGCAACGTCAACGGGTAACTCGGAAGTAAGTGAAGCGTCCTTTGCCGGATCTGGAAAGCTGTCAAAGGGATGCACATATCCGACCAAAGCGCCCTGTTGGTGCGCCATATCGGCAACGTTTGCATTCGCCGGATAGAGGCTCGCTGCCGCCGTATTGGGGTAAGCCGCATATCCAGGAAGAAGAAAATTTCGCGTCAGGTTCAGCAGTCCCAGATGTCCCCAATAACTTGTGTGAAACTCCTGCCCGTGCAACAGCAAGTGCTCGGGGGTGGATGCCGGATCGACTTGTGGCGAGAAGTACGCCATGTCAGGGATACGCTGTTCCTTGTTCACCACCAGATCTTCCACAATCGCCAAATTCTCCGCCGCTGCCTGCTCCACTAGATGCGATGGAGTATTCCGGTAGGTCCCGGCATAGTTCATGTGCACATGAACGTCGCCGCTGACCCAGTTCGAAGTTGCATCCGCTACGAAAAGCGGCGACATGCGAACCACAAGTGGCGTGGTGTGATCGGTCTTAACCTGAACCTTATGCCGCTCAAACTGATATTCAAATCCTCGCATCACATCCACTTCGATATCGCCCGCGGGCACCGTGATTTCAGACGTACCCGAGGTGTCGAAGTAGTGCGCTTCAAACGGACGCTCCGAGCGATCGAAGCTATCGTCCGCGTGCATCCACGCGTTCTCGGGAGCGTACGCTAGCCCATCCGCGCCCGTTACGAAAACCCGTGCCGCTACTGGATTTCCCTGAGCATCCACCACGCGCAGCGAGATGCGCCCCATCGGCTTCAAATACTTTCGTTCGCGCGCGACGACCTCCGTCTGCTCGCCGCCCGGAATCGTCTGCACCCACAACGAAGTATTTCCGCTTCGATTGGAAATAAATGTGATCTTCGACCCATCCGGCGACCAGCGCGGATTCACGTTATCAAAAGCGCCATAGGAAATCGGAAACGCATCCCCACCCGCCGCCGGCATAACCCACAGTTGATGCCAGCTCTGTCCGAGATAAGACGCATAGACCATACGCTTGCCGTCTGGTGAAAAATCCGGACGAGCCTTCCAGTTCGTCTCCTCGTAATGGATCTCTTTGTATTGACCTTCGGCCGCCGCCGAGCCCGACTCCGCTTTGACCTTCCAGAATCCGCCCGTGCCATGAATATGCCCGCGGTTCGAAATGAAGAGAATCTCCGATCCATCGCGCGTCCATACGGGGTTGATCTCATGGTCCGTCTGACTGTAGTAATAACGGGGCAGCGGACTAACGTTCTCTGGAGTAAGCTGCCGCACGTCCATGAGTAAACCCTCGTTGAATTGCCCTACAAAGACGTGAAAATGACCCTTGTAGGAGGTCGATACAAACGCCAGCCTCTTCCCATCCGGAGAAAATCGTGGCTCCACATTTACCGCGCCTCCGGAAGTCATCTTCCGCGTCTGCCCGTTTCGCAAATCCAGCGACCACAGTTCGATGGCGTCGTGATCGTAGCGCGCAAACACCACCCAACGCTGGTCCGACGACCAGTCCGGCTGGTAGTCGTAGCCTGGGCCTGCCGTAAGCTGCTCCGCTTTTGTGCTACCCAATTCCTGCCGCCACAGCGAGCCCGCCATGGAGTACACCAGGGTGCGCGAATCCGGCGACCAGGCCGCCGCGCTTGGTCCCGTCGTCAGTTGCGGCAAATACATTTCGCGGAAGTAATAGGGATGCGGCAGATCAATCTGCTGGAGCACGGCTTCGCGCTGCGCGAAACAGGAAACGGAAGTTACAAAGAACCAAACAGCAAATCGAAACCTCAACAAGAGCCCTCCATGAAGCCTGTTCTACTCCGCAACGGCCGATCTCCGCGCCCAAATCCAGTTCACCAAAGCCGCTCCCACCGTTGCCGCCAGAATGAGCGACTTGCTCAAATCCACCTGCGTCGCCAGAGCAATCGCGATCCCAACTCCTAAAACGGCCAGCAGTTGCCCTCCTGGCAGCCGGAAACCTGCAGCCAGCGGCTGCTTTCGCCGCAAAGCAATCAGCGCGGCGCAAACCACGCCGTAGTAGAACAGGCGGGCAACCACCGACAGCGTCACGTTCCAGGCAAAACTTCCGGCGATTGCCAATCCCCACACCGCCGCGGCAAAGAACAGAATCGAAAACCACGGCGTGTGAAACCTGGGACCGACCGCGGCAAAGATCTGTGGCAAGTCGCCGCTTTTCGCGAGCGCAAACGTCACCCGTGGCATTCCCAGCAGTTTTGCACTCAAATAACCGTAAACCGAAACCAGCGCCCCGATCGCCACCAGCCCCGCTCCGCGATTGCCCATCGCGATGCGCGCCACTTCCGCCAGCGGACGATCCGTCGTCGCGCCCGGCCCCAGCACTCCCACCACCACCCACTGCACCAGCGCGTAAATCACGGTGCAGGTGAGCAGCGCCACAAATAGCGCAAAAACGACGTCCCGTCCCGGATTTTTCGCTTCGCTCATGGGCGCCAGCGCCGATTCAAATCCACCGTAGGCGAAGATCAGCAGAACCATCGCCTTCATCCACGCGCTGGCCGGCGTCGGCCCCGCCATCGGATGGAAGGCGGCCTGATGGACGACCATAACCGCAGCCCCCGCCGATATCACCATCAGCAGCGGCAGAATTTTCGCCACCGTGAACACGTTGCTCACCGCCGTGCCCTGCCGCGCGCCCCGAGCGTTGATGAGCGCCAGCACTCCCACCAGCAACGTGAGGATTACAAATCGCGGCCACCGTTCCTTGGCTGCCGGCCAGAATTCCGCCAGATAAATCACAAACAAATTCGCATTCGCCGCTGGAGCCGCCGTCTGCGCCAGGTAAAGCATCCAGCCGACCAGAATCCCCATCATCCGCCCGAACGCCGTGCGCGCATAGAGGTACGGCCCGCCCGCTTCGGAGAACTGCGAGGCCACCTCGGCAAAGCAGGCCATAATTACGGCCATCGCCGCCCCCGCAATCAACACGGCCACAATGCTGCGCCGCCCGAGCAGTCCCGCCACCGTGGCGGGCAGCCCAAAGATGCCGCTGCCGATAATCGAATTCACCGCCAGGGCGGCCAGGCTCCAACGGCCAATCGCCCGCAGCAGGCTCGTTTGCATCTGCGTGGATGTCATCGCGAACCGTTTGTACCACACTCAGCGCTGCCTTGGATTAAACTTCTTATGGGCCATACAACGCCAAAAGAGCCCGTGGGAGCGAACGAACGCTGTGGCTGCATCCATCTCCGATATCCGGCTCTTGCTGAAGGTCAAATCCCTGCCCAAGTCGTCCGCCTCCCGGCGCGTTTTCATCGCCGGAGGAACCGGCTATATCGGCGGCAGTCTCATTCCCATTCTTCTCGAGCGCGAACATCGGGTTCGCGTGCTGGTCCGTCCCGGTTCGAAAGCGAAGCTGCCCGCCGCGTGCGAAGTCGTCTCCGGCAACGCGCTCGAAGCCAACAGCTACCGCCAACTGATTCGTCCGGCCGATACTTTCATTCACCTCGTCGGCGTCCCCCATCCATCCCCGGCGAAAGCCGCCGCGTTTCGCGCGATTGACCTCGTTTCCGCTCGTGAGGCCATCGACGCTTGCGCAGAACTAGGAATCCATCATTTCATTTATCTCAGTGTCGCCCACCCCGCGCCCATGGCGATAATGAAGGACTACATCGCCGTGCGCTCCGAATGCGAGCAGATGATTCAGGATCGACATCTCAATTCCACCATACTCCGCCCCTGGTATGTCCTGGGGCCGGGGCACCGCTGGCCCTACGCGCTGCTGCCTTTCTACAAGCTAGCCGAGTGGATCCCGTTCACGCGCGCTGCCGCTCTGCGCCTTGGTCTGGTTACTCTTGACCAGTTGATTCTCGCGCTGGTCGAGGCCGTGGAATCGCCGGTGCAAGGGACGCGAATCGTCACGGTTCCTGAGATTCGCTCCGCCGGACTCAACCTGTCCCAGGAAGTAACCCGCAAGACCGCCTGAAATCGCCCGTCCCGAGCCGGTTTTCGACCGAAAGTAACTTCAATTACCGAAGCTCATGCACACGGGGAACCTTCCGCCGCGCGCTCCGAGATGCGATCTTGGTCAGGACACACATATCGGCAAGCTGGGTTTGGACTGAAAGGGCCTTATGGATCGTGAGAACCGCGAAAGCATGGAAGACATTCACCTCCGCATTTTGCGCATCACCGACGACCTGCGCGTAATCCAGCGCGAACTCAACTGCGCCGCCATGCAGGCTCCCACCGACCCCGAACTTATGGAAGCTCTGGCCGATCCGCCGGAGATTGAATCCATCCAGGTCCTCAAATCCGCGCTCGATCAGATGCGCCACTTTCTCTGGTTCTACATGCAGGTGGTCACCAGCGACTCCGAAATGGGCGAGAAATTCCGCCAGACCCTCCGCCAGGAGGTCCCCATACAGGCCCCCGAAATGGAGCAACAGTTTCAAAGCGCCACGGACGCCATCATGCTTCGCTATCTGGCCGACAGCAAGTTCCGCAAGCCCAATTAACTGTGTGGCGCGGGCGCCCTCGCCCGCGAAGATCGCATGGCGAAGATTGCATGGCGACGACGCCCTCGTCAGTCCAAACCGAGCGCCGTTCGGCCCGCTCTGAGCCGCCACCCCTACCGCTAAAGTAAAATGCCCTCGTTGCCCGGTCTAACGCAGCTCCGCCTCGCCAAGCCAGCCGACGCGCCCGCCATCGCGCGCCTGGTGAACGATGCCTTTCGCTCCGAGCGCTTCTTCATTGATGCCGACCGCACCAATCCCGACAAAGTGGCCGTTCTTCTTCAGAAAGGAAAGTTTCTCCTGTTGTTCGAAGACGAACTGCTAGCCGGTTGTATCTACACCGAAGTGCGTGGTGAGCGTGGTTACTTCGGGTTACTGTCAGTCGACCCGCCGCGCCAACGCTCCGGAATCGGCGCGCGCCTGATCGCCGCCGCTGAGGACCACTGCCGCTCCGCCGGATGCCGCTTCATGGATCTCACCATCGTCAACGTGCGCCGCGAACTGCCTGCCTACTACCAGCGCTTTGGATACGTCGAGAACGGAACCTTGCCCTTCCCGGCAGATCAAGTCGCCAAGATTCCCGTTCATCTCGTCCGCATGTCAAAGCCACTCTAATATCGCGCCGACAACAAAAAAGGGCGCGCCGGAGCGCGCCCAAGGTTCAGGAGGAACAAACGTCAGAAACAACAACGGTTCAGCAGGACAAACTCAATCTCTAATCTCAGCGTCCAAAACCCGCCGACTGCATCGACTGCCGCGAGATGTCCGAGGTCGATGCGATCCCCTGCATGCGCAGTTTGAACTCATCCGCGTTCGAGGCGCTCTCCAACGCCGTCTCGTAATTCACCAGCCCCGCCTGGAATAAATCCCAGAGCGACTGATCGAAGGTCTGCATGCCGTACTGCGACGTGCCGGCCGAAATCGCCTCGCGAATCGCGCGCGTTTTTTCCGGCACCAGAATGCATTCCCGGATATAAGCCGTCGTCACCATCACTTCGACCGCGGGCACTCGGCCCTCGGCGTCCGACCGGCGCACCAGGCGCTGGCTGACAATGGCGCGCAAGACTGCCGCTAACTGCAGCCGTATCTGCTTCTGCTCCGGCGGCGGAAAAATCGCGATGATGCGGTTGATGCTTTCCACCGCATCCAGTGTGTGCAAGGTGGAGAAGACCATGTGTCCGGTCTCGGCCGCGTGCAGCGCCGTTCCAATCGTCTCCAGATCGCGCATTTCGCCCACCAGAATCACGTCCGGATCCTGACGCAGGGAAGCTCGCAGCGCCGCCGAAAATGTCGGCGTATCCACTTCGACTTCGCGCTGGTTCACATATCCCTTTTTGTCGCGGTGCAGAAATTCGATGGGGTCTTCGATGGTAATGATATGTTCGGCCCGGGTCGAGTTAATGCGGTCGACCATGGCGGCCAGCGTCGTCGATTTGCCCGACCCGGTTACCCCGGTCACCAGCACCAGCCCGCGCGGCATGTCGCAGATTTGCTCCACCACCTTCGGCAGAAACAGTTCGTCCAGCGCCCGGATCTTGGTGGGAATCACGCGTAGCACCAGCCCCACATTGCCGCGCTGCTGAAACACGTTCACACGGAACCGTCCCAGGCCGGCAACGCCGTAGGCCATATCGATTTCCGTAGTCTCTTTGAATTTTTGCTTCTGCCGCGCCGACATCATGCTGAAAGCCATGTTCAGCATGTCTTCCGCAGTCACCCTGGGCTGGTCGGTCAAAGGCAGCAGGTCGCCATCAATGCGCAAGTGAGGATAGTTTCCGACCTTCAGGTGCAAGTCAGAAGCGCGGCGCTCCATGGCAATACGGAGCAGGTCGTCGACATTCATGCAGGCGGACTCCAGCTACGGTCTCTATCATCTCCCGAACCGAAGCCGCACACGAGATGACGGAGGTCACAGTACTATTAGGTCGCAGAATGCCGATCTGGGGACGGAAAAGCCGCTCCCCCGAGGTGAGGAGCGGCTGATTTTGAGACACAGAAGGCAGGAAAATTCCGAATGTCGGCTTGCCCCTACGCCGCCGCCTGAAATGGCTCGTCGTAGCTTCCACCATAGATCGAAGGCACCTTCGACCCCATCGGACGCAGATACGTCGCCAACTCGCCCCGATGATGAATGCTGTGATTGTTCAGAAATCCCAGGTAGAACGCCGCCGGGAAGTTGAAGACGTAAAACTGCACCGGCGTTAGCAACTGCGCGGCCGATAGAGCGCCAACCCGCTCCAATCCGCGTTTCATATTGCTGTCGTACCAATGCACCAGTTCCGCAACCGTTTTCGGCTGTTCCGCTTTTGCCGAAGCGGACATGTCGAACTTCAGATCCGCGATCGAGTCGAGGAAATGGATGTCGCTGCTCCCAATGTGCCAAGCCAGTTCCCAGGCCGTGCGAGCGTGGGGATCGGGCCGGTAGTCTCGTTTACCGTCGGGGACGGCAGCCAAGACTTTCTTGGTAACTTCAGCTTCTCGGGCCAGTCCATCCACCATCATGGCGCGATAGCCCAGGATAAATTCGGGTGTGGGAGCGGACATAGCAGTCCTCCTTATAGGCTGGGGGTTTACGGTAACAACTGGGATCGCCTGCGATCAGGCGGGTCCACTATAGCCCAAGCAAAAAAGAAGCGCAAACGGGCATTTCACCTCAATTCCAAGACACCGACACTTTCTCTTAGAATGAGGGTTATATTGATAGTCTCTGGGGTGTATATCTTATGTCTCAAGCGGCAGCGCGGCGATTCCTGGGCCACACCTATCTTCATAGACTCGCTCTAGGTTTTTCCGTTCTGCTTGCCTGCTCGTGCGCCGCCGCTTCATCCGCAACGCCCGCCGGACCGCTGGTTGTCGACAGCAGCAGCCGCGTCGTGGTCATGGAGTATGAGGCCTGGTTCGGTCCCAAAGCTGTCACCTTTCAAGGCAGCTCGGCCATGCCGCTGCTGCAGTCGGCGGACATGCAAGCCGTGGGAGGTGGCTATGACAGCGCCGATCCGGCGATTATTCGACAACACGTCGCCTGGCTGGAATCCATGGGTGTTGATGCAGCCATCAGCGAAGTGACCAATAACGTGAGCTGTATTTTCAACAGCGAGTGGTTCGTCAAGAAATATGTTCGCAATTGCACCCCGTCTTTTCGCACTAACAACCAGAATATCCGCGACAATACCGGCAATCTGTATCCAGCCTGGTCAGCGCTCGGAACCCGCCTCAAGCTGATTCCGCTGCTCGGCGGCATCGACGGCAATGTCTTGATCAAGGACAAAGACGGCAAGACCGCATTCGAAAAAGAAGTGGAATACTTTGGCGAGCGTCTGCACCAATATCCGAACCTGAGCGTGGTTTACGAAGGCAAGCCGCTCATGCTCATTTTTCTAGGAGCGGCGCAGGACCCAAACCCCGCCGATCATCCCTTATGGTTTCGCATCGAGCAATTCTTGCAACGCCATCCCGAGATTGCGGGCAAATACACTTTCAAGCTGATGGCCGGATATCTCGACAGCCAGCCCGGTCTGTGGGCCACCCAGGGCACGCCCAGCGGCCCGGTGGAAATCAGTCCTGCCTATGGCTTCTGGAGCTGGGTCGACCGCCTCAACCCGTCCTGCACCGAGCCGTTATGCCCCTACTATCCTTCCTATTATCAGGCCGGTTCCAGAGTGGAGAACTTCACCGCGTCCATCGCCACGGCTGGGCAGGATGGATGGGGCTGCCCCAATCAAAATTCTCCGCCCTACTGCGCCGATGACGCTCTTCGTTTCGGAGAAGACGACAGCTACGCCACCTTCGATGCCTTCATGAGCTACGCGAAACAGCTCGATCCCATCTTTTTGCTGATCCACCAATTCAATGAATTCGTCCCGCCCGATGAGGGATTCGACGCCAATACCACTGACGATATCGAGCCCGCGAATCTGTGGGGAAACGATCTGAAGATCGTAAAGAAAGAGATCGAAGCCTACCGGCAAAGCAAGTAAGTTGTCATGCTGAGCGGAGCTCCCCGCCTCCCTCGCGAGACGGGGTGCGGAGTCGAAGGACCCGCTAAACCCTAAACAAATCTACACGCCGACCGGCTGCTTAGCTCCCACCGGAACTGGTGTCAGCCACTCATAGCGGTCTGCCTTCTCGCCGCGCACAATCCCGTAAAACTCCGCTTGCAGAGCCTTGGTCATCGGGCCCATCTTGCCCTTGCCTACGGCAATCTTGTCGACTGAGCGTATCGGTGTAATCTCCGCCGCCGTTCCGGTAAAGAAAACTTCGTCGGCTATATACAGCGACTCCCGCGGAATCTGCTGCTCAATAATTTTGATCCCAAGGTCGCGCGCAATCTGCAACACCGAGTCGCGCGTGATGCCCGGCAGCACCGAATTGCCTAGCGGAGCCGTGTGCAGCAAGCCATTGCGGACGACAAACAGATTCTCGCCCGATCCCTCGCTGACGTAGCCGTTCACGTCCAGCGCAATGCCTTCGGCGTAGCCGTTGACAATGGCTTCCATCTTGATGAGCTGCGAGTTCATGTAATTCGCGCCCGCCTTGGCCATGGCCGGCAAAGTGTTCGGCGCGATCCGCGTCCAGGAAGAAATGCAGACGTCCACGCCCTCGCTGGCATCCGTCCCCAAGTACTTTCCCCACGGATAATTGCAAATATAGACTTCTGTGGGCGAGTTGAGGGGGTTAACCCCGGCCTCGCCATACCCGCGGAGGACGATGGGACGAATGTAACAGGGCCACGCCCCGTTGTGTCTCACCAGTTCAATCGTGGCGTTCACGATCTCATCGCGCGTAAAGGGAACGTCAATGCGATAAATACGCGCGGAGTCGATCAGCCGTTGCATGTGTTCTGTGGCGCGGAAAATCGCGGGGCCACTCGGCAACGCGTAGCAGCGAATACCCTCAAACACCGAAGAGCCGTAGTGCACAACGTGCGACATCACGTGGAGCGTGGCGTCATCCCAGTCGATAAACTTGCCGTTGTGCCAGATTTTGTCCGTTTTCTGAATCGCCATGCCGGCTCCTTCGGTACAGATTCGCGGAAGCACTTGAGGATTCTTCAAATAGTTTCGAAGAATCCTCATCTTCCGACCTGAAATTATAACGTGGAAGTGTCGCGCCCAGCGGTGAAAGTGTTCAAGGCGCCACGGAGGACGGAGGCCGGAGAACTGAGAACTGAGAACTGAGAACCGGGAACTGCCTCAGCGAATGGCAACGATGTTGTTGGTGACGAACCCGGCTTCACCCGCGACCATCAGCCGCATCGTGATGCGCTCCGCTTTGTAGCGGTGGCAGCGATGCAATAGATACACAGCTCCAACTGCAGCTCCAAAGCCTAGAGCGGACCCGGCCGCTTCTCCGCCGGCCCCACGGGTCACAAAGGGGCGCATGACCGGGTTCAGTTCGCGAAGGCCCTGGTCCAAACCGCGCTGCGTGGTGATGCCGTCGGCTGCAACCAGTCCCGCTAAAATGCCGACGTTCACTTTGTTTTCGGCCGTCCAGAAAATACGTTGGCGCGGCGCATCGCGGAGCAGGGAACCGCTCGCCGTGAAAGTCTGTGCCTGCATGGCAACACTCAGGACGATAATCGAGAGGATTGATTTCATCTGGTCCCCGTAATATCGGCTGAGGTCAAACAAAGGTTAGATAAGATGAGCGCGGAAGGTATATGGCCACAATGTTACGGGTTCAATGGCCCCTTAGTAAGAGTAACTGTAGGTCCAGGCAGGTTAGTGGTAACCAGCTCCAGGCTTAGGCTGCCGCCTCATAAGCCCCAGATGCGATTTGCACCCACCACCAAGCCAAGTGTCAGGCACGCGATCAGGACCTCCCCGAGAGCCCCTACGATGAACGGACGCAACCCTTGTTTCGACATCTCGCGAATATTCGTGCGCAGGCCCACACCCGCAAAAGTCAGCAGGAATGCCCATTTGGACAGATTCCCGAGCGAGGCGACTTGGGCTTTGCTAAACGCGTGAAAGCCGACCAGCAACGACATGAGGATAAATCCGAGTACAAACTTGGGGAACTTCTTCCATAGGAACACAGCTTTGTTGGTGACCGCTTCGGCTTGACCTCGTCCCGCCCAGTAGAGGGCATAAGCCAGGACGACGAATCCAATCATGGCATTCCGCGTCGTCTTCGCGAGCACGGCGACTTTGCCCGCGGCATCGGAATACAATGCGCCGGCGGCCGTTGCCTCGGCGGTATTGTCGACTCCCAGCCCCGCCCACAAGCCGTAGGAGACATCGTTCATGTGCAGACCGTGAGCGATAGCAGGAAAAGTGAACAGCGCCAGCGCGCCCAGCGCCAGGATCGCGGCCATCGCGAAAGAAGCGTCTTCGTCGTCCGCGTCGATCGCTCCCTTGGCGGCAATGATGGCGGAAACGCCACAGATCGCGGATCCCATGGCCAGCAGCGATGTAAGTTTCGGCTTAAGCTTGAACAGTCGTCCCAGCAAAGTCATCAAGGCCAGAGAAAGCGTAATCTCAACCACCACCAGCCCCAGGCTGATGCCTCCCAGCTTTAGCACATCGGCCAGCACAAAGCGCGCGCCCAGCAGCACGATCCCAAGCTTCAGCCAGAACTCATAGGTAGCGATGCCCGCATGAAAGATTTTCGGGATGGTCAAGATGTTCGATAGAACCAGCCCGATGAGAATCGCCCAAAGAACGTACTCGATGTTGGGAAACGTCCAATGATGCGCTTTGGCATAAGTATTGAGCGAGTGCTCTAAAACCTTACCCGCGTATCCGATCCCGGCCAGGAGCAGTATGCCGGGCACGACACGAAGAACATTCACCGGGGAATTCTCGGACCGCGCACGAGATAGGGAAATCCAGGATGCCATAGTGTTTCTCCGTCAGAAGTGAGACCTGAATCAGCGCTGCGCGCGCTACCAGGGCACGTTGGTAAAAACATCGAATCTCACAGCCAGGGCCAGCGCCAGGGCAATGATCACGGCCCAGGCGTCCAGCGAGAACGTGGCTCCCCCAGGGGAGGGAGCGGTAGTGGAAGGATCAGTCGGCATCGGAGCTTCTCCTCGAATTCAGACTGTAAAGCAGAATAACGTAACATTACAACTAAACGAATAGACATACAATACTATGCAATTTGACGACCAACGCCGGCTCTCGGAGCTTTCCCATAAAGCGTGTCCCCTCAAACGCTTACAGATATCGTCGCGGTGGTATTCGGAGTGCACCCTGCAAGTGGTTGCATGAGGGAGGCAGAGATTTTGAGTTTGCGGGATTCGCGTTTTCGGTGATGCCGAACCACTGGCTTGGTTTCGGCCGGTGCCCGCTCCGAAGTAGTTTCCCTAGTGGCGCCAGAGTTTCTGCGGGTGGAGGCCGCTGTCGCCGCCAGAGGCTGCGCCAGGTGCGGCGACCGTCACGGCCGACGATGCGACCGGAGCGGCTGCAACCGGCTCGGGTTTGCCGCCGACTTCGTCGCCGCGGAAATAGCGGTCTTTATTCTTGGCGGCGCGCATTTCCGGCATGGCGGCGTAGGGCTTCGAATAATCGTTATTGGCGTTCCAGAAGAGAAAGCCGATGCCGCCCTTCTGTTTCGCGACCTCGGTCTGAATCTCAACGTACTGGGGCGAGTAAGTCTTGGTGCGCCAGGCGAACGCCTGCAGCCACGGCCGAATCACTACGCCACTATCCTTGGTGATGAGCTTGAAGCGGTCCATGGACTCGCCAATAAAATGCTCGGGCGCATCGCCGGGGTGCGCAATGCCGTCCATGCCAAAGAAGTGCGATGGATAGATCATGGGCGAAATCACGTCACAGTGCTTCGCCATGGCCACGATGTCCTGCCCGGTGTGTGCCAGATCGACGGGCCGCTGCCAGGCCATGACTCCAAAAACGTCGAGCGAGAACAACGCGCCTGTGGGATGGATCTGGGCATAGGCGCGGTCAAGAAAATTCGCGATCACTTCCGAACGCTGCTCTTTTGGATTGTCGGTCTGGAAGTTGAACGAGGCATCCTTCTGGTCGCCTTCGGCAGGGAAGCGGACATAGTCGAACTGCACCTCATCGACTCCAGACTGGGCGACAAACTTGGCGAGTGCAATGTCGTAGTCCTGAACCTTGGGGTTCGAGGGATCGGTCCAGACCAGCTTGCCATTTTCGCGCCAGGGCTGGCCCGTGCTATGCGACTTTACCGCCAGTTCCGGATGGCTGGTGACCAAATGCTCGTCGCGGAAAATGGCAATACGCGCGATGGCGTGCATGTTTTCGGAGTGCAGGAAGTGAATGAACTTCGGCAGATCGGAAATATAGTGGCGCTGTCCGCCGGCCAGCGGATGGTCAAAGGCGATGTTGACGATGCCATCACTGTCCTTGATATCGAAAACCACAGCGTTGCCGCCAACCTCGCGCCAGTGTCGGATAATGCGCAGTCCATGATCGCTGCCCGCCATCACTCCGGTCAGATAAATAGCGCGGACTTCGAAATCTCTTGCAACTGGCACCAATTTCTCTACAATGGCCGATTCGAGAATTCCGGGGATTAGGATCTGCTCTCCGGATTTCAGAAAGACTCCCTGGCGATTCTGGTTGGCGGCGCGGATGGCTTCGGCCAGTTCGGCGGAGCTCAGGTATTTTGTGCGCTTCAGATACTTGCGCGCGACCGACTGGATGCTGTCACCGCGCTGGGCCACGTAAAGGTCGGAACCGGGAGGCACGACAATGGAGACGGGCGCGGGAGCCTCGGCCTTTTTGTTGGCAACGCTCTTCACCTGGATCAACTGAAGAGCGTGGGGGTTCTGCACGGCGGCCGCAGGAGGAGAAAGAAGAAAGCTGGACATGGCCAGCCGCAGCAGGCAAGCGGCAAGACTCGGTATCGAGACGCTCGGCATCCCGAGTGCGGCTCTCAAGAGCTTTGCCGCCGAAAGTCTAGCCATCGTGAGTCGGGACAATGATGTTCTCCGGGTGGAAATCTGTTTCTATTGTGCACTGGCGGTAACCTGAGTTGCCAGTTACGTCGGACCAAGCGGGTAACGGCTTACCAGACATGGGCGTAGGGGTGGTGGGGCGCTGAGAGAAAGTTCCCGCAGTCTGCAAACTATTGCTCTTAGAGAGGCTGTGGGTAATTTTCTGGGCCTGACAGCAGGCTGCTAAGCCCACCTAAACCGATGAAAAATCGCGAACTGTGGCGGGTATCGAGGATGGCTAAAGGCTTGCACAAGGGGAAGGCAGGTAAGGAATTAGAAACTTTACCCGACCGGCAAAGAGTGACAAAAATGAGCACTTTCTTGAACAACATGCAGATCCCGGAGAGGAAAAAGGGGCCCGAAACGATGAGAACCAACCTGGCAACCGTGCTGGATCCGAACCGCCGCAGCAACGACGCTCGTGACTTTGAAGGTGCCCTGCGCCGCAAGATTGTGGGGCAGGATCAGGCCATTGAAAAGGTCGCGGAAATCTATCAGATGTTTCTGGCCGGGTTGAATGCGCCGGGCCGTCCCGTTGGCAACCTGCTGTTCCTGGGGCCGACCGGTTCCGGCAAGACGCGGGTTGTGGAAGCCGTGGCCGAGGCCCTGTTCGGCGACGCGCGCGCCTGCATCAAGATCGATTGCGCCGAGTTCCAGCATTCGCACGAGATCGCCAAGCTGATCGGCTCGCCTCCGGGATACCTGGGACACCGCGAGACCCATCCCCTGCTCACGCAGGAAGCGCTCAACCAGTGGCACACCGAGAAGCTGAAGCTCTCGATCCTGCTGTTCGACGAAATCGAGAAGGCTTCCGACTCGCTCTGGCAGTTGCTGCTGGGGATCCTGGACAAAGCCACACTGACGCTCGGCGACAATCGCCGCGTCGATCTTTCGAGCTGCATCATCATCATGACCTCGAACCTCGGTGCCGCCGAGATGAGCGGCCTGGTGGATGGCGGCCTGGGCTTCGCGCCAAGAGCCGTGCAAGTCGATAACTCGCTCGACGAAAAAATCAACCGCTCGGCCGTGGACGCGGCGCGACGCAAGTTCGCTCCCGAGTTCATGAACCGCATCGACAAAGTGGTCGTCTTCAAGACGCTGCGTTCCGAGCACCTGCAGCAGATCCTCGAAATCGAACTGGGGATGGTGCAGCAACGCGTCCTGATGGCGGCGGGCGCGCATCAGTTCGTCTTCAACTGCACGCCGCAGGTGAAGAACTTCCTGCTCGCTGAAGGCACCGATCCAAAGTACGGAGCGCGGCACCTGAAGCGCGCCATCGAGCGTCATCTGGTGTTTCCGCTGGCCAACCTGGTCGCAACCGGACAGGTGAAGCTGGGAGATTTCATCCGCGTCGATCTGCTGGGCGAGAACAAACTCACCTTCGTGAAAGAAGCGGAAGGCGCAATGGTTCCCGTGCTGCTCGAGCGTTACGGAGCGGCAGCGGCCATGCCGGCGGTAGCTTCCGCCAGGGCGGCGCGTCCCGTGATCCAGCGCAAGGAGTTTGGCGCCGGATCGCAAAACGAGAATAAGTAAGTCAAGTTGCTGGTAGGTGGGGCACCGCGTGGGCGGTGCCCTTTTTTATTGGCAGCTTCTCGCGCTGTTATGTTCGACGACCTTAAAACTTGACCATGATGTCGATGTCGACCAACATCTCGTCTTTGCGCAGATCGGGGAACCACACGCTGCTGCCCTGATTCGCGCAACTGCCGGCAATGCTAGGATTTTCCGCGCCGGCGAGGGTCAATTGCCCCGACGTGTTCCCGTCCATGCAAGCAAAGAACTGGGGGGAGCCATTGTTGGTGTATGGCACTCCGCCCGAGCCCGAAGGCGTAACTCCGCCGTGACCCGACCAGTACGGCACGTTGGCATGGCGGTAGTCTGCTTCCCAGCGGAAGGTGAGCCACTGCTTCGGCATGTAATCGTAAGTGACGGACATATCCCAGGCCTTGAACGGATCGCCGGGATTGCCGGTGAAATAGGGTGCGTTGATCGCTGCCGACGAGGCGGTTTCACCGTTGATGGGCGGGAGCAGGACTAGATAGCGTCCCGGATTGTTGATCATGCCGCCGCCGATGGTGAGTCCGTGCGTATCCTTCTTGAAAAAGAAGCGGTTGTAAAGCATCCAGCCGACAAAACTCTGTTTGGGATCGATCCCCCCTTGCGGAAAATTGGCGCTCGCTGGCGCCAGCGGGTCCCGCTTGTTACCGTGGCAGCTCACCCCGGCTAAAGTGGCCGTGCTGGGGCCGTATTCGCAACCCATATCACCGGTAAACGAGAACGCAACCCTGTCGAGAAAATGCCCCGGCTTGTCGTAATACTTGATCTCGATGCTGTCGTCGGTGTGGATGCGGCCGCGATTCTGTATGTACAGATCGTCGTGCCCGATGCCGTAATTGTTGGAGATGATGTTCACCCAGGGCCTTGGCGTCCACTTGATCTGTCCGCCCAGTCCCTTCCTCGTATTGGACGAACCGTACGATTGCCAGCCATTGATGATCCACGGTTCGATCTTCAAATGCGGCGTGGGAAAGACTTGAATCCGCACGCCCTGGAAAAACCACGGCGTATTCGACGAAACGTATGAAGGCTGGTAGGCCCAGTTATCGAAGTTGTAATAACTGAACAAACCGATGTACGACATGAAAATTCCCGCGTCGATATTGATGCCGTTCAGTGCGTTAATGTGATATCCGCCGTACGCTTCCGCCAGGTAGCGATCCGCGTCGTTGACGTTCCATTGCCCCTTGGAGTAGCTGGGGTCGTTGCGGATCGTTGCCGTGGAATACATGCCAAACTGAGTCATGAAGCGGGCACGCACGTTGTCGTAGTGGAAGTCGCCGCCAATGCCCAGTTGTTCCAGTTGGATTTCATTCGAGCGGAACAGTTCGCTCGATCCGCCCATCGAGTTGTCGACCGGCTTGTTGAAGTCGTAGGAGTACGTAACATCGGCCCGGATTTCCGGGGTGAAGAATTTCGAGTCGAAGGCCGTGTCTTTGTTGCGCGGATTGCCGTTAAGCCAGGTCCAATCCCAATCCGAAAACGGCGCGATCTTTTCCGGTTTAGCGGGCGCGGTAGCCGCGGAATCGCCGGCCGCTTGCGTCAACATCGCCTGAGCCGGCGCCGGCGAGGGAGCGGCCGGAGCCGGAACCACGGGTGCTAGCGCCGCGTTCGTCGTCGCGTTGGTCACCACCGTCCTGGTTTTCAGCTCCGCTTCGAGCAGTTCGATGCGGGCCTTCATGGCCGCCAGTTCCTTCTCGATATCAGCCGTGGCCGGCTCTGGAACGGTCGCGGCCTTAGCGGGAACATCAGCGGCCGGCGCCGGTTCATGCAGCGCGGCCACTTTTACTGGGGCCTCCGGAGACTGAACCTGTGCGTAGCCGCGGGGAGACTGGCTGACCGCAAGCGTCAAAGCCAACGTCGACAAAAGAGTTGAAGAAGTGAAGGCATTGCGCAATTGAGTTTTCAAGATCGATTCCTTTCCGGTCCGAGTCCGGTTTATCCTGCCGATGACAGTCGTGCATGACGAAATGCCCCAACAACATGCCAGTGGCATTCATGGGTGAAGTCACATCACAACCGAAAACACGTAAAGGTCGGCTAAACATTTCATAAAGACCGCATAAAAATCGGTTGTTCGGAAGGGAAAGGTAGGAACCAGCGCGCCCCGAATTCTAGGAGCATCTCCCCGCAAGCAGCGAGCGGACCTGCGCCAGCAGTGGTTGAAAGGCGGCTTTAACTGTAGGGGAGATCGACTCGCCTTCGGCAAAGGACTCGCCGCCGACCGAGATGCAATAAGCATCCGGAAACTTGCCGTACAACTCCGCGGTCCAGGCAAGCAGAGATGCCGGGGTGAGAAAATGCGAAAAACTGGACGCTTCTGATCCCTCGCGCTTCCCGCCGCGGGCAATCTTTTGGCAGCGGAGTTCTCCCGGCCGAAGGTCGGCCGCCGCATCGATGAAAATGACCAACTGAAAGCGGCTCGCGTCCTCCGCCAGTTCGGGCGTGAGCTGGTGCCGCACCATCACCTCAAGCTCGGGGTCCTGCAGACAAGATGCTAATTCCTGCGCCGCGTACCAGCCCAAGCCGTCATCGGACCGCAGAGGATTGCCATATCCGATAATCAGAACCTGCGCCATAACGGACGATCCGGCAATCCACCCACAACCAGCTGCGTGGCACACGTGCGCGCTCTTACGGCGTCGTGTGCGCCGTGTCCAGAGCCTTCTTCACCGCCTGCAATTCCTTCAGCACGCTGCGCAGATGCCGCGAGTCAAGCGCGTTGGCGCCATCGCTGCGCGCTTCTTTCGGATTGTCGTGGACTTCCATGAACACGCCGTCCACTCCCGCCGCCACCGCCGCCCGCGAAAGCACTGGGATAAACTCCGGCTGCCCACCGCTCACTGCCGGCTCGTCTTCGTCGCCATGCGAGGCCGACGGCAATTGGACCGAATGCGTAGCGTCGAACACCACCGGCGCGAACTTGCGCATGATAGCCAGCGAGCGCATGTCCACAACCAGATTGTTGTAGCCGAAACTCGATCCGCGCTCAGTCACAAAAACCTGGCTGTTTCCAGCTTCGCGGCACTTGGCGACAGCGTGCTTCATGTCCCACGGCGAAACGAACTGTCCCTTCTTGATGTTCACCGGACGCCCGCTCAGCGCCGCCGCCACAATCAGATCCGTCTGCCGGCAGAGAAATGCCGGAATCTGCAGCACATCCACCACCTCGGCCACCGCCGCAACGTCCGCCACCTGATGCACGTCGGTCAGCACCGGGATATGTACTTCATCTTTAACCTTTTGCAGAATGCGCAGGCCTTCCTTCATCCCCGGCCCGCGATAGCTCCGGATCGAAGTCCGATTCGCCTTGTCGTAAGAAGCCTTGAAGATAAACGGAAAATTCAGCGAACGGGCTACGCCCTTGATAATCTCCGCCATGCGCAAGGCGTGCTCTTCACTCTCAATCACGCAAGGCCCGGCAATCAGAAACAAATCGCCAGCGCCCACGCGGACGTTATCGATTTGAAAGGATAAAGTCATCGGGTCATCGGGTGATCGGGTGATCGGGTGATCGAAAACGTGCCGTTCGATCACCCGATGGCCCGATGGTCAGATCACCCGATCTATCTCCGTCCCACTTTCTCCGGCCGCAAAAACATCTCCACCTCGGCCACGTCTTTCTGCACTTTCTTCTTCTGCCCGTGTGCGTAGGAAGCGCCCACGAACGCCTTAAACAGCGGATGCGGCTCCAGCGGCTTCGACTTGAATTCCGGATGAAACTGGCAACCAATGAAAAACGGATGCCCCGGAATCTCGACCATCTCCACGTAAGTGCCGTCCGGAGTCGAGCCGGAAATCCGCAGTCCCGCGGCGACCATAGGCTCTTCGTATTCGCGGTTGAACTCGTAACGATGCCGGTGGCGCTCGCTGATCTCAGTCTGCCCGTACACCTGGTACGCCAGCGTTCCAGTCTCAATCTTGCAAGGCCACGCTCCCAGTCGCATCGTGCCGCCCAGTTCTTCCACTCCACGCAATTCGCGCAGCTTGTAAATCACCCGATGCGGAGTCGCCGGATCGAACTCGCTGGAATTCGCATCCGCTAATCCGCAAACGTTGCGCGCATATTCAATGCATGCCGTCTGCATCCCCAGACAGATTCCGAAGTAAGGCACATGTTTCTCGCGCGCATACTGGATCGCCCTCAACATGCCTTCGATGCCGCGCTTTCCGAATCCCCCCGGCACCAGCAATCCGTCGTATTCCTCAAGTTGCGCTTCGTAGGTCGTGTCGTTCTTATCCGCGTTTTCCAGCCCTTCGGCCTCGATCCAATTCACTTCCAGCTTCAGATTATGCGCCAGCGCGCCGTGCACCAGCGCCTCTTTGAGTGACTTGTAGCTGTCTTCATACTCCACGTACTTTCCGACAATACCGATCCGAACCACATCTTTGGGGTTGTAGACCCGGTGCACCAGATCGCTCCACTTCGAAAGATCGCGATCTTTCGCTTCCAGCTTCAGACGCCGCAGCACCAGGGTATCCACTTCTTCATGCGCGAAGCACACCGGCACTTCATAGATGGAAGCCACGTCTTTAGCCGTGATCACCGCTTCTTCTTCGACGTTGCAAAACAAGGCGATCTTCGACTTGATGTCTTTCGAAAGAAAGCGGTCCGTGCGGCACAAGAGAATATCCGGCTGAATTCCCACGCTAAGCAACTCCTTAACCGAGTGCTGCGTAGGCTTGGTCTTCAATTCCTGCGCAGCTGCTATAAACGGGACCAGCGTCACGTGTACAAACAAAGTGTTATCGCGCCCCAGTTCCTGACGCATCTGCCGGATCGCCTCGATGAACGGCAAAGACTCGATGTCGCCGACGGTCCCGCCAATTTCGATCAGCGCGACGTCCACATCCTGAGCCACCTTCTTAGCGGCAGCCTTGATTTCGTTCGTGACATGCGGAATCACCTGCACCGTCTTTCCCAAATAATCGCCGCGCCGCTCCTTGGCGATAATCTGCTCGTAGAGACGCCCGGTCGTCCAATTATTGTCGCGAGAAAGCTTGGCATGGGTGAAGCGTTCGTAGTGCCCAAGGTCAAGATCGGTTTCCGCCCCGTCGTCGGTCACGAAAACTTCGCCATGCTGAAACGGCGACATCGTCCCCGGATCCACGTTCAGATACGGATCGAACTTCATCAGGTTGACTTTGAGACCACGGCTTTCGAGCAGGCATCCAATTGAAGCCGCCGCCAATCCTTTGCCCAATGAAGACACTACACCGCCGGTTACAAAAATGTACTTGGCCGACATCGCTTCCTCGCTTTAATTTTGTTTGGAAAATTGTGCGGGCTGGGGTGCACGATCAATTATGGCAGAAGTTTTTCGGGAAGGGAATGTGGAAAAAAGGAGGCTTTCAGTACTCAGACGTCTCTCGGTTCCAGCTTCCAGAGTTGCCAGAGCGCGATGATTCCCAACACCGCTAGATTGGGGAACAGCAGCGGCGCCATCGACGGCGCTCCCCAGACCAAGTTCCCCAGCAGATGCGGCGATGGTCCGTAGAGGTTCCGCTGGGCATGGAGGATGAACCCCCAGACACCAACCAGCGACTCGAGCATCAGGACGCCCGCGCAGAGAGCAAAGAAACGCCGCGATACCGTTGTCAGCAAGGGCGTCACAAGGAAGCCGACTGCCACGGCGCTGGCGCCAACCGCCACCCACTCCCGCCGATCGAAAAAGCCATTGCTCGCGTGATCGCTGAGACTGAAGACAAAGTTTCCGAAAAACCCACCGAGAGTAAGAAACAAAACCCACCGCGCCCACTCCCAGGTTTGGCTCTCTACCATCCGATTGAGCAGCAACAAAAAACCAAGGCCGGTATAGGCCAGCGGCGCCGCAAACGGTGCGGAGTAGGTGAGGCTATGTAGCGTGCGATCGTAAAAGAAAGAGCTTTCCAGATGCAGAATGACACCCGCCAGCCCGAGTAGAATCGCGGCCCATCCGACGCCGTATCCGAGGTTTTGCCAAACGGCGATCGCGCGGCCACGCATCGCCATGCCAACCAACAAAATAAGCGGAGCCGCGGCTGAAAAGACGAGTGGTAAATACTCAACCGGACGGCGGAATCCGTTCACGGAATGCGCCAGGAAAATATCAAGCGTTAGAAAGCCCAGGTTGGCGAGAGCAAATGTCTCCACCAAAAACCACGGATTTTGCCATCGGGAGTCATTTCCTTGCGGCATGGTTTTTTCTCAGTTCCGCGGCCATTGCCTGTAGTTCTACAGTCTTGCGCAACATGGGGTAGTTGCCGTGCCACTGCACAAAATCAGCGCCACCCATGAAAGCTCCATGCTTCGAAGTCCGGCCGTCGTAGTGCCACAAATCGAAATAGGTAAAGTCGATGGGCTGCGAGAACGGAGGTCCGGCCAACGCGCCCTCACTGCGAAGCCCGTCCATCAATGCCTTTGCGTCGGAGACTTTTTGATTCGTGGCCTGTACAACTTTCTCGGCCTGTTCGTAAACGCGGTCATAAATTGGTTGCGTGTGGCACTGCGCGCAGACCTGCTTCATCTTGGCTTGCGCCTGCACATAGTTCGGACGCTTCTCACTGATGGCATTCGCCAGGTAATACGACAAGCGCTCCGAAGGGTCGTGAGTGATGCCAAGGCCGTTAATCCCGCTCATATGGCATGTGGCGCAGGTTGGCACAAACATGTCGCGCGTCGTCAACTGCCTGGGTTCGGCATCAAGGTTCAGCAGTTTTTCCTGGGCGGCAAACATCAAGCCATGTTTCGACTCCTCATAGATCTCAATCTGGGAGTGGTCCGGCCCCATGTGGCACTGCCCGCAAGTGCTGGGCAGGCGAGCAATGGCGACAGAGCTTGTATGCCGCGTGTGGCAATTGGTGCAGGTCCCGATCGTGCCGTCCGGATTAGGTTTGCCGATGCTGTGGCATTGCTCGCACCCGCTAACCATTGCCGACGCGCCTTCCATCTGTGTAAAGGCGTGCGGCGGACGCTTGGTCCCACCCGGCTGATAGGTCTCCGAAAATGACACTTGCTCGGGAGTGAGGCCCTTCTCGCCATAGATTGCAGCCCAGGAAGTTGCGGCGTGACGGCTATGCAAAAACTGCTGATAAATCTGCTCGTGACAGGAACGGCAATTGCCGGCCGTGAGGCGCACCGAGGCGATGACAAAGCCATGGTGATCTTTCTTTTCCTGGCCAGGAGCCGGCTGATGGCATTCCAGGCAGCTCACGCCTTTCTGCGCGTGCCGGCTCATTTCATATTCGTGGACGACGGAGTACTGTATGCGCGCATGGCACTCGGCGCACTTCCCGGTGGCACTTATTAGCGCGCTGCTCGGCTGGCTAGTCTCAACGGCCGGTCGGGCACGGTTTATTAAGAATGCCGCGACGATCAGGCCAAAAGAAATAACAACGGCGATAAAAACAGAACGAAATGACATCGCGCGCCCATCCAATCTGCCGTTCGCTGCTGCTGTTGCATGGGACCGAATACGATCCACGGCAGATAGTCTACTCCAATCGGCATCTTACGAATCGTAGCCGAACGTGTTGGATCGATTTTCAAAAGAAACGGAACAGCCGATGATGTTTCCTGTCGTGAAGTCATTCTTCGGCAGAACGTGCCTCGGCAAAACCTCAGTTCTCGCAGCGGCAATCTTGGTGTTGGCCGTGTGGTGGCTGTCGCTGGCTTCCGCTCCACCCCCGGCCCGTCGCCCCATCCGCTAAAATATTCCATGCCCGACATTCCCCTCTGGAGCGATACCGCTCCCACCGCTCGCCTGGCCGAATTGACGGCCGACACTGCCGACCCAGCGAAAGAACTTCCTCTGCGCCGCGATGTCCGTTCGCTCGGAATCCTTCTCGGCCGCGTGCTGGTCGAGCAGGAAGGCGAGGGCTTTTTCGATGTTGTCGAACAGTTGCGCCAGTTACTGATTCAGCACCGCGAGCGGCCTCGATCAGGCCAGGATTCGGACATCGAACGCGATCACACTTTGATGATCCGCGCTCACGAAATCATCGGCAATCTCTCGGTAGATGATGCCTACCGCGTTACCAAAGCGTTCGCCATCTATTTCGAACTCACCAACCTGGCTGAGACCAACCATCGCAAGCGCCGCCGTCGCGCCGCTCGTATGTTGACCAGCACAGCCAGCGAGAAGACCGGCAAGGCGCCCGTGGATGGCGCTTTCCGCGGCACCCTGGTTCGCATGAAGTCGGCTGGAATCGCGGCTGGCGAAATGCTCGAAGCGCTCGGCAAGGTCCACGTGACGCCCGTCTTCACCGCCCACCCCACCGAAATCACACGCCACACGGTCCGCCTGAAACGCCGCCGCATCGCGGGCTATCTCGAACAACTCGATCGTTTGCCGCTGTCCGATTCCGACGCCCGCGAATACGAATCGCTGATTCTCGCTGAAATCACCGCGCTCTGGCAGACCGACGAGGTGCGGCTCAACAAGCCCACCGTGCGTGATGAGATTCACATGGGTCTCGACTGTTTTCCCATGGTTCTTTTCGAAACGTTGCCGCACCTCTACGCGGAGTTCGACGAATCCTTGCGTGACGTTTACCGCGGAACCGCTGAAATTCCCGGACTGCTTTCGTTTGGCTCCTGGATTGGCGGCGACCGCGACGGCAATCCGTTTGTCACAGCCGCTTCCACACGCGAGGCACTCGACATGGCGCGACACGTCGTCATCGACCACTACATCGCGGAAACCATACGTTTGATCGGCTATTTGAGCATGTCGACGCGCCGCATCGGAATTTCGGATGCGCTTGCCCGGCGCATTGAAAAATATGATGAGCAACTAGGCGAAAAATATTCCGCCTGGAAACAGATCACCGCCGCCGAGGTCTATCGTCAATTTCTCGAATTTTTGGTCGCGCGTTTACGCTTCAGCCGTAAATCGTCAAAACACGAACACGCCTATCAATCGCCCCAGCAATTTGAAGAAGATCTCAGCCTGATTCGCGATAGCCTAGCCGCCAACCACGGCCAGCGCTTGGCGGAACTCGTAGCACCTCTTCTGCGCAAAGTGCAAACCTTCGGCTTCCACCTGCACGCGCTCGACATTCGCCAGCACGCTCGGGTGCACTCCCAGGCTCTCGCCGACCTGGCTGCAGCGGAAAAGCAGCCCGCGAGAAAAAGTGTGCAGGCTTCTCCGTCGTTTTCTCCGGCTTCGGCCGAACTTCTCGAAACCTTCCGCGCCATCGCGGAATTAAAGAAAACCCACTCGCCGCAAGCAATCCGCAAATATGTCATCAGCAACACCCAGTCCGAACACGACATCTTTGCCGTAGTACGCCTGGCCGCTCTCGCTGGAGTCTCTGCCGCCGCCAGCAACGGCGATCCCGGCCTGATGCCAGTGCCCTTGTTCGAATCGATTGACGCGTTGCGGTCTTCGCCTGCGGTGATGCGGCGCGTATGGACGTCACGCGAGTACCAGCCGCTCCTCGACTCCTGGGGACGCAAGCACGAAGTGATGCTCGGCTACTCCGACTCCAATAAAGATGGAGGCATGTTGACCAGCACCTGGGAACTGCATAAGGCGGAACACAATTTGCACGAGGTGGCGCGCGAGTGCGGGATTCACCTGTGTCTGTTCCACGGCCGCGGCGGCACCGTCGGCCGCGGCGGCGGCCCCACGCACGCCGCCATTCTCGCTCAGCCCGCCGGCGATTTTTCGGGCGAGATCCGCATCACCGAGCAAGGCGAAGTTCTAAGCTGGAAATACGCCGACCCGGTGCTAGCCGAGTGGAATCTCGAAGTCATGATTGCAGCCTGCCTCGAAGCGATCGCCATGCCGGCTCAGGTTTCGCCAGAAACCAAGCAGCGCTGGCACGACGCCATGGAAGCGATGTCCGCCGATGCTTTTGCCTTTTACCGCAAACATATCGCCGAGAATACCGAAGTCCTCGAATACTTCGAGCAGGCCACGCCCGTGAATGAATTGGAGCACGCCCGCATCGGTTCCCGCCCCGCGCGCCGCACCGCCAGCCGCAGCCGCCGTCTTGACCTCGACGATTTGCGCGCCATCCCCTGGGTGTTTGGCTGGATGCAAAGCCGCCACGCCGTCCCCGCCTGGTTCGGAGTCGGCTACGCCTTCGACCGCTTCGCTGCGCGCAGCGCCAACAATGTCGAATTCCTGCGCGAAATGCTGCGCCGTTTCCCGCTCTTTGCCAGTCTGCTTCGCAGCGTGGAAATCGCGATGGCCAAAGCCGATTTCGCCATCGCCCGCCTCTACGCCGGTCTCGTCGCCGACACCGCTCTCCGCGATCGCGTCTTCGAAATGCTGCGTGAGGAATTCGAGCGTACCCGCCGCCTCATTCTCACCATTACCCGGCAACAGGAATTACTGGAAACAAATCCTGTTCTTTCGCGCTCGGTGCGCCTGCGCAACCCCTACGTCGATCCGCTCAGCCTGATTCAGGTTGACCTGCTGCGCCGCAAGCGCAGCGCTCCCGGTTCACGTCTCGACACGTTCCTCGATTATGCGATCGGCGCCACCATGAACGGCATCGCCGCGGGGTTGCACAATACTGGATGAAAGCTGGAAGTCGGGGCTTGGTCGTCTGCGAACCTGCCTGCATCCAATCTTTCAGAAGCGCCGGAACCCCGAAAGATTGATAATATCCGCGACATGAAATCCTTTCTCGGCAGGACGATAATTCTCGCAGCGGCCATCCTGGCATTGGCCGTCTCCTGCTTTTGTCAGGCTCCCGCTCCAACCCAAGCCCGCCGCCTGATTCTTAAAGACGGCACCTACCAATCCGTCACCAAGTATGAGATTCACGGCGACCGCGTCCGCTATTTCAGCGCCGAACGTGGCGAGTGGGAGGAAGTCCCGAAGTCGCTCATCGACTGGGACGCAACCGACAAGTTCGAACAAGGCCGCCAGGACAGCAGCGTCGCCCCGGAAGCCGCCGAGCTCGATAAGGAAATCGAGGCCGAGCGCAAAGCCGAGCAAGCCCGCTCCCCCGAGGTCGCGCCCCGTCTGCACCTGCCCGACGAAGGCGGCATCTTCCTCCTCGATACCTTCGAGAATCAGCCGCAGCTGGCCGAGTTGCAGCAGTCGGGCGGCGACATCGATAAGAACACCAAGTCCAACATCCTGCGGGCAGTGGTCAATCCGCTGGCCGGCGCCAAGCAAACCATCGAACTCCCCGGGTCCCACGCCAAGGTTCAGTCGCACACCACCACTCCTTCGTTCTACATCAACATCGATGCCAACCAGGGAGCGCCCGCAATCGCGCAGCCTGCCACAGATGCGTCCCAGCCGCTAGCGCCCGCCGAGAGTTTCAAGATCATTCGTGTCGAGCTCAAGAATGGCAAACGCGTCGCCGGAGCCATCAAGGTCGCCGTCAACGGAAAGACGAAGACCGACGAGCGTTTCGTTGCCGCTACCTCCAGCGCCATGATCGGAGGCTGGGTCAAGCTGACGCCCACCGAGCCGCTCGCGCCCGGCGAATACGCCGTCGCCGAGATGATGGGAAAAGAAGGAATGAACATCTATGTGTGGGATTTCGGCGTAAACCCATCCGCACCCGCGAACGCCTTCACCTGGAAGCCGGAATTGCTCGAAGCGCAGCCCAAAAGTGATCATCCGCCAGAGTTGCAAAAGCGAGAAAAGCAGTAGGCGCTACCCGGAGGTAGAAAGCGCCTGCCTTTTCGCGGTAATTCTTCGCCAATCTCGCTGCGGCCAGTTCTGGCATAAAATTGGTTGCGTCCAACGCCAGAGAAGCGTAGGATTCGCGCCTCAGGCTGCGAAACACAGACCATGATGTAGTGGGCCTATTCGTGCCTCTGGAGGAAACGACGTGCCTGTCAAGCTCATCGAGCGCAAATGGAACTTAGCATGGGCCGCCACTATGGTGGCGGTGGCGAGTTTGCTTTCGGTCGCGCTACATGCGGACGACGTTGATTTCGTCACGGCTGTGGTCGCGACCCGTCCGGTTGCCTATTATCGGCTCGACTCGACGTCGGGGAAGAGTGAAGTTGGCGCAACCCAGTACAAGTCATCAGGAGGAGTCTCTGTTGCGGCGTCGGGAGCGCCAACCGGAAACGCCAACAATCGATCCGCCCAATTCGATGGGCGCGACGGCTACATCGTAACCACACAATCCGGCGGAGTCGGCGAGACAGCCAGCATGATGGCCTGGGTCAATCTGGCGGGCTTACCGGCGGACGCACGCCACTTTTATTACGTAATGGGCGAGTCGCAGGATGGCAACGATCTCGATTTGCAATTCGAGAATGACAATGTCCTCAAGTTTTATACCGCTGCGGGAGGCCATCTGAGCTACGCCCCTCCGCCGAGTTCGCTGGTCAATCAGTGGCATCTGATTGTCGTCACGCTCGACACGGCATCCCACACCCGAGCGCTCTACTGGGACGGAAAGTCCGTCGCGACGGACAAAGGCGGGGGCCGTGCAGGCAAGACCGGTATCCTCTCGATCGGCGCGAGTACGGTTTTCGGAGGGCGATTCTTCCAGGGCGGGATCGCGGAAGTAGCGCTCTGGAATCGAGCGCTCAAGCCCACTGAGGTCGCCGCGATCTATACGGCGAGCAAGTCCGCCGCTGCTGCCCCGGGCGGGGGCGCCAAGACGAGTACATCGGCGTCTCGCACGGGCCCGTTTGCCACCACCGCAAAAGTTACGGCCGATGACAGCAACGGTCCGATCGCCTTAAAACGTGAAGAGCAGATCGCGCTGATGTTTCTGACCGCCATTCAAGATCTCGAGTTCGATTGCCAGATGCGCGCGAAACACCCCTGCACCTTGGATCAGCTCTTGACCGGAACGGTTGCCGCCGATGGTTCGCATATCGGCCGATTGAAGTTCGACCCTAAAACGGATCCCAATTACACCTACACTCTGGGGGCTTCCACTTCCGGCATGGCATGGGAAGCGCATGCGAATCCGAAAAAGCCTGGTTTGGCGGGATTCTACTTCATGTCCAAAGGCAATCCCGGTGCTGATGCCTTCTACAATCCTTCCGGGACAGCCGCGATCATAGACAAAGAACTCATGGGCCGCGGGGTTGAGGGCGATTCCTTCGCTGCACGCTAAGGCTCAGGGAACTGCCAGACCGGTCCTCCGGCCACACCGAGGGCGGTTGTCTCTACGTGGACGTGGAGACAACCTAGGTCTCAATCAGCCCGCGCGACGCCACGCCGATATTGTCGCGCGTCGTGTTCTTCACTACATACATCATCTGGTCCGCCTGGCGGATGATGTCGTGCGGCGTCTGCGCATCGTGCGGAAAAGTCGCCAAACCCATACTGCCGCGCACCTTTAGATCCAAGCCCTGCTCGGTGCAGAACTTCCCCGCGCGCAGCGAATCCTGCAAACGTTTCGCAACCACCACTGCCTGGTCTTTGCTCGTCTGCGGCAGCAGCACCACGAACTCGTCTCCGCCGTAGCGGAAGGCGAAATCAATCAGCCGCAGCTGCGCCTTAATCAGGTACCCGACCTCGGCCAGCAGGCGGCTTCCCACCAGATGCCCATGCGTGTCGTTGACCTGCTTGAAGTGGTCAAGATCAATGAAGATCACGCTGAACTGGTAGCCAAAGCGCGCCGAACGATAAACCTCGGTTTCGAGCGTCTTGTGCAGATGGCGGGCATTGAACAGCCCCGTGCAATCATCGGTGATGGTCAGTTCCTGAATTTTTTCGACCGCGCGCGCGTTCTCGATCGAAATCGCGGCGTAATCGCACAAAGCCTGCAGGAAGAACATCTCCTGTTCGCTCATCTCCACGCTGGCGTTGACCAGTTGGATCACGCCCAGCACGCGGTGTTTCGAGCGTAACGGTACGCAAATGACGGAACGCGTCTGCACCCGTGTCATCTCATCCAGCCGCGCCGAGAATCGCGGATCGCTCTGCACATCGGGCACAATCAGCACCTGCCCGTGCCGCGCCACCCATCCGGCAATCCCCTCGCCCACCTTCAAGCGCGCTTTCGACAGAACGTCGGCCGCCGCTCCCACTGCGATGGCGAAATAAAGCTCGTCCTTCTCCTCATCCACCATCAGCAGCGACCAGGTATCCGGGCGGAAGTATTCCGCCATTTTTTCCATGATGGTCTGCAGGATCGAATCAAGGTTGAGCGACGATGTCAGCGCCTTGGCGACATCGTGAAAGATCGTTAGCTCTTGCGACAGGCGAATTGGGGATGTGCCCGCGGCCTCCGACATTCACTCCTCGTTTGGATAGTGCGGATTAAGAAATTATAGGTTTGGCGCCGCCGCCTCGGCAACAAACGGAGGTAACCCGTACCAGTCACGCCAACCCACCCATTTCCCAATGGCCCCTGTCACCTAACGAAACGCTGATGAAGTGCCCCGCACCCCCCGTGATTCCGCATGCCCCTGTGGTTCAAACCCTTTGCGGACCCTGAATAGGAGTCTCCCTAGAAGACGAACTTAGCCGCCAATTGGACAAGCCGGGGAGGTGCAGCCCCCACGATCTGCCCGAAATCGGCGCTGCTGATGTTCCCGTTTACGGCCGCGGGTCCGTAGAACTGTGCGTGGTTGAAGACGTTGAACCCCTCCAGCCGGAATTCCAGAGATCGCGCTTCGGACAACCTCACATCCTTTTCAATCGCCATATCGAAATTGTCGATCCCCGGCCCGCCGAAGAAACGTCTCCGGGCCGTGCCCACTTGCCCCAATTCCGGCAGGGTGAACAGCGAGGTATTAAAAGCTGAGTTTCCGTTTCGCGGATTCGTGTTGATTCCAAGATGGCCCGAAGTGAAGTTCGGCGTGTCGACCCCGTTGTTGTTGATGCCATTCGGAATCGTCCCCAGCAGTGACCGGTCAGTGTTGTTGTAGAGAGTCACAGGAAACCCAGTCGTGAATCGGCTCAGCCCAGAAATGGCCCACCCATTGGTCCAGCCGTTCTGCCGGTGCAACAGACTGCCGACCGGAAGCTGGTATTTGTAGCTGGCCACAAAATTGTTACGCATGTCGAAAGCCGAAAGCGCCCGGCTCAACCGCGGATCGATCGGATTCACCGCCTCCGCCAGGCTGGAGGATTCGTCGAGCGATTTGCTGTACGTGTATCCAACCATGAATTCCAGCGGTCCCGAACTGCGGCGGAGATTGATCTGCAGCGCGTTGTAGTTGGAATTCGCGATCGTCTTCTGGTAAGTGATCGCCGCAAACTGCGAACTGAAAGGCCCGCGCGTTCCTTGAATCGTCGCGCCTGTAGACGTGGTGTAAGTGCCGCTTTCGCCAAACGGTCCGCAAGTCGGAGTTCCCGGCAGGACCTCACTCGTTTGGCTCAGGCTCAGGCAAAGCGCTGGGTTGCCCGGATTTGCCGAAGTCAGTACCAAAAGGTGATGAGCCTGTGTTCCCACAAAACTGACGCTAAGGAAGGTCTTCGTCGCCACCTCCCGCTCCAGGGAAGCCATGTAGCTCTCGGAGTAAGGCGGCACATTCCCGTGAAAGAACGACGGCACTCCCGTGATCGGAAGATACTGCGACCAGTCGACATTCGAATTGGGATGTTTCGCGGAAGCTCCAAACGAGGGAAACGTCAGCGGGAAGCGCTGGCCCACATCCTGTCCACTCGCCGCGGTCACAAAGGGAGTGGCAAACAGCGGCGGCGCCAGGCTCGTGTAATCGTAGCCGTAGGGTGGATTAGCGCTCATGATGCCGGCGGACAATCCTTCAAACGCCGTATAGAAAACGCCGTAGCCGGCGCGAATGCTGGTCTTGCCCGGACCGCCGAAAATCTTCGCGAGCAAGCCATTCTGCGAATTGGGAGAGTAGGAAAAGCCAATGCGCGGCGCGAAGCTGTTGTATTTCGTGCGTGCAAGCGTCCGGGGAACGCCAGGGTCGCCGGGAAATACGAGTCCCTCAGGCGCGCCCGGATAAACCCGTGATTGCTCGCCGAGAACCAGGGTTTGAAGCTGGTTGTACTTCTCATACCACGGCGGCATCACGTCCCAACGCAGGCCGTAATTCAGGGTGAGATTCGGCCGGATACGCCAGCTATCCTGCGCGAACAGCCCAATGTACTTGTTGCGGTTATAGAACCGCCGGGAATCTCCCTGGTTGTAGCTGCTGGCAATCCCCAGCAGAAAGTCGGCCAAATCCGACCCCGTCTCGCTTCCCTGGAACACAAAAGCGCCGTTGAAGATGGGATCGGGGTTGGTGTTGATCTGGTCAAAATGAAATTCCCCACCGATCTTCAATGAGTGCTTGCCCACGATCCTGGAGTAGTTGTCCATCCACTGCAGGGTGTTGTTGACTTGCGTCAATCCCGTGATGTCCTCGCCAAAAGTAAAGTCGTTGAACGAGACATTCTCGATGCCTTCAATCCCCGGATCCAGCGGCACGATCCCCGCAATACCTGTCGGCCCAACAAATCCCTGCGATGCCAGACTCGGGCCGACCCCACCCACTGGCTGCCCCGCATGGTTCGCATCGCGCATGTAGCTGAAATGAAATTCGTTGACCACATTGACCCCAAACGCCTTGGTCATACTCAGACTCAGCAATTGCGCCCGCCCGTAGGTCATCGCGTTGAAGCCCGGAACATTGGCCCCGCCCTGTCCCGTGGGGTACGGATTGTTCAAAGCGTAGTCGTCCAGAAAGTAGTACGCCGCCAGCGATCCCCAGCGAGTGTTGGTGTCGATTCTGATGGCTCCCTTGTCGTCGCGAAGCGTCTCGTTGTACGCCGCCGTCGAAAATACGTTTCCTGCCTGATTGGGCGTGGGAATGTACTGCAACAAAGCCTTCGCCGGCGCCGACCATTTGTTCTGCGGTATAGAAGCGTTGGGCAACACGCATTGCGAAGAGTCGGTGCAGCCCGAAGTATAGTAAGGTTCACCGGCGGAAACCGGATAGCCCAATTGGGTTGTGAGCAAGCCAGCCCAGTACTGTCCATTCACTTTTTGCGTTAACAGGCCCGCCATGTCGGAGAGATCGCCGCTCCGATCTTGCAGCGAGGGAACCGAAATCCGTCCCGTGTCCACGCCTTGATGCAAGCGCGTGCCCTGATAATCGGTGAAGAAAAACACTTTATCTTTAATCACCGGACCGCCCAGCGTTCCCCCAAATTGATTCTGCTGAAACTGCGCGCGATCCGCGGAAAAGTAGTTTCGTGCGTCCAGATTCGTATTGCGCAAGAACTCGAATCCGTCTCCGTGAAATTGGCTATTGCCCGACTTGGTGAGAACCAGCACTTGCCCGCCGCTGTAATTGCCGTATTCAGCGTCGAAACTGCTGGTGAGGACGCGCAGTTCCTGGATCGAATCGAGATTCGGGACAATAGCGGTTCCCATGTTGACGTCTTCTTCGACATCGCTGTCGTTGACGCGGAAGCCATTCGCGGTTTCCCGCTGGCCGCTGATCGACGTGTTGCCCGCGTTCAGATCGCCGGAAGGCGATGTGCTGGTGACGCCGCTCATGACCACCGCATTCGGCTGTTGCGAACTCGCCGGCACAATGCCCGGTTGAATCGCCATCAGATCGGTGAAACTCCGCCCGTTCAGCGGGACGCTCGTCATCTTGCCGGCGGCGATGGTCTCGCCCATTTGCGTGGTCGAAACGTCGATCTGTACCGCTTCAGCGTTAACCTCAACATCCGTAGCTTCGGCCTTGAGCTCGAGTCCAATGTCGACTCTGAGCGGCAACGCGGCCAGCTCCAGCCCTGTCTGCTGGTATGGCTTAAATCCCGAGGCACTGGCCTCGATCTGGTAGCGCCCCGCGGGAACTCCCGAGAAGCGATAAAGGCCTTCCGCATCGGTGGCACAACTCTGTTGTATGCCGGTCTCCAGGTTGCGGACGACTACGGTCGCCCCCCCGACCACCGCCCCACTGGGATCGGCAACTGTCCCCGAAATACTGCCGCCGTCGCTGGCTACGCTCGCGGAAGACAAGATGAAAAGAAACACCACCCACAACCCCGCCATGATTGCCAACTGCCGCACTTTCCGCTCGACCCCAACCCCTTGATCGCTCACTCCCATGCCCCTTCCTATATGCGACCGTGTCGCAACAAGCAACTTAAAAAAAGAAAAAATGACGAATGCAATTCAGATGAACTTGAATTTCATTTTCATAATGTCAGTTTCCCGGAGCCTCGCGCTGTGACTGAAATCACACCTCTATGTGCGTCGCCTCCGTGGGGCCGAGCGCCCCGGCCTGCCCGGAACCCGTGCAGCGCGCATCGACACAGCCGTATCCCTTGCGCCCCTCCATGCCCGCTGGCGAACGTTTCCGCAATTTGATCTACTATCTCGTCCTCGAATGACCTATGATCTTCCTTCTCGACAGAGTAAAATTTCGTTCGCCCCTCAACGAAAGCGAGACACCGGTTTGCCGTCCTTTGGCGAAAAACTGAAACAGGAGCGCGAAAAGCGCAAGATCACACTGGAGCAGATTTCCGCCTCCACCAAAATCGGAACCCGAATGTTGCAAGCGCTGGAAGAGGATAAGTTCAGCCACTTGCCCGGCGGCATCTTCAACAAGGGATTCGTCCGCGCCTATGCTCGCGTCGTTGGCCTCGACGAAGATCAAGCCGTGGCCGAATACCTGCAAGCTTCCGGCGATGCCCCGCGCACTGATCCCAGCTCTCGCGAACCTGGCTCTCGTGAAGCCGGTTCCCGCGAAGACGCCGCCCGCGACGAGGAAGAACGCATCAGCCGCCTCGAAGCCGTCGGCGACGCTCCGGCTCGCCCACTGCCCTGGGGACTGTTCGCCGCGGTTCTTCTCGTAATCGCGCTCGCCCTCTCTCTCTGGAGCCGACGCCAGCGCGAGCACGCCCGGCTGGCGCTTCATCCGGAGGCCACAGCGGTAACGACAACGACGCAGCCGCCAGCAGCGCCGTTATCCGACCAGTCATCCGGCACTCCAGCCAACGCAGAGAATGCTCCCGCTTCGCCCGCCTCTGCCCCCCCAGCGCCCGATTCATCAAAGCCCGATTCATCTAAGCCAGGTTCGTTCGCCGCGTCGCCCGTGATTCCGCCGACAACTGGATCCGTCGCCCCCTCAGCCCCTCAAAGCACATCCTCTGCCGCCCCCGCCGCCGCTCCGGGCGAGTTTACGGTCGCCATCAAGGCCAGGGAAGAGTCCTGGATCTTAATCACGGCCGACGGCAAGACCACTCCCTCCGAAGTTCTAACCGCCGGCAGCGAGCGCACGGTCCACGCCCGGAAAGCAATCGCGATCAAAACCGGCAACGCGGGCGGAGTCGATTTTCTCTTTAACGGGAAGAAGCTCAACACCGCCGGAGAATCCGGGGAAGTGAAGACGGTTACTTTTGGTCCGGCAGGTTTGCTACCCTCTCCTGCGCCGCCTTCCACGCCTTAGAATTCTTTTTTCCTTTTCTTCCACTGGCCGCCTGTCTCCCGCCGTTCAACGGCGATTGCTTCCCACTCAATGTCAGCTCCCTTCGTCACTGGGCAATTCCGTTGCGTTGAGGCGGTCTTCTCTGGTACCGTTTTAAGGAAGATTAAAGCCAAACCCCGGTCAAGAGCCCGCGGCTCCGTAAGCCTCCCTTATCGGATGTAAAGGCTCGAAGTTACCTTGAGGAGATACCAGCTTGCCAGCAACGAATCGTGTTCTGTTTACCTCGGAGTCTGTAACCGAGGGACATCCGGATAAGATCGCCGACCAGATTTCCGATGCCATCCTCGACGCCTGCCTTCGTGACGATCCGAACAGCCGCGTCGCTTGCGAAACCCTGACCTGCACCGGCCTGGTCGTGATCGCCGGCGAGATCACCACCAAAGCCTACGTGGATTTTCAAAACCTCGTCCGCGGCGTCGTACAGTCCATCGGCTACGACAATGCCGTCTACGGCTTCGATTCCAACACCTGTGCCGTGATTTCCAGCATCAATAAGCAATCCGGCGATATCGCCATGGGTGTGGATACCGGCGGCGCCGGCGACCAGGGCATGATGTTCGGTTACGCCTGCAACGAGACCCCCGAACTGATGCCCCTCCCGATTTCCCTGGCCCACAAGCTCACCTTGAGACTTTCCGAAGTCCGCAAGAATGGAACCTGCCCCTACCTGCGGCCCGATGGAAAATCGCAAGTCACGGTGGAGTACGACGCGCACAAGAAAGTGAAGCGCGTGGATGCGGTGGTCGTCTCCACGCAGCATTCGGAAAGTGTCGGTAACGACGAATTGCGCGCCGACATTCTGAAGCACGTCATCCAGGCCGTCATCCCCGCCAACCTGCTCGATGCCGACACCAAGTACCACATCAATCCCACCGGACGCTTCGTCATCGGCGGCCCCATGGGCGATTCCGGTCTCACCGGACGCAAGATCATCGTTGACACCTACGGTGGCATGGGCCGTCATGGCGGCGGCGCATTCAGCGGCAAGGATCCGACCAAGGTCGATCGTTCCGCCGCCTACATGGCGCGCTATATCGCGAAAAACATCGTGGCTGCCGGCCTGGCCGACCGCTGCGAAGTGCAGCTTGCATACGCAATCGGTGTTGCCGATCCCGTCAGCGTCCTGGTGGATACTTTCGGAACCGAGAAGATCGATGCCAAGCTGATTCCGGATCTGGTGCGGTCGAATTTCAAACTCAAGCCGCGCGAGATCATCGAGACGCTCAATTTGCGCCGTCCCATTTATCGCAAGACCGCTGCCTACGGACACTTCGGCCGCAACGACCCGGATTTCACCTGGGAAGCGACCGACAAGGCCGCCAAATTAGCAGCGGACGCCGGTTTAAAAAAAAATGAGCCGGTAGGTGCAAGAAAATAAAGAAATTGCTGTTAGGTCTTGGCTTTTGGCCCTTAGCCAGGAGCTAATAGCCAAAAGCCTTCTAGGAGAAAAATGGCGACAACATCGATTAGCAGCGACGTTAAAGGATTTGAACTGGCCGATCTGGGCAAGAAGCGCATCGAGTGGGCGAACCAGTCGATGAAGGTTCTGCAGATCATCCGCAAGGAATTCATCAAGAACCAGCCGCTCAAGGGCATCCGCGTTTCCGCCTGCCTGCACGTAACCGCCGAGACCGCGAATTTAATGATCGCCTTGCGCGACGGCGGCGCCGACGTGGCGCTGTGCGCCTCGAATCCGCTTTCCACGCAGGACGACGTAGCCGCCAGCCTCGTGCGCGATTACAGCATCCCCGTCTTCGCCATCAAGGGCGAGGACAACGACTCCTACTACTCACACATCATGGCGGCGCTCGATCACAAGCCGCAGATCACCATGGACGACGGCGCCGACCTCGTCTCCGTGCTCCACACCAAGCGCACCGCCGAACTGGCCAACGTGATTGGCGGCACCGAAGAAACCACTACTGGCGTGATTCGCCTGCGCGCCATGGCCAAGGAAGGCGTGCTGCGCTATCCCATCGTCGCCGTCAACGACGCCGACACCAAGCATCTTTTCGACAATCGCTATGGCACCGGACAATCCACCATCGACGGCATCATCCGCGCCACCAATTTCCTGTTAGCCGGATCGAAGTTCGTAGTAGCCGGATACGGCTGGTGCGGACGCGGCCTCGCTTCGCGCGCCCGCGGCGCTGGCGCGGAAGTCATCGTCACCGAAATCGACCCCACAAAGGCGCTTGAAGCCGTCATGGACGGTTTCCGCGTGATGAGCATGGAAGAAGCCGCCAAACTAGGCGACGTTTTCTGCACCGTAACCGGCAATAAAAACGTCCTGGCCAAGCAGCACTTCGAGCTCATGAAGGATGGCGCCATCATCTCGAACTCGGGACACTTCAACGTCGAAATCGACATCCCGTCGCTGGAGAAGCTGTCGTCCAGCAAACGCACCACTCGCACCTTCGTCGATGAATACACCATGAAGGATGGCCGCCGCATCAACCTGCTCGGCGAAGGCCGCCTCATCAACCTGGCCGCCGCCGAAGGCCATCCCGCCTCGGTGATGGATATGAGTTTCGCCGATCAGGCATTTTCCTGCGAATACATGGTCAAGAACCATGCCTCGCTGGAAAACAAGGTCTACACGGTTCCCGCCGAACTCGACAAGCGCGTAGCCAAACTCAAGCTGGAATCGCTGGGCATCAAGATCGACCGTCTGACCTCGGAGCAGGAAGAGTATTTGGCCAGTTGGTCGGAAGGAACCTAGGGCCAGTTTCAAGTTGTTAAGTCTCAGGGGCGGCGCAAGCCGCCCTTTTGTTATGCCCTGAGGTCAGACACCACATACTTTTGCCCCTAAAGTTTTCCAACAACAGCGCCGATAGTAGGTAGGGGGTGTGTGGGCGTCTTGAACTCCAGAGTGCTCCTGGTCGATGACAGCAAGTTCCTCCGCATGGCCAACGAGCGCGCCTTGTCCAGGGCGGGTTACCAGGTCAGCACCGCCGCCGATGGCGAGGAGGCCCTGCGGATAGCCAATGGCCACCCGCTCGACATCATCCTGCTCGATATGATGCTTCCGAAGATCAGCGGCCCCGATGTCCTGAAAGCCCTCAAAGCCAATCCCGCCACGAAGAACATCCCGGTGATCGTACTCACCAGCCTGTCGCAGAAAAACGAGGAGAAACTCCTCCACGAGGGCGCGGAAGCCTACTTCGAAAAGTCCGCTCTGGAACTGGACAAGAACTCCAATCGCCTGGTCACTGCCATAGAAGCGGTGCTGCGTCGCGTCAATCGGGAAGGGCAGTCTCGATCTTGGACCCCTACTCCGTAGAATCCACGATACGCCGGTCCTACTCCGACCTTGACCGCGTGGATTTATCCCACGAACTCCCGTCGCGGCGATAAAATCAGACCCATGTATCACTACAATCCCGCGACCGCCCTCGAAGAGCTAACCGAAGAAGCAATCTTGCCCAATCCCGTTCACGTACGCGATATGCTCCTCCGCGGCAAACTCACCGCCGATCAATCGCTCGAACTGAACCGGATCTTCGTCGAATACCAGAAATCTTTTGGCGAAGCGCAAAAGCTGGGCAAGGAGATATTGAAACGCCTGGCAGCATAATCCGTACACGGCCGCCAATCAAGCCTTGCCGTGGATCTTGGCCCACCACCAGCGCACGCCGACAAACAGGAACCGCCAGTCGGAGAAAAACTCCGGCGGCTTACCTTCGAACGCGTGGCCGATAAATTGGAAGATCCATCCGACGAGGAACAGCGCCAGCGCATACAGCCACAGGCGGTGATAGAAGATGCTGGCGATAAAAACCGCGCCCGAAAGCAGAATGGTGGGAATGCCCAGCGTGTGACAAAACCGGTTCATCGGATGCCGATGGCTGGAGCCATATTGCGCAATCCACTGCTCGTCGCTGCGTCCGCCCAACACGCGCAGGATCATATCACGAGACCTGCCGGACAAAAACTGGCGGATGCTGTCCTCGTACTTGGTATGTTGGGTCTCGTCTTCTAAAAGGAACTTAGAGCGGAGCGTTTCCACTGGTTGGCCGCCACGCAAACGTAGATATACTTCGCGTCCGCCCCAATTTGCCCGGCCGTGCAAGGGGCCGATGAGCTCGCAGGCGTCGCCAAATTTACGTGGAAGCTGCCAGTTGTATAGACGCCATCCGCATTGACCTGAAGATTCCCGCCGGTTACGGTATTGATCGTCAACTGACCATTCGCGTCGTTGATCATCCGCACATTATTCGTAGCCGTCCCAAAGCCGTTCAGGTCGATATACGGCGTGGCGGAACTGTTGGCCAGGTTCCCGATATCGACGGAGCCGTTGCTCGGATCGCCATTCAGTTGCGCTCCACCAACATAAAGGCTCGATCCAACAATGTTGCCCAGGCCGTCGACGGAAAATAGCGAATTCCCGTCCTTGTCATATTGAAGGGCGTATTGCCATGAGGAGCCGGGGCTATTCTGGATGAGAACTCCAGTGCCCAGCGCCCCGAATTCGGCGCTATAAACCGCGCCGATGTAGTCTCCGTTCAGATGGTCGAGCACGCCTTCCTGCACATCGATGCCATAGGTAAGAACGTTCTTGACGGGGTCCACAATGGTTGTAGAAAATTCCGTGGCCGACAGAAATCCACGTCCCTGATTCTGAACATCGATCAGGATTCCCGAAGAGTCCGAGTGCGGGCCGTTCTGGCGGACAAGAACATCCAACCCGTCGACTTCGCCGACCTTCCCACCTGTCCACCAATTGTCCTTGGCAATATTGATGGTCATTCCCGTTTGCGCGGTTGCCGGGCCATTGATGCCGCTGCCCCGCGCGTTGCCAGTGATGGAGGCCGCCGCGCAAGGCTTGGCAATGCAATTCAGGCTTACGGGTCCAACCACCAGAGGTGGACCCTGGTTCTTGTTCGAGGAAGTTTGCGCATTCGCAAACAGACTTGCCAGAGCCAGGACGATGTTAATGTAACGCTTCATGAATTCCCCCGATGGACCTCATGATAATAATTCAAGAAGCAAGAACGGCTGGCAGTTTTTATGCTGCCAGCCGTTCGCTCAATCGAGGCTTGGAACTCCGTTAGCGACGTCCACCGCGGAAGCCGCCGCGCGCGCCAACCGGCCCGCGTGCCGCGAAGCTGTGTCCCACTGCCCGACCGCGTCCCTCAAAGCCACGTCCGGCAAATCGGCCGTCAAACCCGCGGCCATACGCCCGTCCGTAGTATGGATGTCCCCATCCATGTCCCCAGGGCCCGGCGCCGATGAACGCGCCGTTCACGAAGAAGCTGGGGCCGTAGTAACCGTAGGGCGCGCACGCATACGGATAGTCGGGGTAATAGCCGTAAGAGCAAACCGGCGGACCCGCTACATAGCCCGGGCCAATCCCGATGCCCACTCCAACCCTGACCTCAGCCTGCGAGTACGCAAGCGGCATGGCCAGTAAAGCAAGTAGTGCTACATATCTCAGGTATTTCATGGTGAACCTCCCTTTCGTCCCCTCAGCGATTCGTTGCTCTGATTCGCCGGAGCTTGAGGTCCTTCAGCTTTCTGTTTCCTCTGAAGCGCCTACTCACTCAAACGCGGGAAAGCGAGAAAAGTTGCGGAAAGCCGAGTGGCTGATTTCAGCCATCCTGCGTGAAATCAACCAGTTGGAAGGAGTGAAACGGAACGCAAAAGAAGCTGTCATCCTGAGCGAAGCGAAGGACCTGTGCATTCCTGCTTCATTGACATTGAGCGCAGAGCTCTCAACCGCCAGCCCTCAGTCTTCCCGGCATGAGACTTTACTGATGGCTGACAGCTGTTCTTCCCGCCCCGCGCTCGATAACACTAGATTCGGTATCTGTCAGCACCGCACCGCGCTATGTAGTGCTTGGCCTTTGGATTCATCCCGTAATCTGGTGGCAGCAATCCCCCTGATTTAGGCTACACTTCTGTACGCTGGGGTGGATTTCGATTCTCGTGGGACGCGCCTCGTTGCGTTTCTGACGACGAAAACGGACGAGGCAATCCTCGTCTCTATGAGGTGAATTCAATGGCGGCCTCCGTCTGGTCTGGATATCTAACGTTTGGGCTTATCTCCATGCCGGTGCGTCTATTCTCGGGCGCGCGCAGCAGCGGCATCTCGTTCAACCAGCTTCACCGCACCGACCACCATCGGGTGAAGCAGCAGCTCATTTGCCCCGCGGACAACCAGGTCCTCGAGCGCAGCGACATCGTCAAGGGCTACGAGTACCGCAAGGATGAATACGTCATCATCGATCCGGAAGAGATCAAGAAGATCGAGCCGAAAACCGCGAAGACGATGGAGATTCTCGAATTCGTGAAGTCAAGCGAAGTCGATCCCGTGTACTTCGAGTCGTCGTATTACATGGTTCCCGAGGAAGCCGGACGCCGCCCCTACGCTCTGCTCGCCAAGGCGCTCGTGGAAAGTGAGTTTGTCGCCATCGCCAAACTCACCATGCATAACCGCGAATACACCGTCTTCCTGCGCCCGCACAAAGGCGGAATGATGCTGCACACCATGTACTACGCCGAGGAGGTGCGCCAGGTCGAGTCCTTCGGCGCTCCCGATGTTGAAATCAAAGAAGCCGAAATCAAGGTGGCTCATCAACTCATCGAAGCGCTCGCCGGCGAGTGGGACCCGCAGAAATATCACGACACCTTCCAGGAAAATCTGAAAAAACTGATCGAGGCAAAACTCGATGGCGGGGAGGTGCAGGCCGTCGAACAACCTAAGAAGATGGCGCCGGTGGTGGATCTGATGGCCGCGCTCAAAGAAAGCCTGGCCCAGACGAAGAAGCCTTCCGCGTCAGAAAAACTCGCCGAGATGCCTGCAAGCCAACCGAAAACAAGACGCGGAAGAGGCTGAAGAAAATCCAGGTTTCAGAGTTTCAGAGTTTCAAGGTAGAAGCTGTACGGCCAGGTTTTCACATTGAAACTCTGAAACCTTGAAACTTTGAAACATGCTCCTCCCCATTTCCCCTCACGGCCCGGTTCCCGATACAATATCTGTTTCCGGCAACGCTAACTTTTTCCATGGAGTTTGAATGAAGCGGTTTCTCTGGCTAGGGTTCGTGCTGTTTCTTGAGCTGATCTGCGTCGGCTGCGGCGATACTTTCCGCCCCATCATTATCCCGAACCCTCCAACCTTCCCCAACCCGGCGGCGGCCCACACCGTGGTGTCGATCAACGACAACGGAACCGTCGTGAACGGCAGCGCCATGGTGATCGACGTCTCCGGCGACACGGATGTAAGCATCGCTAACGTTGGTCTCGCTCCCGTTCATGCCGTGCAGCAGAGCGCCAGCGTGATTCTGGTCGCAAACCGTGCCGTCACCGGCCAGCAGGCGGATTCGCTCACCAAGCTGTCTTTCAGCGGCACCACCATCGCGATCAATCCTCCCTCGATTACTCTGCCGGCGAATTCCGCCCCGAACTTTGTAGCCACCACCGAATCCAGCCAGGCCTACGTGCTGTTGTCGAACCTCGCCTCGGTCGGCGTGATCAACACCAACACCGACGTGCTGGTAAACACTTTCCCAGTGGGGAACAATCCCGTAGCCATGGCCGAGACGCCGAATGGCCAGAAGCTATACGTGGCCAATCAGGCCGACAACACGATCAGCGCCTTCAACACCCTGACCGGCGCTCTTTCCTCGCGGACCATTTCCGGTTCATTCAACGCGCCGATCTGGGTGAGCGCGCGCTCCGATAGTCAGCGGGCGTATGTGCTCAACGGCAATGGGGTCGTCAGCACGATCGATACCAGTGGCACCGCGGGGCCGGATCCCGTGATCGATGCCAGCGTCAGTGCCCCCGGCGCCGCCTACATGGTTTACGACGGAAATCTGAACCGCTTGTACATCCCCGGTGGAACCCAGTTGACCATCCTGGATGTCTCGCAGTCCATCCCGCAGGTCATCACAGGGGGCCCGATCGCGATTCCCACGGCCGCGCCCAGTTTGCGGACCGCGTCCGATCCCTGCGCGCTCACCAGAGCACTGCCGTTGACCGTGGCCGCGGTCGCAGCCTTGCCGGATGGCAGCAGCGTGTATGTCGGAGCTTACTACGAAGACACGTCCGGAAATATCTGCCCGCAGGTGACGGCGATTGACGTCCCGAGCAGCACCGTCAAGACCCCCTCGATCGCAATTCCAGGATTCCCCGCTTACGACGCCTTCTGTTCCACCACGCGCTTCCGCATTACCATGGCCGCCGGCGGCGACAGTTCCCGCGCCTACCTGGCCAGTTGCGATGGCGGCATGGTCAACATTATCAATACCTCCACCAACACCTATATCCTGAATCAGCCGGAGCCGATCGGAACCCGCGCGCCGAACTCGGAGAACCCGGTGTTTCTGCTCGCCGGACCGTAAGTCCTCCAGATTTTGTCATCCTGAGCGACCGTGGCCCCCAGCAAGCCGCATTTGCTTGCTGCGGTGGGGGAGCGAAGGACCTGCTGTTTCTTGCGCCGAAAACGAAGCAGGTGCCCCGCTGCGCGCAGAATGACAATTCAGTTTTAGGGAAAAAGTGAAGAGAATCGTGAACCACCACGTGGAACCGGCTTTTCTACCCCGCAACCGCCGTACGCTCACTTGTCGGCTGGCACTGGTAGCGAAGCGCCACATTCATGAAGACGTTCCCGCTGGAGGTATTGAAGCCCAGCACCAAGGCTTCCGTATCTTCACTGCTCTTGCTGCCCCGTTCGGACGTGTGCAGGACCGGCGGGCGAACGTGGAAGTGGAATCCCTGGTCGTTGAGCGTGGTGACCGCGTTACCAATAATCTGGTTGGCCAGTTCGCAGACCGCCTCGCGCACCAGTTCTTCGTCGGTCTCCGCTACTGGGACGCCGGCTAGGCGGCTGGCAAGCTGTAAAGCCGTTCCCAGGTCCACATCGAAAATGATTCGCCCTTCGATTTCGCCGGTGAGGCAAACTTCGGCAGCGATTCCTTTGCGCCGGTATGCCTCCTCTTCCATGCTCAAGTTCTCGATGGAAACGGGCGACTCCAGCCCCTGCGCCAGGACGGCGTCGGCCGAGTTGATGAAAGGCTGAATCAGCAATACGATAATTTAACCAAGGGAACAAGGAAATAACAAAG
>CAVZUP010000178.1:0-52470 GCA_963778255.1 uncultured Acidobacteriaceae bacterium
TTCCGCAACGTGTGACCGCCCTCCACACACGACCACTATGAGGGAGTCGGCACCGACGGTGGTCAGGATGGCCGGCGGACGAGGTGCCGTGGGGTTGGCGAGCCTGGACCTGGAGCCGAGCACATCCGGACCAGCCCCACACGCGTCGCCACAAGGCCCTTCGCACCGCGTGTCCTCGCTTTTGGCTCGTTTCCGCCGCCCCGTCCCCATCTTTCCCCGAAGATTGCGGTGGCACAGGGCGGCCTGGGGCGGCCGTGAGCAAGGCGGCCGGGCGGCACGGACCGCCACGACCGGGAACGGGAGGAAGGAAGAGGTCCGGACCGCGCCCACTGGGGGCGCCGGCGGGGCGGGGAGAGAGGCGAACCTAGAGGCAACCTGCGACAAAAGGTTGATCGGACTCATTACCCGCGTCGAAGCCAAGGTCCCCCGGGGTTTCTTGCTCCTTATCCGATGTCTGATCTGGGCGGTTGATGCGAAGAGTCCACGTTGCGCCGATGATCTGTGTCACGCCCGGAACGAGGGCAGGGCCGGGCCGTGCGACAGCGACACCTACAACTCGTGGAGCATCCAGACATTCGGCTCCCAGTAGTGGCCGATGCCGTCGCGAACCGCGGGAAGGGTGCGAGCCCAGATGGGAAGACGTACTCTCCGTCCTCGGGGAAGGTCATCTCCGTCCACCGCTCCCATTCGGCCACCGGCGCCTCGATCTGGAGCGACCGTGGCTCGGACCGCAAGTGGTCGCGCCCGTAACCCCGAGCGTGCACCCGCAGCCAAGGGTCGAGTGGCAGCCCGTCCGAGCGCTTCCAGGCGGCGTACCGGTCGATCGGGGTGAGTGGGTAGCGATCCTTCCAGCTCGGGCGGACTGGAGCCACGAGAGGGCGTGAGATCGGCCTCACGGGCAGCGGCCGCCATCGCCTCGATCACGAGACGGCTCAGGCCTCGGCCTTGCTGAGCCCCGGCCACCTCGGCTGCAAGGGCAGAGAGTGCGGTCGGCGGGCGCGGATCGTCGACCGCGTGTAGCCCCACTGCGTCGATTCCCGCTGGAAGATCTTCGAGCGAACCGTCCCATCGGAAAGGGATCGCTCTCCCTCGAGCGGCGATGCACCCCTTGTCCGTGTCGTAGAGGAGTACCTGGAAACGTGTGTGGCGGAAACGAGGAACCAGAGAGCGCCGAAGTATCTCCCGGTGTAGTTCCCGTGGTGGTTGAACTCCGGCCATATGCCCTCGAAGAGGGAGCGGGCCAGCTCCCAGGTTCTGGGCGCTCCTCCGCCGTGAATACCTTGATCGATGACTCGCGTAGCCATGGATTCGCTTCCATCGGCCACATCTTGCCGGGTGTGCAGGTCGTACCGTGTCATCCGTCTTCTGAGCCGTTCCCCGTTGAGCGCACAATCCCGGTGATAGGCCGCGTTGGCGCCCCGGCGGAATCGCTCCGCACGGGGTCGAGACGGGGAGTGAGGGCCAGTTTGGGAGTCACGGAGCGCTGCTTCAGGCGATCTCCCAAAGCTCTGACCAGCCACCATCTGCCTCGAAGGGGCGTGGAGCTGAATTTCGAGTCGGTCGTCCGACACGCTCCAGGTCTACGCGCCGAGCGGCTCGTGCCAGGAGGGAGCTGACCCCCGGCGGCACCCGACCGGAAACCCACAGAGTATTGGTTGGCGTTCAGGACGTGCTTGAGACCTGAAGACGGCCAACGATCTCCTCCAACTCGACGTCGCCGGAGGCTAGGTTATACGAGTTGGAAGGCTCTCGTCGCTCAGGATCACCTCGCAGCCGTTGAGGTCGAGGAAGACGACGACCGCCAGCCAGGAGAGCCGCTTGTTCCCGTCTACGAGAGGATGGTTACGCGCCAGGGAGTGCAAGAGCGCGGCCGCCTTCAGCTCGATCGTTGGGTAAGCGTCCTCTGCAAATGCGCTGGTACGTGGCCGCGTTGCCGCGGAGCTCGAGCAGCCCGAGTGCTCGTATCATTGAGCGCAAGTCTTCGAGGTCGAGATACTCCGTCTCGCTCACGACCGCCCGAACTGGTCGAGTACGTGGCGTCCGCAGCCTGTGTCCTGGGAAGGCCCGCGGAAGCGGCTTTCGACCCTACGCGAGCCAAACCGGACGACATAGTCTCGATGGAGTGACGATTGTTTGGCGGTATAGGCGGCCACAGTCGCTCGAGCAAGCACTCTCGTTTCTCGAGCATCAGGGGGCAGTGATCATGGGTGGGGGCACCAGGCTCAATGCGGGCCTCGTGCCGAAGCGTGCCGGAGCCGGGCAATCGGACGTCGGCGGTGTGGAGGTCGTGGATCTGCAGGCCCTCGATCTCGCCGGCATCGAGCGGCGCGACGACGTGGTCCTGCGAATCGGTGCCATGACGCGGTTGCAGGAGCTCGTCGACAGCGACGACGTGCCGTCCGTCGTACGAGAAGCAGCACGCCATGAGCCGCCGAGCACGTTACGCGGGCGCAGTTGACGATCGGCGGCTGCATTGCGAGCGGCGACCCCGACAGTGAGCTGCTGGCGACCCTGCTCGTCCACGACGGGCGAGTCCACAGCACCCAGACGTCGGGCAGCGTCGAGGTCCCGCTCGAACGAGCTGCTCGCTGAGCTGCCGCTCGCTTCGGGAAGGATCATCACGGCGGTCAGCATCGACGGCGTCTTTCCGGAACCGGCGATTCACGGGGTTGGCGCTTCAATCGCGACGAGATCCATGAACGCTCGTAGCTTCTTTGACACCAATGTTCTCGTCTATACGGACGACAAACGCGCGGGTAAAAAGCAAAGCCGCGCGATCGATCTGGTCGCGGAGCACCGGCACAATGGAACCGGGGTTGTCTCTCTCCATGTGTTGCAAGAGTATTTCGTCACCGTCACCCGAAAGCTCAACGTCGATTCGTCCCTCGCGCGCCGGAAAGTCGAAATCCTTTCAGAGTTCGATGTAGTCGCTCCCGAGTTGGCAGACATCCTGGCCGCCATCGACCTTCACCGGCTCCACGGCTTTTCGTTCTGGGATGCTCTTGTCGTTTGCGCCGCCAAACAGGCCGGCTGTCGAGTTCTTCTGTCGGAAGATTTTCAAGAAGGTCGCGAGATCGATGGGATACAGGTCGTGAACCCGTTCCGCTAGGGGAAAGGATCGTATTTCCGCTCTCCCGAGTAGCCCCGCCTCTGTTAGACTGTTGCGTTTCGAGGAACATGTCGCGTGCCGCGGCACGCCGGTTTCGTCATGGGGGCCATTCTGAAAGGCATCGAGGTTCCATATAATCGCGGATTACACCGCTTCGCCATCTTCGTGGCGTGCGCGACTTTTGTTCTCATCATTGCCGGAGCACTCGTGACCAGCAATGACGCGGGCCTTTCCATTCCCGACTGGCCAAGATCCTTCGGATCGTTCAGCGTTCCCGAATTGCACGGAGGAATCCAATACGAGTGGAGCCATCGCGCCATTGCCGGCTCCATCATTCTGCTGACGATTTCCATCGCCGCGTGGACATTCTTCGCTGACCGCCGTCGCTGGATGAAATGGCTAGCCATTGCCGGGCTGGGCACAGTGCTCACGCAAGCGATCCTAGGAGGGCTCACCGTTCTCCTGATGCAGCCGCCATGGGTCTCGTCGGCCCACGCCGCCGTGGCGCAAACCTTCTTCTGCATTGCTGTCTCGATCGCCGTCTTCACCGGCCGCCACTGGGTCGAGGAGCATCCGCGCACCGAACTCGATCAGCGCCGCCCCGCTCTTTTCACTCTGACGCTGCTCTCGATTTTTGTTCTCTACGTGCAACTGATTCTGGGCGCGATGTTCCGCCATCATGGGATGAGTTGGTGGCCGCACGTCGTCAACGCAGCCGTCGTGGCCATCGTCCTCTCCTGGACCGCCGTACGCGCCATCTCCGTCTACTCGCACGTCGAAGCTGTCCGCCGACCCGCCATCGCCATGCTAGGACTGATGGTCGCGCAACTCTGCCTCGGGTTTCTGGCCTTCATCACCCGCGTCATGTGGGGAAGAGACGCCGCACAGCCCGAGCTGCCCATGGTGATCGCAACCGTGATCCATGTCGCCGTGGGAGCGCTGCTGCTGGCCACGACGGTGGTCTTAGCCATCCAGGTCTGGCGTCACGTCCCGGTAGCGTTCGAAGAGCGCGTTCCCGGACAAAACCCCGTCGCCGCATAGCTAGAGGTCAGAGGGTAGAGGTCAGATTGCAGAGGTCGGGGCTCCATGCACCGGCGGTGACTCCGCCCCCTTGAGCTTTTACCTCTGCAATCTGATCTCTGACCTTTGACCTTAATCGCTATCCCAATCCCCGGGATGATGATCCAGCGGTTCCCGTCGTAGAATGAAGTGTGCCTTCGAATTCAACCGCTATCGACTTCGCCCCTCCGCCACAACCTGCCCAGTTCTCAGGCCCGGCCATCATCGCCGTCCGCGACCTTGTCCATCGCTATCAGGACCGCACCGCGCTCAACGGCGTCTCTTTCGACGTCCGGCCCGCCGAGCTCTTCGGACTGCTCGGCCCGAACGGCAGCGGCAAGACCACGCTGTTCCGAATTCTTTCCACGTTGATGGTGCCCACCTCCGGCAGCGCCACCATCGCCGGACTCGACGCCGTGCGCCAGCCCGGAGCCCTGCGCCGTCACATCGGCGTCGTCTTCCAGGCCCAGAGCGTCGACCCCAAGCTCACCGCCTACGAGAACCTCTGGCATCAGGGACACCTCTACGGCCTGCGCGGCGCCGAACTCAAGCAGCGGATCAACGAGATCCTGACCCGCGTCGGCCTGCTCGACCGCTCCAGTGATTACGTCGAAACTTTTTCCGGAGGCATGCAGCGCCGCATCGAGCTCGCCAAAGGCCTGCTCCATCACCCTGAAGTTCTGCTGCTTGACGAGCCCACCACTGGCCTTGATCCCGGCGCCCGGCGCGACCTTTGGCAATATCTGCAGATTCTCCGCGATCAGGAACACGTCTCCATCATCGTCACCACGCACCTGATGGAAGAAGCCGAACGCTGCGACCGGCTGGCCATTCTGAGCGAAGGCAACCTGATGGCGCTGGGCACGCCCGAAGCCTTGACCCGCGAAATCGGCGGCGATGTCATTCTGCTGGAAGCGCGCGACCCGCAATCCCTGGCTGACCGCATCCGCAGCAAGTTCCATGTCGATGCCACCGTCATGGACAAGCACGTCCGCCTGGAAATTGAAAACGGACATCGCTTCGTCCCCGACGTAGTCGAAGCCTTCCCCGGCGAAATTCAGTCGCTAAGCGTAAGTAAGCCGACACTCGAAGACGTGTTCATTCACCGCACCGGCCACCGCTTCTGGAGCGAAGACGCCGCAGCGGCACCGGAACCGGGGCAGAAGAAAGGCAAGAAGAAGCGCTCTTAAGGCGTTGCTATCTTGCCCGCCTGCGGTGTCGGCGCGGTCAGCAGATCCACAAACATCTTGTAGAACTTCTCCGTATCCAGGTCGAACTGCACTTCCACCGCGTGGAGATCCCGCCGTGGCTTATCTGCATCGGCCCAGGTGAGCGTGTCTCCGTAGCCCGCGCCGCGATCCAGGTCTACATCCATGTAGCGATTTTCTTTCTTCGTAATCAGCGATGGATCAAGCCACGCCGCCGACGCCAGTTCGTCCCACAAGTAGTTGTACGTGCCATACAACCGCTCATACTTGCCGATGTATTGCGCCGCCGGCGTCTTCCCTGCCCTCACCTTATCAATCAGCTCATTGGTCATTCTGGTCTTCACCGAAACATCGACCGAGGTGCAGACCATCTTCTTCCAAGGCGCGCGCAGCACTATGTGAGCTGCCTCCGGATCGAACCAGAGGTTGAATTCGTGTCGCGGATTGTTGGCAAACTCGGGATCGTCCGTCTGCGGATTCAAACTCGCGCCCATGAAGACCAGTTCCTTCGCCAGGCTCGGAAATTCGGGGTCCAGCGAGATCGCGAGCGCCAGGTTGGTCATCGGTCCGCCCTCGTAGATCGTGACTTCGTGCGGATACTTTCGAACCATCCGCACCAGGAAGTGCGCTGCGTCCTCGTCGGCAGCCTTGGTCGTGGGCATTCCCTCCGGCATCTCGCCCAGTTCGCGAGGCGCATGATAACCCTTCGGAGTCCACGCTCCCAACCACACTACCGAGCCATAGCGCTGCTCCCATTGCTCGGTCTCATCCTTTGTTCTGACCAGCGGATACTCCGCTCCGGGCACAACGGGGATGTCGGTTCGTCCAATGAGTTCAAGCATGCGCAGCGTGTGCGCGACTTCTTCCGTCAGCCAGGCATCGCCGGTCACCACCGTAATGCCCAGGACTTCTGTCTGCGGAGATTGGATCAGCAGCAAGATTGCCTGCTGATCACTGCCGGCGGGTCCAGCTGCGTCCTGGTCGATGATGACCTTGTGCTTCTGGCCTTGGGACACGAGACAGTTCATCAAAATCAGAGCTATTACAGCAATCCAACCGCGAAACGGGCACAACTTCATTCCTGCACCTCAGGTATCAAGTGTAAAGATCGCAGAGAAGGCGTGTCATTCTAAAACATGCGGACGAGCTCTGCCAGCGTGGGATGCCACTCCATGAAACTGATCATGAATTGCGGAGGAGGCTGAGCGCGACTAGAATTGCGAGCGGCGCTTCCTCGAATTTCATTTTGAGTGGGGGCCGCCGCTTGCCGCCTTTTTCGATGAACCAATTCCGCGTAACCACCCGCCACTTCCGGCCAATTGGATTCTTCATTGTCGCTGCCCTCTGCCTTCTGGGGCTGTCCACAACTCCAACTTCAGCGCAGTCAAGCGACGTGTCCAGCGCCGCCACGATCAATGGTCATGTGCGCGATTCCAGCCGCCAGCCCGTGGCAAACGCGACCGTCTTCTTACAGCTCGCGGCCGGAACGCCATCCCCAGCTACGCCCCAGCGCACGCAAACCGATTCGGAAGGCGCTTACAGTTTCGCGGGCCTTCGAAACGGTACCTACACTCTGCGCGCGCAAGGCAACGGATACAGCGACGCCATCGTTGGTCCCGTACTCCTCGCGCCGAAAGAAACGAAGAAGATCGACTTCACACTCGTTTCCGCAAAAGACTCTCCAGCGCAAAGTGCCCCTACAGCAAAGCCAGCGGCAGCCAAGCCCGGAGCGCCCCAGTTTTTTGACGAGCCACAATTCACCGTGGCAGGGGTGACCCAGGCGACGAATTCCGGAGGACACGGTTCCGATACCGTCCTGCGAGCCACCGAAGCGCTAGCCAAGGCAACCGTCTCCTTGAGCCAGGACACAGAAGCCGCGCCAGAGCCACCATCTGCCGCCACTGAGAAGTCTCTGCGCGACACCGTGATCCGCAACCCCACCGATCCCCAACTTCATCACCGCCTCGCCGATGTCGAAGAGAAGCTGGGCAATCCGCTGGAAGCCGTGCGCGAATACCAGCGCGCCGCCGAACTTGACCCCAGCGAACTGAACCTGTTCGACTGGGGCACCGAGCTGCTAACCCATCGTGCGCTCGATCCGGCCGCCGCCGTCTTTGCCAAAGGCAATCGCCTCTACCCCAAGTCCATGCGGATGCTGCTCGCGCTCGGCGTCGCCTCCTACGCGCGCGGCGCCAACCAGCAGGCCGCGCAGTATCTAGCAAGCGCCTCCGATCTCGATCCCGGCAATCCGACTCCGTATTTATTTCTGGGGAAAATCCAGAGCGTAGAAACCACGCCCCCGGAAGGAACGCTGGAGAAGCTGGCACGATTCGCGCAGTTGCAGCCCGAGAACGCCCTCGCGAACTACTATTACGCCGTCAGTCTTTCGAAGGAAATCCCGAAGGAATCCGCGAAAGAATCCGCGAAAGAATCCGGGAAAGAACCGGGGAAACCATCCGAGGGCGCAGCGGACAGCGAGCCCGACGCACAGCGAGCCGCCGAGCGCTCCCAGCGCATCGAGTCGCTCTTGCAGAAGGCGGTGCGCCTCGATCCCAAGCTAGCAGCCCCGTATCTGCAACTGGGAATTCTCTACGCGCAGCGCTCGGATTTCCCGCGCGCAATCTCCGCCTACCAACAGGCAATCGCCGCGAGTCCGGAGGACGCAGGCCAGCAGCCCGATGAGACGCTGGCCGAGGCTCACTATCGCCTAGCTCAGGCTTACCGGCGCACCGGCGAGAAGGCCAAGGCGCAAGAGCAGCTTCAGCTTCATGATCGATTAGTGAAGGAATCCAAAGAAACCATCGCCCGCGAGCGGCGCGAGATTCAGGAGTTCGTGATCTCGCTGCACGACAACAATTCCCCGCCGCAATAACACTAATGAGGTAACAAAACAAAGGGCAGACTGAGCGATCCGCTCAGTCTGCCCCGAATTGAACCGTGCAACCGAGAACGCCCTAGAACTTCAGCTTAAGGCCGAACTGAATCAGGCGCGGGTTATTCACGGTGTTGTTAATTACACCAAAGCTGGAAGACGAATTGATGTCCATCTCGCCCGTACCTCCGGCGCCCTCCAAGTAGTACTGCGGATGGTTGAACACGTTGAAGAACTCCGCCCTGAATTGCAGATCCATTCCCTCCCGGAAGGACAACGGCAGGTCCTTGATCAAGGAGAAATCCGTGTTCACGAAACGCGGACCGTAAACCGGTGCGCGGACTCCGGTGCCGAGTTCGCCGGCGGGCGCGAAATCGAACGCGCAAGGGTTGAACCATGCCGAACGAGTATGCACCCGATCCGGCGCGATTCCTCCCTGCGAAGCAAGGATTTGACATTGCGGATTGGAATTGCCAGCTACGATACCTGGCGTGTTCGGGTCCGCAATTTGGTCGGGACGCTGGAACGTGTTGCCGTTGTAAGAGAAAAATGTGCCCGATTCGTCCTTACTGTCGACCACATACAGTGGGAAACCGGACGTAGCCCTTTCGATCAGATTCACTTGCCAATTTCCGACAACGGCGTTAGCGGCCCCGTTCAAATTGCCACCGAAGCGCTTGCCCTTGCCGAAGGGAAGATCATAGATGACGCTGGCGGTAAAGCTGTTGTTGAGATTCAGTTCCGACAGGCCCCAATCCAGCTTCTTGGTTCCGGGCAGCGGCCAATACAACGCGCCGGGGTTGGTTCCTAGGCCGTCAGGCATGCCGGAGTCGAAGTTGCGCGAATAGGTGTAGCCGAACAAAGCGTAGAGTCCATGCCGTGCGCTCTTGGTCTCAGCCTTAATCTGCAAGGAGTCATAACGCGCTTGGCCGATGCTGTTATTGCTATCGACGCTCTGATAGAAGCCGGCGTATGGGAAGGTCCCAAAACCGCAGCCCAGCGTGTAGCCCGGCGTGTAATTGCTGCCGCCGGGGCACGCACTGGGCTCATTGAGGTTTTCATTCAACTGGCTGACCAGAATATGCGCGCTGCGCGTTCCCGCATAGCCTGCCGTCAGCACGACATTTCCCGGTAGTTGACGCTCAACGTTAAGGTTGAACTGCTGAATCACACCCTGCTTGAAATTGCGATTCTGCGATTGGATGCTACCGGTATAACTGCCCGGATTCTGGGGCGAGCTAAACGGTACACCACCCGCCGGGAGAAATCCATTCTGCAGACCGCAACCCACGGCGGTAGGAAGGCAGACGCCCGTCGCGGGATCCACTTCCGCGTAGTAGGGCGGATTCTGCCAGAGCCCCTGTCCACCCTGATCCCAGGAAGAATCATGGTAGATGGCATAGCCAGCGCGAATCACCGTTTTGTCTCCTCCGAAAGGCTTCCATGACAAGCCGATACGAGGTTCTAACGCGGTCTTGTCGAATTGAATACCAACCCGGCCGTCAGTAGCAACACAGTTCGTGCAGCCAGTAACTCCCGGGCTGCCCGACGGAACGTACCACGTGAGGTTCGTAACATCATAGTTCGCCTGGCGATTTCTGACTTCGGTCTCAGGCGGCACCAGCGCCCAGGCCAAGCCGATGTTCAACGTCAGATTGGAAGTGACGCGCCAGTCATCTTGAATGTAAGGACGAAACAGTTTGAAGCGGCGGCCGGTAGTAGCACCCAGGAAAGTTTGATCGTGGGCCGCAAAAACGCCCATGGTGCCGAGCAGCAGGTCGCCGATGTCGTCGTTGGTTGCGCTGCCGAAGTTAACGATGTAACCATCCTGAAATGCATTGTTCCGCACGTTCATTTCGTTGGCGCGGAACGTCATGCCCACACGGATTTCATGCTTGCCTCGAATGAGGTCAAGCGTGTCCCCGACCGAATAGACGTTGGTCCCGCCCTGATACGGTGCATAGCCGCGGTCGCCGATGGAGAAATAACTACCCATCTGGAATGAAGTTAAGCCGCAGCTTTCGCAGTCCTTGGTCGACTGGTTCAGACTCGCAGGATAGCCGGTTATGCTATCGCACGCCGCGCCCAGGTCAGCGCCGGGAATGCCGAGCTTGGCCGCTTCGCAAGTACCGGTGCCGTAAGAATTGATGTGGTTGAAAATTCGGTTGTAGCCCACATTGAACTGGTTAATAGTGGTCGCGGAAAAAACGTGCGTTTCCGATACGGCAGCGTTGCGCCCGTGGTTCTCGATGTGCTGGTTGCTGCCGAAAGCGTTTTGTTCCGACCACGTCGGCGAACCGCCGGGGACATAGTTCGTTGCCTGATCGTAGCTGAAGCGCGCGAAGATGGAGTCCTTGCTGGAAAAGTTGTGATCGACCCGGATATCGCCCGTGCCTTCATTGAGTTTGCGAACCGGCTGGTTCGCGTAGTTGAAACCTGAGCCCGAAGCATTCGGCAGCGGATAAAGCGCGGCCACCGACGCACCGATTGGGTTGACCAGGGCACCAGGAATGATAGGGCAGGCCTGCGTGGTGTTCAACACATACGGCTGGCTTCCGGTCGAAGTGGGTGTTTCTGGAAGGCCGGTGGCGACCATGCACTGGAAAGGAACGGGGCCGGGCGTGGTGCTAGGAGCGATGATTTGGTAAGGGGTGTAGGGGTTAATCAGCGTGGTTGTGCCGAGAGGATTCGAGCTCTCGTTGTAATTGCCATTTGCGTCGGGCGTGTACATCGCAGCCGTCGGAACATAACCGGTGAAAGGCACGCCCTTGCGCTGCATCTTGGCCTGATAATCGGCGAAGAAGAAAGTCTTGTCCTTCTGTATCGGACCGCCGAGCGAGCCGCCAAACTGATTGAGGTTGAATTTCCCCACGCTGTTGATGAACGGAGTCGACGCGTCCAGCGAAGTATTGCGGAAGAATTCAAACAGCGTGCCGTGAAACTGATTCGTGCCTGACTTGGTCGTGACCAGCACGGTCGGACCCGCGCGCTCTCCATATTCCGCCGAGTAGTTATACGTCAGGACCTTGAATTCCTGGATGTCATCCATATCCGGGAAAATCGCAATGCCGCCTTCGTCGAGCTGGTTGTTGTCGTTGCCGTCGAGCAGCCAGTCCGTGCTCTGCTCGCGCGATCCGCCAACCGAAAGAGAGAAGGAGCCGCGCGTCGCCGCCTCGCTGCTCGCCGCGTTGGTGAAGAAGCTGGTCGGGCTGGTCGATGAAGTCGTCCCGGGAGTGAGGGTCGCGAGCTGGACAAAATTGCGTCCGTTCAGCGGGAGCTCCGCCACTTCCTCGGACGTGATCACCTGGCCGAGGGTCGGGTTCGTCGTCTCCACCGCGACTTCGGTGGCACTCACTTCAACCGTCGAGGTCACCGACGCCGGGTTCAGCGCGAAGTCGATTTCGCGCTGCTCATTGACCTGCAGGCGAATGTCTTTCTGCTCGGTGGTCTGAAAGCCCTGCGACTCCACGCGCACGGTGTAGTGCGCGACCGGCAGCAGCGGCACCAGATAGTGCCCCGATCCATCGGTCTTGGTCTCGCGCAACAGACCGGTTTCCTGCGAGGAGATCTTCACGCTCGCTCCGGCAATCACGGACCCGGTTTTATCCGCGACGGTTCCGGAAAGGCTGCCGTTCGCCTGACCATAAACAAATGAACAAAGGGATAACACGGAAAACAGAATTGCGATGAGCGTCGCCTTACTTTTCAGCATCGTTGCCCTGCCTTAGCTGCCACTCTCTCTATTTTTTATTTCTGAGGAGTGGCGATAAGAGTCGGCTCGCTGGCGGCTGGAACTTCTCCAGGGAAACCAGGAGCGTCCCCTTTCTTAACAATGGGTCATCTGAATCGATTAGAAAAGTAATGTCAAGAGTTTTTGTGGCAAAGCCTGTGGATGTTCGGCGCTGATCCGAGAATTCAATTTTCCATAATGCCTATGCTTTCACGGATTCTCACGATGCGGTTGCCAGTGACGTTTTCGAAGCGCTGCACCAATCCACTCGGCCAGCGAATCTCGATGGCATCGGCCTTGATGGCTTTGCCCAGCCCAAAATGCAGTCGGAAGTCACTTTGCGAAATGTATCCGCCGCCGCTGCGCACTTCCTGAATCTGCTGATGATCGCCCACGCGCAGCGTAACTCTCGCTCCAATTGCGTCGCGATTCGACTTCGTGCCTTCCAATTTCAGTAGAATCCAATTTCCGTGCTCGCCTAAATTTTTTAGCAGGCTGGGACGATCATGGCTGTTATTGACGAGAATCCCAATCGACCCGTCGTTATCGAAATCGGCCGCCGCGACTCCGTGGCTGTTGAACGGAGTGGTGATGCCCGGTCCCGAATCGAGTGAGATGTCGCGAAACCGGCCATTGTGCTCGTTCCAGTAAAGAACTTTCCGTTCGCGGAATGTGTTGTTGAGGCCCTTGTTGTCGAGTTCGGGATAGACGTGGCCGTTGGCCATGAAAATGTCTGGCCAGCCGTCGTTGTCGATGTCGACGAAGAGCGTGCCCCATCCCAGAAATTGTGAATTCTTGCCCAGCCCCGCGGCGGCCGTCACGTCGGAGAACGTTCCGTCGTGATTGTTGTGGTAGAGCGTTGCCGTGTCGTCGGAAAAATTTGTCTTGACGATGTCGAGCCAGCCGTCGCCATCGTAGTCGACGGCATCCGCTCCCATGCCGGCCTGCTCGCGGCCTCCGTCGTTGAAAGCTACACCGGTCTCCACCGCAGTTTCGGTGAAGGTGCCGTCGTGGTTGTTATGAAACAGCAGGCTGGGAGTGGAATCGCAGGTAACGTAAATGTCGGGCCAGCCGTCGTTGTCGAAATCGCCGGTAAGCGCCGTGAAGCAATAGTAGGCATCGGTCTTCGCCACTCCGGATGCTTCGCTGACGTCGGTGAACGTGCCATCGCCGTTATTGTGATAAAGCTCGCTGTGCGTCCCCTTCAGGCCGCGCGGACCGCACATCACCGGCATCCCTTTCCACAGGCAAGCCGTGCCGCTGCCCGGCTCGGGCGTGTGCTGCGGATCGAAGTCAACGTAGTGCGCAATGAAGAGGTCGAGACGGCCGTCGCGGTCGTAATCCAGAAAAGTGCATCCCGTGGACCAGCGCGCGTCCTCATGCCACAGGCCAGCCTTGCGCGTCACGTCAGTGAAGGTACCGTTGCCGTTGTTGTGCAGCAGAACGTCGTGGCCCCAGAAGGTAACGAACAAATCCACGAACCCATCGTTGTCGTAATCGCCAGCGCAGACTCCCTGCCCCCAGCCGACGAGGCCGACTCCGGCTTTTTGCGTGACGTCCGAGAAGGTCCCATCGTGCTGGTTGCTGTAAAGATGGCTGGTCGGCTCTTGACCCTTGGGGAAGCCTTCCAGTCGGCTGCCGTTGACCAGAAAAATATCGGGCCAGCCGTCGTTATCGAAGTCAAAGAAAGCGGCGCCGCTGCCGGTGGTCTCGATGATGTAACGTTTGGTCTTGTCGCCTCCGTCTTCGGTTTTCGCGGTCACACCGGCGTGTTCCGCGATGTCGACGAAGTTAACTTTTGGAGGAGTGAGCGAGGCCGCGGGTTCGACTTTCGCAGTTGGCGCGGAAGGTGGTTGCGCCGCTGCAAGTGAAAGCGTGAGCACCCACAGTGTGACAATAACTGCGACGAGCCTGCGATTCATGAGTCTGTATCCCGGGGAGAATCTTCCAAGGAGGAATCTTACAACCCGCAGTCAGTCTGCGGACGGCCAATTCTTAATGCGTGTAATCGCTCTTGTCGCCACCAACTTGAATGTACGACTTCCTACTGCGCAACCTAGCCCCGGTACAATGAGCACTATGAGTGCGACTTTCGAGCAGTGGCTTGAATTCGTCTTCAACAACCCCGTTCGCAAGCGCGAGTGGTATTGGGATGAGGACTTCGACTCCCGATGGGAAGCGCTCGAACTCACCGATGCACTCATCGTCCAATATATGACGCAGCTTTTCCTGGAGCCTGGGGTTCTGAGGTCCTATTCGCTTGACCAAGTTGAGCAGGGTTTGTGGTTTATGCTCAACGAATCGACTCCGGGCCAGCAAAGCAAAACTCTTCTGAGGCACAAAGCGGCACTCCTTGACCGTGTCGCTTGCATCCACGCAATGTCCAGCTTCTTCCGCAACTTCATTCTCGCCGTAACTCCCGGCCACTTTGACCCTAAAGCACCCACAATTGGAGTGACCGGCGCAGCCTACATGTGGTGGGACATTTTTCCCATGCAATCTTATATGCGCAGTCACTTACCAGAACCTGCCGAGCTGCTATCCATGCGGGAAAGGTTCAAGCAGCTTGGGATCGATCTTTCGAAGGTGTTGGAACTTGAGATTGAGCCCGAGATCCATCAAGCGACCCTGAGCGTAATGTCAGAGGTCCTCGATTTGCCCTCCGAAACTTGCCAATTCAGCGCCCTTCACGGCCTCGGCCATTGGCATGCCCAACACCCGGAGCAGGTCGAGCAGATCGTGGATGCGTTTCTCGCGCGGCACGTAGACCTCAGACCTCATCTGATCGAGTATGCTTCAAGGGCTCGCCTCGGCAGTATGCTATAAATCCCCATAGCGCTCATTCCCCCCGACGGGAATCCTTTGCCCCGGAATTTATTTACCCGTTGGCCCTGGCCACCAGCAAAATCCCCAGCCCATAAAAAACGAACATCAGTGTCAGATAAATCTTGGCCTTGCCCGGCGCGCCGGCAAATTCCTTCCACACCAGAACTCCCCAGAGCGCGGCAACCATCGGCGCGGATTGTCCTATAGCGTACGAAATGGCCACGCTGGTGTACTTGGCTGCGACCAGGTTGAAAACCATGCCCGTGCCCCAGATGAATCCGCCGAGCAGTCCAAGCGCATGGCCGGAAATCGGCCCGCGGAAAAATCCGGAAAAGCTCACCGGCTCGCCCACCAGCGGCTTCTTCATGAAATAGACATTCCAGATCAAGCAGGAAAGCAGCGCGCCCAGCGTGAGAAACACCGCAATGCTATACGGACCAAGCGTATTGCCGTTGGTCATCGCCCGCGCCACAAACGGAGCCCAGAGCCCCATCAGCACGCCCGAGACCACGCAAGTGACGATGCTCTTCTTCGAAACCACGCGCCCCGCGATCGCCAAACTCCCATAGGCCTTGCCATCGAGCACGACGGCGATGAATGCGCAGACCACGCCCGCCCCAAGCAGCGCGGCATTCCCCTTCGGCTGGATGGCATAACTCGAAATCACGCCCACCACCAGCGCGATACCGATCGACACCGGAAAAGCAATCGCGAGCCCAGCCATATCAATCGCCGCCACCAGCAACAGGTTCGCCAGGTTGAAGATCGCGCCGCCAACCATGGTGGAAACAATATTGTTGGTATCGGCCGATCGCACATTATTCAGAAAACTCGAAGCGTCATTGCCCGTGCTTCCCATGGTCAGCGCCAGGATCAGCGACACCAGAAAAATGCCGACCGCGTAGTCCCAGTAAAACAGCTCAAACCGGTAATTCTTGACGCCCTTATAAGTGTTGGCCCATGAGCCCCAGCAGATGGCGCTCGTAATCATCATGAATAGGGCAAGACCCAGACTGTGAGGTGTGAACATCGCATCTCCTTGAAAGTTCTTAGAACGGTACAGCGCTTCTGAGTGTACGCGTCGCGAATCTACTTGCCGCGGATTCTCGAAACAAACAGTTGCAGAAAGCGGTCCGCGTCAACCTCGACGCAAACCTTCGCGTTCGGTTCGACTTTGTCGAGACCTTCAATGATGTACCGGTCGCCGTGCAGCACGTTACGTTCGACTTCATTGCGCCGATTGGCGACCGTCTCGCCGCGCGTAAACTCGCCGCGAGTCTCCACATCCACGTGCATTGCCGGAGCCTTCACCAGCGTAGCGTCAATGGCCACGCCCACCGCCAGCGGATCGTACATCGGCGTCCCGTCGGATCCAAATTGCGCCGACAGATCGATCAGGAAATGCGCCACCTGATAAATGAAATCATTCACCGGCCCATGGCTCTGCCCGAGTTGATCGAGATACTTCTTCGAAAGCAGCGTCTTGTCGCCCACGTCGAGGCCGACCATGGTCAGCGGCCATCCCGCCTGAAAAACAATCTGCGCCGCCTCGGGATCGTTGTAGATATTCGCCTCGGCCGAAGCCGTCGAATTTCCGCCCGTGATCGAACCGCCCATCAGGATGACTTCCTTCACCAGCGGAACGATCGACGGATCTTTCTCCACCGCGAGCGCAATGTTCGTGAGCGGACCAACCGGCACCAGCGTGATTTCGTGCGGCGAGGCGTGCACCAACTCGATAATCAGGTCCGGACCATAGCGCGAATCGACTTTGCATTTGCTGGGCGGCAATTCAATATTCGCCAGCCCATTTTTGCCGTGCCAAAACTCCGCCGTGATCAGCTTCTGAAACAGCGGATGCTGCGCCCCCGCGGCAACCGGAATGTCGCAACGATTCGCGAGCGAGATCATGCGCAGCGCGTTCTCCAGCCCCTGCTTGGCGGTAACGTTGCCCGGCACAACCGTAACCGCGCGGACATCCAACTCCGGCGACTTCAAGGCCAACATCAATGCCATGGCATCGTCCGAACCCGGATCGGTATCGAGAATAATTTTCTTGCCCGCACTGTACGCGGGAATTGCCAGAGTCATCACAACCAATGCGGAGAGAATTGTTCCAACAAAGAACTTCGCCTGAAATCGAAAACGAGCGCCCGGTAGAATCAGAATCGGCCTCCAGATGGAAGATTGCAGAATTTTATGAACCGCGGCGAGCGTAGCCGCGCGGCCGCAGCAGTGTCAAGTCGAGCCCGGTAGCGCCGGCGTCCCGCCGGCTGTCATGCCGAATCCAACAATGCATCTTGCATCGTCTCTGCCGTACAATCGAACGTCGAAGCCTGCGCAAAGAAAATGCGCAAACTTTGGTGCCGCGTAGAGCCGCGCCTTTGCGCGAAGCCCGAGCATCTGTAGCAGAGAGAATACATGCCGGTCGAACACAACCAGTCTCGAAGCGCAGCGCACCGCGAAAAGCATGGCGAAGCCATTGCCACTCTCTCTGGCCGTCCCTTGGTGCCCAATACCGGCATTCCGCTCAATCTGGATTGGGTTCGCGAAGTGCGCGTCAACACCAGCGCCGTCGAGCGCCGCACCCAATCGCAGGTCGCGCGGCGAACGGTGAAAAAAGATTGGCAGGCAGCGTGGCTTCTGCGCGCCATCACCTGCATGGATCTGACCACGCTCTCCGGCGATGACACCGACGAGCGCGTCCGCCGCCTGTGCGCCAAGGGACGTCATCCCATCCAGCCGGAACTGGAACACAAACTCGGAATCGAAGATTTGCAGATTAAAGTCGCAGCCATCTGCGTGTATCACACCTACGTCGAAACCGCCCTGCGCGCGCTCGAAGGCAGCGGAGTCCACGTAGCCGCGGTCTCCACCGGCTTCCCCGCCGGCCTGTCGCCGCTGGCCGAGCGAGTCAATGAGATTCGCCGCTCGGCCGAAGCCGGCGCGCACGAGATCGACATAGTCATCACCCGAGCCCACGTCTTCGGCGGACGCTGGCAGGCACTCTACGACGAGATCGCGGCGTTCAAGCAAGCCTGCGGATCGGCGCACATGAAGGTGATCCTCGGAACCGGCGATCTGCTGACGTTGCGCAACGTGGCCCGCGCCAGCGTTGTAGCCATGATGGCCGGCGCGGACTTCATCAAGACTTCAACTGGCAAAGAACCCACCAATGCAACGCTGCCCGTCGGTCTTGTAATGACGCGCGCCATCCGCGAATACGCGCAGCAAACCGGAATGGCGGTGGGCTTCAAGCCAGCAGGAGGAATCCGCACCGCGAAGCAGTCGCTCGACTGGCTGGCCATGATCAAAGAAGAACTGGGCGACTCGTGGCTGCGGCGGGAAATGTTCCGTTTCGGCGCCAGCGGCTTGCTCGGCGACATCGAACGGCAGCTTGAGCACTGTGCAACCGGACGGTACTCGGCGGATTACCGGCATCCGCTGGCGTAGGGGGACGAATGGAGAATGCCGAGAGCATCGCCCTCATCCGTCGATTCATGGAGGCGTGCGTCCGAGCCGACCCGGAAGAGTTTGCGAGCTACTTTACCGAGGATGCAACGTGGTGGAATATACCCTGGAAACCCGTCAAGGGCCGTGACGAGATCCGCGAGACGTTGCGCCGCGGAGCGGCGAGCATGACTGCGTTGCCGTGGGAGATTCTCCACATCGTGGCGGACGACGATATCGTGATGGTAGAACGGGTGGACAACTTTATCGTCGGAGAAACGCGAGTCCGCGTGCCCTGCACGGGTGTGTTCGAGCTGTGCGGCGGAAAGATCGAGGCCTGGCGTGACTACTGGGATTTGCAACAGTTCGAGCGTCAGTTGCCCGGTGCCCCCGATCGCAAGGGAACAGCGCAGAAGGAATTGAGCAAACGCCAATGATCATTGCCGAAAAATTCGTGAGCATGGAATACGGCCCCGCTCCAGAAGATTCGAAAGAAGCAACCGCCTGGCTGGAGCGCCACGGCTACCGCTTCCAACATTTCATCGGCGGAGCATGGCAAGCGCCCGCCGCCGGAGAGTACTTCGACACCGTCGACCCCTCGAACGGTGAGAAGTTGGCATCGGTGGCGCAAGGCTCCGCGGCAGACGTGGACGCAGCCGTGAAAGCCGCGCAGGCAGCGGCGCCAGGATGGCGGGCTCTCACTCCTCATGCCCGCGCAAGATATCTGTATGCCCTGGCGCGGCTGGTGCAAAAACATTCGCGCTTGCTAGCGGTTCTCGAGACCATGGACAACGGCAAGCCCATCCGCGAGAGCCGCGACATCGACATCCCGCTGGTAGCACGACATTTTTATCACCACGCTGGCTGGGCGCAGCTTCTCGACCAAGAGTTCCCCGAATACGTTCCCTGCGGAGTCGTAGGCCAAATCATCCCGTGGAATTTCCCCCTGCTGATGCTGGCGTGGAAGATTGCACCGGCGCTAGCGACCGGCAACACTGTGGTCCTGAAGCCGGCGGAATTCACGCCGCTAACCGCCCTAGCCTTCGCCGGAATCTGCCAGGAAGCTGGCCTTCCCGCCGGAGTAGTCAACATCGTGACCGGAGACGGCGCAACCGGCGAGGCGCTGGTCAAGCATCCTGACGTAAACAAGATCGCGTTCACCGGATCCACCGAAGTCGGCCGCTCCATTCGCGCCGCCACGGCAACCAGCCACAAGCGCCTCTCGCTCGAACTCGGCGGAAAATCTCCCTTCATCGTCTTCGAAGACGCTGATCTCGACAGCACAGTCGAGGGCCTGGTTGATGGCATCTGGTTCAATCAAGGCCAGGTCTGCTGCGCGGGCTCACGCCTGCTGATGCAGGAGAGCATCGCCGAAGCCCTGATCGCCAAAATTCAGGACCGCATGAGCACCCTGCGCATCGGCGCGCCGCTCGATAAAGCCATCGACATCGGCGCCATCGTGGCGAAAGTCCAGCTCGACCGCATTCGCACACTCGTCGATCAAGGAGTAGCCGACGGCGCAACCTGCTGGCAGCCGCAACTCACATTGCCCGCGCGCGGTTTTTACTATCCGCCAACGCTATTGAGCAACGTGCATCCAACTTCGATCGTCGCCCAGCAGGAAATCTTCGGCCCGGTGCTGGCGGCGATGACGTTCCGCACACCCGCCGAAGCTGTCGAACTGGCAAACAACACCGTATATGGCCTGGCCGCCTGTGTCTGGAGCGAGAGCATCAACGTCGCCCTGCATGTGGCCGCGCAACTCAAGGCCGGAGTCGTCTGGGTCAACTCCACCAACCTGTTCGACGCGTCCTGCGGCTTCGGCGGCTATCGCGAAAGTGGCTACGGCCGCGAGGGCGGTCGCGAAGGCCTGCTCGAATACATGGAGCCGGCATGGTTCAAGAACGCGCCCACGCTCCCGGCAGAGAAAACGGCCAGACCGCCCGAGGCAGAATCGGACGAAGATTCCACCGCATCAGACGTTGCAACTCCTGCAATCGACCGTACCGTAAAGCTCTACATCGGAGGCAAACAGGCGCGTCCCGACTCCGGCTACTGCATGGAAGTTCGTGCATCCGACGGACGTTTGCTGGGAGAAGCCCCGCTAGGCAATCGCAAAGACATCCGCAACGCAGTCGAGTCCGCGCGCAAAGCCGCATCGTGGACCAAAGCCACCGCGCACAACCGCGCCCAGGTTCTTTACTACTGCGCCGAAAATCTTTCCCAACGCCGCGATGAAATCGCCCATCGTCTGGCCGCTATCGTCGGAGAAAAGCAAGCCGCCGCCGAACTCGATCTCGGCATCGAGCGCATCTTCTCCTACGCAGCCTGGGCCGATAAGTTTGACGGCGCGGTGCACAATCCTCCGTTCCGCAACGTGGCCATCGCGATGAACGAGGCGATCGGCACGGTTGGCGTGATCTGTCCGCGAGAGGCGCCGCTGTTGGGTTTTCTTTCGCTCGTGATGCCCGCGCTCGCCGTAGGGAACACCGTGATCGCCGTTCCGTCCGAAGCCTATCCGCTAATCACCGCCGATCTTTACCAGCTCTTCGACACCAGCGACCTGCCCGGAGGCGCGCTGAACATTGTCACCGGATATGCCCAGCAACTTCTGAAGACGCTGGCCGAACACGATGACGTCGATGCCATCTGGTCCTTCGGCGATGAAGCCAGCGCCGCGGCGGCCAAGGCAATGTCGGTCGGCAATCTGAAGCAGGTCTGGACGAACGAAGGCCGAGCCATCGACTGGTTCAATCCAAAATTAGCCGAGGGCCGCTGGTTCCTGGAGCACGCCACGCAGGTGAAGAATATCTGGGTGCCCTACGGCGAGTAGGATTATTGAATCATTGAATCATTTAGTCATTGAACCATTGAAACCTCGACTTTCGCCAGGTCTGCAATGATTCAATGACTAAATGATTCAATGTCTCAATGCCTTATGCCCGCGCCTCGAGTAAAAATCTGCTGCATAGCCAGTGCCGACGAAGCGGCCCTCGCCGTAGACTGCGGAGCCTCCGCCCTGGGCCTGGTCTCGCACATGCCAAGCGGCCCCGGCTTGATCGGCGATGAGCTCATCGCGCAAATCGCCGCGACCGTTCCGCCCGCCATCGGAACCTTCCTTCTGACGTCGCGGCAAAGTGTCACCGGCATCGTCGAGCAACAGCATTTTTGCCGCACCAATACGATCCAGATTTGCGATCACCTTACGCACGGTACCCATCGCGATCTAAAGAACGCTCTGCCCGGAATCTCCGTCGTACAGGTGATCCACGTGACCGGCCCCGAGTCCGTCGAAGAGGCCGCGCAAGTGGCGCCGCAAGTCGACGCCATCCTGCTCGATTCCGGCAACCAGAAACTCGCCGTCAAGGAATTAGGCGGTACCGGCCGAACTCACGATTGGACCCTCAGCCGCGCCATCCGCGAGCGCATCGGCGTCCCGCTGTTTCTGGCCGGAGGTCTCACGCCAGAAAACGTAGCCCAAGCCATCGAAGCCGTCGGTCCATTTGGCCTCGACGTGTGTTCCGGAGTGCGAACTGGCGGTAAACTGGATGCGCACAAACTGAAGCGCTTCTTCGCCGCCGTACGGAGCGCAAGCACGGGATGAAAATGTGACCCCGAGGCGCTGCGTCCAAGCAGTAAACGGCAGCGAATGCCGGGTTCCGCGTTGACTTTTACGAGCCCGACAGGCAAACTCTCAGTTCGCCCTCCCGATGCCTTCGAGCCAGCATTATGGAGCCCGGCGGCGCAAGCCCGGCGAGGACGACTCAGGATACGTTCGCTCTATGTCTGCAGACCGCGTCTCCTATACGCTCGATTCGACGCTGGAGACGGTAAACAACGCCGAGGCGACGGCCAGCCGTATGGCCGCCGAAGCCGGCTTTGAAGAAGAGGAGATCATGAAGATCTCCATGGCGGTGCGTGAAGCCGCCGTTAACGCAGTTTTACATGGCAATGCCTACGACCCGAGCAAGAAGGTGACGCTCGCGTTTGAACGTACTGCCCGTGACCTTGTCATCGTCATTCGCGATCAAGGCAAAGGGCTCGACGCCAGCAGAATTCCGGATCCATTGGCGCCGGAGAACCTGATGAAGACCTCGGGGCGAGGCATTTTCCTGATACGCTCGTTTATGGATGTGGTGGAAATCCACCCCTCCCAGACCGGCACCGAACTTAGAATGATCAAGCACGTCCACGGCAACCCCGCGGATTCCAAGGAGGCTCCTCAGTGACAATGAAGTCCAGTACTCGTCAGGTGGATGGCGTCACCATCGTCGACCTCAGCGGCCGAATCACCCTCGGCGAAGGCAGCGTGGTTCTGCGCGAAACCGTGCGCGATCTGCTTTCCAAAGGACAGAAAAAAATCCTGCTGAACCTCGGCGACGTGAACTACATCGACAGCTCAGGCATCGGCGAACTCGTCAGCGCCTTCACCACCGCCAAGAACCAGGGTGGCGAACTCAAGCTGCTCAACCTCACCAAGAAAGTTCACGACCTGCTGCAGATCACCAAGCTCTACACCGTCTTCGATGTGAAAGAAGACGAAGCCGGGGCCGTAAAGGCCTTCAGCAAGTAGCGAAACGCGCGGCGCCCTGTCGCCGCCAACAGTCGCAGGCCGGGTCACAATCCCAGCACGCCCAAACCAGCGCGTGCTGCGAACTCGGCCTGCAAGTTCCCTTTTCGGGAAGTTGCCGCGAAATTTTCTGCCCCGTTCCGCGTAGCATCATCGTCCCCGCCGCCTACAATCAAACCAGGACGCCCTTCTACGCGTCCGCCGATTATGCGTTGCCCCACCCTGAGTTTTTTCTTCGCCGCCGTCCTTGCCATGAGCGCAGTCTGCTCCGCGCGCAACGCTCCGCCCGGCAACTGCGTAGCCTACACCGAGGCCAGTCAGCACATGGGCACGAACAGCTGTATCAGCGGCACCGTGCTGCACATAGAGGAAGGCCGCAACGGCACCAAGTTCCTGAACTTCTGTAAAGAAGCCAAGGCGTGTCCCTTCGTCGTGGTTATATTTCCCGCCGATCAAAAGAAGATAGGAGACGTTCGCCAGCTCGAAGGCCGTCAGGTCGAGATCAAAGGGACGATCCAGGACTACGACGGACGCGCCGAGATCGTTCTGCGCCGCTCCCAGCAACTGGGCGAAGCCGCGTTCTTCCTGTTTCCGCCCGTGCCTACCGAATACGACGTAGAACGCGCTGGCCACAGCGCCGCCGGAAAATCCCACGCCAAAGCCGCCAAGAAGACAACCACCAAACAAAGTGCCCCGATGTCGATTGAAGATCCGGGAGAACCGTAGCAGATCTCTTGGCGGGTGACATTCAATGCGTGGTTTGCTGTTGCTGTTGCCGATGATTTTGAAGTTGAAGTTGATGTTGAAATTGCTGTTGATCGCGGATGAACTCAACCCCGCAGGGGCGACCCCGCTTAGCCCAGCGCTTCAGCGCTGGGTCCGCGGTGAGATTTGAAATTAAGTCCCGGAGGGACGACCCACGTCGCACACCTATTCAAGCCTGCGGATCCACGTCGTCTTCAGCACCAAAGAGAGGCAAAGGTGCCTGCACGAGGCGATCCAACCCAAACTCTGGGCCTACATCGCCGGCATCGCCCGTCACCACAAATTCGAGGCCATCAAAATCGGCGGCGCCGAGGATCACTGCCACGCCCTAATCCTGCTGCCGCCGCCCATGCCGCTCTCGAAGGCCGTGCAAACGATGACGGGCTGCTCCTCCAAATGGCTTAACGACACGGGCGCGGCAGAGATGACTTTTGCCTGGCAGGAAGGTTATGGCGCATTCAGCGTGAGCGCCTCGCAGACGGCCGAAGCAGTCGAATACATCAGGAATCAAACGGCACATCACAAGAAGCGGAATTACGAGGAAGAATTTCTGGAGTTGCTCAAACGATATGGCATCGCCTACGACCCGGTGCACGTATTGGGATAGGTGGGCCGTCCCTCTAGGACTTCACCTTGATTGCCACCCTCCCCAGCGCTGAAGCGCTGGGCTAAGCTAGCTCGCCCCTCCGGGCCTCGATTCAGGACCGCATCGTTCCAGTAAATTGCCCGAGCATGAATCCTCACGCACAAATTTCAGGGTTAGCGGCAGCCGACCTCACACCATCCCCTTACGCAGTTCTTCCAAAGGATACTTAGTCCCCCGCCACACGATGCCGTCGTTCGAAAGCGTGTGCACCATCGACCGCAGCAGCGTATACATGAACAGGCTGGTGCTGACCGGATGCAGAAAGAAATAATAGGCGGGCACGGCCGACATCGAAGACATCCCGTAATAAATGCCAAATAGAGAAGCCAGCGCAATCGCGTAAGGAACCCGCGCCCATCCCTGCGCCAGCCATACGCCCAGAAACGGCCCCAGATTCAGAAACCCCAGCCCTAAGATCGAGACCACCGTGCGCGGCCACTGAAACGAGAGCACAGCAAAAAAGTTCTTGGTGAGATTGTTGACGATGCCAAACGCGCCCTTGGCCCAGCGGAGCGAGATCAAGTCCTCGCCAAAAACGTTGCGCTGTGCAAAGCCTGCGTTCTTGATCACCTTGCCTAGTTTCATGTCGTCGAGCACTTCCATACGCAGCGCGCGATAAGTGCCCACCGCGTCATACACCGACCGCCGGACCAGATTAAAAGCACCCACTCCCATGTGGTCCCGCGCCTTGGGATCGGCAACTTTCCACGGACGGTGTCCAAAAACGAAAAGCGCCTGGAAGAACGCGATCATCATTCGCTCGCCCGTGCGCTTCATAATCATGCGCGGAAAAAGAACAACGTGATCGGCGCGCTCCGCTTCGGCATAAGCAACCGCGCGCCGCAGAGCGTCGGGCTTGAACAGCACATCGGCATCGGTGAAGAGCAGCCACTCCCCGCGCGCCTGCTGGCCAGCCATCCACATGGCATGAGTTTTGCCCATCCAACCCGCAGGCAACTCCGAGACATGGATCACCTTCAGCCGTGTAGGGCGGACACTCCTGTCCGCCTCCGCGTGTGCCGTCCCAGCCCCATCGCGGAGCAGTTCCTGCTCAGCCATCTCATCCATGATCTGCCCGGTACGATCGGTCGAACGGTCATCAACAGCGATGATCTCGTAATCCGGATAATCCAGCGCCAGCAACTGCAAAAGCGTCGCTCGAATATCTTCCGCCTCGTTGCGTGCCGGAACGATAATGCTGACGCTGGGCGCGTCATTCGGCGTTGCCGGCCGACGGTCCCACTCCGGACGGGCAATATCGGCAATGCGCGGCATCCCAAATGCCGCATCCACGATGCGTGAAAACCAGGCCAGGGCGAGGATAATGCCTGCAATCCAATAAATTGTCTGCCAATGCATGCTTCTTAGGAAGATGCTCCCGAGGGGATTTGCGATGCCGACGATTCTTCGCTCGTCCGCAGCGGTGGGGCAAATCTCATACCGTAGAACAGTATGGCAGAAGACAGCGCGATGGCGACAACTGGCCCTAAAAAGGCCAGCCGCAACGAATAGTGGTCCGACATATAGCCGATAAGCGTAGGCGATGGCACGTCACCGAGCAGGTGGAAGACAAAGATGTTCACTGCCAAAGCGGCAGCGCGCACATGCGGCCCCACCGAATCGATCACGGCGGCGTTGAGCGGACCAGTGTTAAACAACAGCAGGAACTCAGCTACGAAGATGCCTACGATCATGGGCTTGCCGCTGGCAAACAACGCAACACACATCGCCGGAATGCCCAACCCCAAACTGATCGCGGAGACCAGATAGTGTGCCGACTTCGTTCTCCGCAGCAAGCGATCGGAGATCCAGCCGCCGGCCAGCGACGCGAGCAGACCATTCACCAGCGTGCTCAGTCCAAAAATCATGCTCGCATCGAGCAGGCTGTAACCGTGGGCGCGATGGAGAAACGTGGGCATCCACACTTGCAGCCCGCCAAGCGCGAACGTCATCATCGCCATGCCGAAGGTCGCAGTGAGAAATGCAGGATTGTGGATCAGGCTCTTCACCGTGTCCCGCTCCGGAGTCTTGCTTTCCGGAGCATCGAACTGCCCAAGCTCCGGCTCCGGAATCAGCAGGAGCAGCAGGGCCAGCAGCACTCCAGGTGCAGCTCCAACGTAAAATGGGGCCCGCCACCCGAATTTCGGCCCCATGATTCCACCCAGCAGATATCCCAGCGCAGTTCCGACAGGAATCGCCAGATAGAAAACTCCCATCACGCGTCCGCGCTTCTCCACCGGAAACATGTCCGCGACAAATGTGGGAGAAAGAATGACGAAGCTGGCTTCGCCAATGCCCACCAAGGTGTGACGAATCATCAGCTCGTTGAAGTTCTTTGTCACGGCCGTGAGCAGCGTAGCCACACTCCACACCACCGCCCCGGCAACGATGACGCGTTTGCGTGAAAACCGCACCGAGAGCGGCCCCATAAAAGGCGCCGCGCACATGTAGAAAATGAAGAAGACGCTGGTGAGCAGGCCGAACGCCGCATCGCTGCGATGGAACTCGGCTTTAACCATGTCCTGCACCGCGAACAGCACCGAGCGGTCGATATAGTTAAGCAGGTTGAGCGCCGTCAGCAGCGCCAGAGCCGTGCGGGGATAGAGTTTCGCCGGGGTCACAGGTCGAGCGAATATAGCATGGCGGACGAGAGAAGCGCGGAATCGGAGTTATCATTACGAGCATGAGCACGGTCCGAAAAGGCAGCCCAACCTGGAGAGTTCACCCCGGCGAAATCCTGCGCGAGGAGTTCCTCAAGCCGATGCGCATCTCCGCTTACGAATTTGCCAAGCGGCTGCGCGTGCCCGCGCCGCGCGTGAATGACATCGTTCTTGAACGGCGCGGCATCAGCGCCGATACCGCCGTCCGTTTGTCGCGTTTCTTCGGAACAACCGAGCAGTTCTGGCTAAACCTGCAGGGAGCCTACGAAATAAGCCGCGTCAAGGCCGAGCACGCAAGCGAGATCGAACGGATCCAGCCACGAGCGGCCGCCGCCTCCCGCTGAGCGCTTACTTCCCGCTTCCCTTCCCCCGCGGCCACTTCGCGATCACCACCGTTGAAATTCCTCCCCGCGGACGAAACTCGCCCTTCACCTCAGCCCACACCGGCTTGGCCCAGCGCACAACATCCTCCAGCACCTGGTTCACAACGTTCTCCTGAAAAATGCCGAGGTTGCGATACGCCTGTAGATATTCCTTCAACGATTTCAACTCCAGGCACAGGCGATTGGGCTGGTAGCGGATCAAAATGTCGCCAAAATCCGGCAAGCCCGTCTTCGGACAAACCGACGTAAACTCAGGGTCATCCACCACAATTTCATATCCGGGAAACTGGTTCGGCCACGTCTCAATTTCCGGAAAATCGTGATCCAGCCCAGCGCTAGCGTGTTCAGCCGTGTAGCGCGGCGATGTCGTACGGCGGGACGTAGAAGCGGAAGATTTTTGCATCCGTCTATTGTACCCAGAGGGCGCACCAAGTAGCGCCGGCGTCTCGCCGGCTGTAGCGTGGGCGTCCCGCCCACGCCGCAGGGAAAGTGAAGGCATCACCACCGAAAATTCCCTGCCCATTCTGACGCCAACGGATGTTGCGAGGCATCTAACTGTGTAAGTCCCAATCCCGTATTTGCCTGCTTTTCGCCGCGGGTGGATGATATAGATTAAGGTTCGCGTTTTTCTCTGCATGACATCGAATGGAAACAGTCCGGAAAGCCAGCCGCGTCGCTGGTGGGTAACCACGCTTGCGGTGGTAGCAGCGGTCGTCGTGCTGGCGGCTTTCGTCCGGCATCGCGATGACTCGGTGCCCGTGCGCACCGCCGTAGTCGAGCAGGGTTCGATCCGCAGCCTGGTCTCCACCAACGGAAAAATTGAGCCCGTCAACAACTTCGAGGCCCACGCGCCAGCCGCAACCAGCGTGCAGCGCGTTCTGGTCAAAGAAGGCGACGCCGTCAAGCAAGGACAACTGCTGGTCGTACTCGATGACGCCGACGCGCGCGCGCAAGCCGCCCGCGCCCAGACCCTATTGCGAACCGCGCAAGCCGACCTGAACGCCGCAAAGCAAGGCGGCAATCAGGAAGAAGTGCTGGGCCTGGAGTCCCAACTGGTAAAAGCCGGCACCGAACGCGATGCCGCGCAACGTAATGTCGACGCGCTGAAAAAACTCGAGCAGCAGGGCGCCGCCTCCGCGGGAGAAGTCCGCGATGCGGAAGAATCTCTAGCCCGCGCCGATGCCCAACTCAAATTCCTCCACCAAAAGCAAACGAAGAGATACTCGAATCCAGAGTTGGCGAAAGTCGAGGCCCAGCAAGCCGAAGCGCAAGCCGCCTACGACGCGGCGCAGGATGTTCTCGCCAAATCGAACGTCCGCGCGCCCTTCGATGGCATCGTCTATTCGCTTGCCGTAAAGCAAGGGGGATTCGTCGCCAGCGGAGACCTTCTGCTGCAAATGGCCGATCTGCGCAAAGTGCAGGTCCGCGCCTTCGTCGATGAACCAGACGTGGGCCGCCTCGCTCCCGGAGACGCCATGGAAATTACCTGGGACGCCCTCCCCGGACGCGTGTGGCACGCAACCCTCACCGCCGTTCCCTCGACCGTAAAGTTGCACGGCTCACGCAACGTCGGCGAGACCACCAGCATCGTAGAGAATAGCGATTTGAAACTTTTGCCCAACATCAACGTCGGTGTGACCATCGTAGCCGCCGAGCACTCCAATGTTCTCGTCGTGCCGCGAGAAGCCGTCCGCATGGACGACTCCAAGCCCTATGTCCTGCAGGTCTTCGGCCACACCCTCAAGCGCCGGGACGTACAGACGTCCGTTTCCAGCCTCACGCAGGTTGAAATCACCGGCGGCCTCTCGGCCAAGGATGTGCTTGCGATCAGTTCGTGGAACGGCAAACCGATTGGCGACGGGACCCAGGTCAAGTTCTAGATGATCAAACGCATTTCCAGAATTTCACTCGTCACCTTCACACTCATTGCCGGCGCGACGGCCAGCCTGGCGGATTCCCCACAGGATAAGCTCGCGGCCGGCCGCGTCGACGAAGTCATCGCCGAGTTGAACAGCCGTCTCTCTTCAGCAACGTCGGACGCGGAATCCTCCAACTTGCTTTGCCGCGCGTATTTCGCGCTTGAAGATTGGGATCGCGCCGAATCTTCCTGCCAAAGAGCAATCGCGCTCGATCCCAACAACAGCCGCTTCCATCTGTGGCTCGGACGCGTTTACGGTGAGAAAGCCGATCGCGCGAACTTCGTCAGCGCCGCCGCCCTGGCCGGAAAAGTCCGCGGAGAATTCGAACGCGCCGTGCAACTCAATCCAAACGACGTCGATGCCCGCCTCGACCTCGCCGAATTTTATCTGGCCGCGCCCTCGATCGTTGGTGGGGGAGAGCAAAAAGCCCGCGCCCAGGCGCGCTCCGTTGCCGCCTTGAACCCGGCTCGCGAGCATTGGATTTACGCCCGCATCGCCGAACAGAAAAAAGACTCCGCTACCGCCGAGCGCGAATATCACCAGTACATCGATCTCAGCCACGGCGACGCCGAAGCTTGGCTCAATCTCGCGCTTTTTCTCCGCCGCCAGAAGCGCTTCGACGAAATGGAGCAAGCCATCGTCAAGCTCAGCCAGGCCCCGATGCCCAAGCCCGATGTTCTGGTCGAAGGCGCCCAGATGCTCGATCGCGCCGGGCGCAACTATGTTTTCGCCACCGCACTGCTGCGCCGCTATCTGGACGCCGGCCCGGTCGAGGCCGCTCCTGCGTTCAAAGCCCACTATGTGCTGGGACTCTTGCTGGAAAAACAAGGCGACAAAGCCGGAGCCGCGCAGCAGTACCGCGCGTCCTTATCCTTGGCGAGAAACTTCGGCATGGCGCAGCAAGCGCTCAACCGGGTCGCGCATTAACGGCGCATGGCGGAATTCGGGGTGCAATCCACAACCCGCGCCTTTCACAATTTGTTATCCGGTTGAAGAATTGTCATCCTGACAAACAATTGTGATCCTACTCACGATTTGTCATCCTGACCCTGAGCGCCGCCGAAGGGGAAGGACCTGCTGTTCGCCGCAGGGGGCGGGTCCTTCGCGTCGCTCCCGACCATGGCCTGATATGTTTATCCAAGCAATGTGGTAAGCAGATAAAGGTGACGAGATGAAACTCCGATTACCGCGCCGGTTGCGCTCAACAACTCTGCTAGCGTTCCTAGTCTCCGCAGTGTTGATCGCCGCTCAGGCCGAACCCTTGCCTCTCGAGCGCGCCATTCGCCTGGCGCTAGCCCACAGCACCACTTCAGTGATCGCCAGTGCCGACGTGCAGCGCACCTTCGCCTCCTACCGCGAGATGCGCAACAACTACATCCCGCAACTGATGATCGGCTCGGGCCTGGGCTGGACCTACGGCTACCCGCTCAGCATCGGAGGCTCCGGCCCAGCGCTGGCCAACGCCGTCACCCAGAGCTCCGTATTCAATCCCGCGCAGAAACAATTCCTGGGAGCGGCGAAAGCGGAGTGGCACGCCTCCGAGTTTCAAAGCAAAGACCAGCGCGACGCCGTCATCCAGGACGTAGCACTCACCTACGCCGAACTGGCGAAATGGGAAGCCCGCCTCCAGCGCCTGCAACAAGACGAAGCGCAGGCCCGCCAAATGGAGCAAGCCGTCGCCGAGCGCCTGCAAGCGGGCGTAGACAGCTCCACCGATCTGAATAAGGCAAAGCTGATCGCTGCCCGCGTGCGCCTTCATCGAGCCGAGGCGCGCGGCAATTCCGACGTCTTGCGGCGTCATCTCGCGACCCTGACCGGCATCCCCGCGTCCACTATCGAAATCGCGCCCGAAACAATTCCCGCGCTGCCGCCCGTCGCGCAGGAAGACGATCTCTCGCAAAAAGCGATTGCCTCCAGCCCCGCCATCAAGATAGCCGAGCAGCGTTCTCTGGCGGAATCGATGCGCGCATCCGGCGAGCATCGCTCTTTATTGCCCTCCATCGATTTCTCCGCCCAGTATTCCCGCTTCTCCACGTTCAATCACTACGCCGAGTATCTTCCCAAAGGAACCTTCCAGCCGGATAACGCCGCCATCGGCGTTTCCCTGAGAATCCCGCTCTTCAACGCCAGCCAGCGCGCCCGAGCCGATGCCGCCGAAGCCGAAGCCCTCAAGGCCAAGAAACAAGCCGAGGCCGCTCGCGATCAGGTAGCGGAGGACACGTTAAAACTACAGCGCGCCGCCGAGCAACTCGAAGCCGCTCGCGAAGTGGCGCAGTTGGAATATCAACTGGCGCAGTCCGGCCTGGAAGCCGCCCAGACCCGCATCGAAGCCAAGACCGGCACGCTGCACGAATTGGCCGACGCAACCGTGCAAGCGGCCGAGCGTTTCCTGCTTTTTCAGGATGCCGATTTCGAGTACCAGCGCGTCCGCCTGAACCTGCTGCGCGCCACCGGAGATCTGGAGAACTGGGCGTTGCCGGGCACCTCACCGGCGAAATAGCGCGCCCGCGTGGTCACCGTCCGGCCGGGCAAATCCCAGCCGCTACCCGATTCTCGCGTCTCAATGCGCCAAAGCGACGTTCGGCCCGCTTCCTTTGCCCTTTGAGCCCCGCTAAGGCACACTTGGAGAAAGGTTTCCAGGCTTTTGACACATCCGGGGACGTACCTGATTTAGCAGCGTCGCCCGCCGTGTGCGCAGCGTTAGAGTGCTAAAATAGAGACTCCCAATATGCCATTGAAAACACTGTTTCTGAATCCGCCTTCGTTTGAAAATTTCGATGGAGGCGCTGGTTCGCGCTGGCCCGCCACGCGCGAAATCGAATCCTACTGGTACCCGGTCTGGCTCGCCTATCCCACCGGAATGCTCGAAGGCGCGCGCCTGCTCGACGCCCCACCCCACCACATCACCGCCGAAGAGACCATCCGCACCTGCAAGGACTACGAATTGCTCGTGCTCTTCACCAGCACCCCCGGATTCTCCGGCGACGTTCGCATTGCCGAGGCCATCAAAGACAGCAACCCGCACATCAAGATTGCCTTCGTCGGCCCCCACGTCAGCGTGCTGCCCGAAAAATCCTTAACCGACGCGAAAGTCATCGACATCGCCTGCCGCAAGGAATTCGACTACTCCATCGTCGAATACGCGCAGGGCAAGCCCCTCGAAGATATTCTGGGCATTTCCTATCGCAAGAATGGCCATGTCGTGCATAATCCCGACCGGCCAACGATTCAGGATCTCGACTCGCTGCCGCACGTCACCGACGTCTACCGGCGCGATCTCGATGTCCGCCGCTACAACGTGCCGTTCCTGCTGAATCCTTTTGTGTCGCTCTACACTACTCGTGGATGCCCTGCCCAGTGCACCTTCTGCCTATGGCCGCAAACTCTCAGCGGACACCCCTGGCGCAAACGCTCCACCGACGACGTGGCCCGTGAAATGGCCAAGGCCAAAGATTACTGGCCCTACGTGAAGGAATTTTTCTTCGACGACGATACCTTCAACCTGCAGAAGGCCCGCACCATCGAGTTGTGCGCCAAGCTGAAGCCGCTCGGCCTGACCTGGTCCTGCACCTCGCGAGTCACCACCGATTTCGAAACTCTAAAAGCCATGAAAGAAGCGGGATGCCGCCTCCTCATCGTGGGCTACGAATCGGGAGATGCGCAGATTCTGAAGAACATCAAGAAGGGTGCAACCGTAGAGCGCGCCCGCCAGTTCACGAAGGATTGCCACAAACTCGGCCTCGTGGTCCACGGCGATTTCATCATCGGCCTGCCTGGCGAAACTCGCGAGACCATCCAGAACACCATCAAGTTTGCCAAGGAACTCGACGTGGAAACGATTCAGGTTTCCGTGGCGCACGCCTACCCTGGCACCGAGCTGCACGAACACGCCATCAAGAACGGATTCATGACCACCGACTCCAAGATGGTCGACGAAGGCGGCCACCAGATGGTGCAGATGCAATACCCCGACCTGCCCGCCGCCGAACTGCTCGAGGCCGTCCATCACTTTTACGATCAATACTATTTCCGTCCCAAGGCCGCGTATCGCATTTTGAGGAAAGCGATGTTCGACAACTCCGAACGCAAGCGCTTGTACAAGGAAGCGCGAACCTTCCTGAAACTGCGCGCGCAGCGCAACAAGTGGGTCAAGGACAACCGCAAGGAAAAAGAAGAAGCGCCCGCCCCGGCCCCGGCCAAGGCCTAGTGGAGCGATTGAATCATTGAGACATTGAATCATTCAAGTTCAAAGGCTCTTGGGTTTTCAAATGGCCCAATCGCTCAATGATTCAATGGTTCAATGCCTCTTGAGTTGGATCCCAAGTGACCTTTAAGAAATACCTCGTTCTCGCAGGCATCACCGTATTCAGCACGGCTGGCGATTCCCTGCTGGCCCGCGGCATGAAAGAGCTCGGCAGCGTCAATGTCTCGCTGCATAACGTTTCTGCGCTGCTGCTGGCCGTCCTCAATCCCTCGGTAACCGTGGGAATCGTCTTGCTGTTGGCGTTTTTCGCCTGTTACATGTCCGCGCTTTCCTGGGCCGACCTCACGTATGTGTTGCCAGCCACCTCGCTCGCCTACGTGCTCGTCGCTTTGATCGGTCACTTTCGTCTGCATGAAGCGATTTCGCCGACGCGCTGGCTAGGCATCGCGCTGATCGTTGCCGGCATGGGCTTTGTGACCGCTGGCCCGTCGGTCACGCCCAGTCACAAACATGAGAGTGCGGAGCAAATTTCCCGCGACGCCGTCTCCCCCGAGGTGCAGTCATGAGCGACCTCCACGCCTGGATTGCCATCGTGGTTATCGGCCTGGCTGCGACCATCGGAGACGTGCTGCTTTCCTACTCCATGAAACGAGTCGGCGATGTCGGAGAACTCTGGAAGCAACGGGGAGTACTTGCAGTGATCGGGCGCGTGCTAGGCACGCCTACGTTCTCGCTCGGAGTGCTGGCAATGGCCGTAACGTTCTACAGCCTGCTCTTCGGCCTTTCCTGGGGAAACCTCAGCCTGGTCGTCCCCGCATCGGCCTCGCTCACCTTCGTAGCCAACGCCTTTGCCGCGCGCATCTTTCTGCACGAACGCGTAGGCCGCCGTCGCTGGCTTGCGGCCCTGCTGGTAGCGGCGGGCGTTGTTCTCATGGCAATATGAATCGTGCTAACCGCGGCGAGCAACTACGCGGCCAGTTTCATCCAAACAGCCGCATCAGCCCGCCAGCAGCCAAATCCGGGACAAGGAAGCGCGCCTTCCCGCTGCCGGCAAACCGAGCCAAAGCTTCCGCTGCCAGATAACCGCTGCGTACCGCGCCCTCCATGGTGGCGGGCCAGCCGGTAGCCGTAAAATCTCCCGCCAGAAAAACGCGCGGCCAAGCCGTCTCGGCTTTGGGCCGGTACTGGTCGATTCCCGGACGCGGCGAATACGTCGCGTGCACTTCCTTGATGACGGTCGACTTCAGCAACTGCGCCTCGCGCGCACCGGGAAAAAACTCCCGCGCTTCCCGCACCGCCAGTTCAACAATCTCCGCCTTCGACTTCTCAACCAGACTGCGCGAGCAGCTCACCACCAGCTCAATGTAGCTGCCGCCTTCCGAATTCGCATTTTCGCGAGCCGCAATCAACCGCGACTTGTGAAACATCCACTGGATGGTGCGATCCAGCAGCACGGCATGGTCAAGCCCGCTGATCTGCCGGTCGAACCAAAGATGGATACCCGTAATCGGAGAAGTCGAAAACCGCCCCAGCGCCGCCGCCAAAGGCGCAGCCGCCGGAGTATCGGGCAGCATCCGCCCCAGCACATCGAAAGGCACCGCGAGAACGAGATAATCAAATTTCTCTTCTTGTCCATTCGTAGTAACAATAACGCCGGAATCCCCGGCACGAAACGCCTCGATCCCCGCGCGCAACGCGACATCTCCGCCACGAGCACGAATATAATCTCCTGCCGTGCCATAAAGCTCGCTCAGCGGCACCATAGGGATTCCCATGGCCCCCGCCGCCGCCGACTTAAGAAACGACTCGCGCACCACCTGCGCCGCGTACGGGACCGACACCTGATCCAGATCCTCATTCAACGCGCTGACCAAAATCGTCTTCCAGAAGCGCTCGATGGCCTGAGGAGTTTGTCCGTGCCGACGCAGCCATTCGAGAAACGATTCGCCTCGATCCACCGGAGCAGCCGGAGCCAGCGCCACCAGCGCGCGGCTGATGGCCACCTTGTCGCGAAAACTCAAACAAGCCGCCCGCAAAAATGAAGGAGCCGTATGCAGCGGAGCCGGAAGCCCCGACGGCGCAATCACCGACAAACGCCCACCCGGCTCAAGAAAGTTCAGCTTGTCATACCAGCGAATCTTGTCCTCAACTCCCGCGCGCCGGTAAAAATCGAGCAGGTTGGTGCAGCAGCCCACCAGCACATGCTGGCAATTGTCGACCACCTCGCCCGTCCCCGGATGCTGATAAGAAGAAGCGCGCCCGCCCAGATAAGGCCGCCGCTCGAACAACGACACGCGAAACCCCGCGTCCGCCAAGGCGCAGCCGGCGGCCAATCCCGCCAGCCCGCCTCCGCCAATCGCAACCGTGGCGGCACGTTTCGAATTAGTAGATGTTGGGGATGGCATCACAACAGACGCTTCACGATTCCTTTTCCGAGGACCGTGAGCTTCTCCGGAACCGTCAGCCGTACGCGTTCGCCAAAAACGTCGTACTGGTTCGCGGCAATTTTTTCCAGCAGTCGCCGGTAAATCGTAATCAGCACCCAGAGCGCGGGCTGACTGTCCTCACTCACCAGCGGAATCAGCTCTTCCCCAGCGCGGTAACACTCGCGAGCGCGGTCAGCCTCAAACGCCAGCAGCGGACGAACCCGGCCAACCTCCACATTCGCCGCAGCCAGATCAGCCGCCGCAAGCCCAAACTGCGCCAAGTCTTCCTGCGGAAAATAAACCCGCCCCATGGCCGCGTCTTCTTTGACGTCGCGAATAATGTTCGTCAACTGAAATGCCAGCCCGCAGCTTTCAGCGAGCGGTTCCGCCGCGGGATCGCGGTATCCGAAAATCTTGATGCACACCAACCCCACCACCGACGCCACGCCGTAGCAATACTGGCGCAATTCTTCGAACGTCTGGTATCGCGCCGCGAGCGCAGTGGGATCTCCTTGGCCGCAGTCCAGATCGGCAGCCGTGCCGAATGCCAGTTGATCGAGCAGCCCAATCGGAATCTGATACCGCCGCTGCGCATCGGCCAACGCCAGCAGCACCGGATCGTCCGTAGGCTGCGCCGCCAGCGCGCTGTGCACTCGATCCAGCCAGTCCGCCAGCCTGTTATGGCGCTCGGCGGGGCTAAGCGTGTTGTCGTCGGTGATGTCATCGCACCGACGCATGAAGGCATATACCGCACTCAACGCATTGCGCTTGCGCCCTGGAAGCACCACAAATCCGTAGTAGAAATTCTTGGCCGCGGCCCGCGCGATACTCCGGCAAACGGAGTACGCCATATCGATCTGCGAAGCGGTAGGCGCAAACTGCACTGGCGGATTTCCCACCGCGGCGCTCATCTTCGTTTTCCCCGCAGCTTCCCCAGCGCCGCGCGCGCCACCAGCGCCAGCTTCCGCGCCTTCGAAATCGCCGGACGCCGGCCCAGCACCGCGTAATCCTGCCGTTCGATGGCGTTCAGAATTTCCTGCCCCCCTCGGCTGAACAGTTCAATATCGGTAGCCAGTTCGCCGTCGACTTTCGCGACCAAAGGCAGACCTTGCGCGAACCATTCCCGCGCGCGCGCGACTTCAAACTCCATCATTTCGCGAAACGCGGCGGCGTTCGCGCCATTGCGAATCATGTCTTCGCTCACGCCAAAGCGGCGCAAGTCTTCGAGCGGAAGATAAATCCGTCCCTTGGCATAGTCCGCACTAACGTCCTGCCAGAAGTTTGCCAGTTGCAGCGCCGTGCAGGTGAAATCGGAAAGCCGCTGGCGCTCGGCATCGCCGTATCCGCAGAGATACAGCACCAGATGCCCCACCGGATTCGCCGAATACCGGCAATACCCCAGCAGTTCCTGAAAAGTTTCGTAGCGCGTGACGCTCTGGTCCTGCCGGAAGGCAGTCAGCAAATCCGCAAATTCATGCTTCGGAATTTCAAACTCGCGCACCGTCCCCGCCAGCGCCACAAACACCGGATGCCGCGGCTGCCCGTCGTAGCAGGCGTTCAGCTCGTTCTCCCACTGATCGAGTAGCTGCAGAGACACGGCGGTGTCGCCTACCTCGTCCCCCAGATCGTCCGAGATGCGGCAATAGGCGTAGACGTTGAAGAAGTGCTGGCGCAGCTGCTCCGGAAGAAACCACGAGGCAACCGAAAAATTCTCGTAATGCGAGCGCGCCAGCCGCCGGCAGTATTCGCGCGCTTCCGCCTCCGAAGGTGCATGCTCCGGAATCGCGTACTCGGGCGGCAGCGCACTCCAGATAGAGGAGAGCGGCGCAGTCGGGGGATGGCTGGCGGCAGTTGTCATCAGGTTTATGTGATCGTGGAGCGCCGGGCCTCTCCGCCCGGCCCGAACAGGCGAGACGCCCGTCCCTCCATCGCAGGAGTCATCGCGCGCCCCGCGCTAGTGGCCCGGGATAATCGCAGTCTTGATATCCCCGTTGCGGTTCAGCATGTGGCGCAACACATCTTGCAAACGCGAAAGCGGCGCTTCGCCGGTAATGTAATCGTTGCCGCAAACTTTCTTTTCCGCAATCAGACCAAACGCCCGGCGCACCGTCTCCGGAGTGTGATGGAACGTCGCCTTCAACGTAATTTCCGAGTAGTGCAGGCGATTGGTGTCGAGCTGCACCTTGGTGCCCGCGGCGCATCCGCCGAAGAAATTCACCGTGCCGCCCTTGCGCACCATCTGCACCGCCCACTCCCAGGCCTCGGGACGCCCCACGGCTTCGATCGCGACATCGGCGCCGCGCCTCTCCGGACTCAGCTCGCGCACCGCCTCCACCGGATCCTTCACCTTGGTGATCTGCACCACCTCGTGCGCACCCTTCTTGCGTGCCATCGTGACCTGCGAATCGCGCTTCACCACCGCAATCACATTACAGCCGATCGCCTTCGCCACCTGCACAAACATCAGGCCAATCGGACCGCCGCCAATGACCGCGACCGTATCGCCGATCTCGACTCCCGTTTCATGCAGTCCGCGCAGCACGCAGGCGAGCGGCTCCGTCATCGCCGCATCCTCGAAGGTCACATTCGAGGGCACAATCAGCATGTTCGTTTCCACGATGCGCCGCGGAATCCGTATGTACTCGGCATAGGCGCCATTGTTGAACAGCAGATCTTCGCAGAGGTTGAGCTGGTGCTTCGAGCAATAAAAACACATGCCGCAAGGAGCCGAGTTGAGCGCCACCACCCGCATGCCCTTCTTAAAGCCACGGACACCATCGCCCACCTCCTCCACCGTGCCGGCCAGTTCATGCCCAAACAACGCCGGAGGCACAATCATGCGGGCGTGATACCCCCGCTGATACACCTTCAGATCGGTGCCGCAAGTAAGCGCGACGTGGACCTTGACCAGAACTTCCCCCTCGCCCACGCGCGGGATTGGCACTTTCTCAATCTTGATGTCTTCTTTGCCGTAGAGGACGGCAGCCGTCATCTTTGCATTCACATTCACAGTCGATGTCCTTCCCACGCCCTCCGCCCCATCACGCCAAAACCGGCCGTTCCGGGGTTGCGGCGCAACCCGGCTGAATGACGATCTTCATCGAGTCCGGTCGAGGATAGGCAGCCAGTTTCAGCGCCTCCACACCGCTTTCCAGCGGGAAACGGTGGCTGATCAGCCGCTCCAAATCCATTTCTCGGTTCATCACAAACCGCACGGACTCGTCTTGCACTTCAACCGATGCACTATAAGAGCCTAACAATGCCTTCTCATCCACACAGACCGCCGCCGGGTCGATCGTAGCCTCGCCCCGCACCGTCTGCGCAAACAGCAACACCCTGCCTCCCGGACGCGTCGCATCAATGGCCGGGCGAATCAGCCCATTCCCGCCGACTGCCAATATCACGGCATCGGCTCCGCGTCCCTCCGTCATTCCGCGCACGGTCTCGCCGGCATCAGCCTTGGAAGCGTCAATTGTCAGATGAAGGCCGAAGCCATTAGCTATTGTAAGCCTCGCCGGATGTAAATCGGAAGTAATCACCCGTGCCCCGGCCCGTTTCGCCAAAGTCGCAAGGATTAGGCCAATTGGACCCTGGCCCATAACCAGCACCGTCTCGCCCGCTTGCAACCGCAGGGTCTCAATACCTTTGATGCATGTATTCACCGGCTCGGCAAAGGATGCCTGTTCAAAACTGATGCCGTCCGGGATACGCACCGTCCCCTTTTCGACGATCCAGTCCATCACCCGGACATATTCCGCAAACCCTCCGCCCGAAGGTTCGAATCCCGCCGTGCACCCAACCTTCTTGTAAGTAGCACACTGGGCGAAAGTCTTGTGGCGGCAGTAATAGCATTCTCCGCAAGGAATGTGGTGAAACACCACAACGCGTTCGCCGACTGCGAACTTGTGCACGCCCTCGCCAATTTTCGCAATGACGCCCGCCGTCTCGTGCCCAAAAATGCGCGGCGCTGAATGCGACCCACTGGCAATCTTCTTCAGATCAGTCCCGCAGATGCCGCAGGTGTGCACCCGAACCAGAATCTCTCCCGGCCCAATTTCAGGCACCGGAACTTCCTCCAGCCGCACATCGTCCACGCCACGATAGACCGCAGCCCGCATCTTCGTGGGAATCTTGGAAGGAATCTCAAAAGAAGTCTCGTGCTTCTCGTTTTCAGCGGCGAATGTCAATGTCGATGTCAATGTCGAAGATCGCGCAATTTCCATAACAAATGTTCTTGGTTCCCGAATTCTGTTCCGCGTCGCCTAAGTATGCGACTGAGTCCCCGTGCCAGTATGTGCGCCGGCGCACTCCGGGGCAACCCCCTTTTGATTCAGCGGAGCCGCCAAGGACTCACCCAAACAAGTCTCCCGCTCCAGGTAATCGGCAAGCGCGCCGCAAAGGGCCCGCCTCGCCCTAGAACTATTCCGCGCCAACGCAATCGTAGTCCCCCACAGCCAGGGTCGCAGCGCCACATGACCAGCAAATCTGCCGGAGAGAAAACTCCCGTCGTGCGCCACAAAACGATCCATCGCCGGCAGTTCGAAATCGGAAGCGTCAGAGATCGCCTTCAAAGCCCCGAACTCGACCCCTCGCGCCGCCGCGCCTTGCGCCACCGCGCCCGCTTCCATATCCACTGCCTGAGCGCCATAAGCTTTGCCCAATCGAATCTTCTGCTCCTTGCCCGCCACGCTCGCGGAACTCACCAGTATCCCTTCCCCGGAACCAGTGTCCGTTCGGACGCCGTCGGCTGCATTGATGATCGTGCGCGGCTGCAGAACATCGCCAACCGCAAGCGACCCGTCCAACGCACCAGCAAAGCCAACCGAGATCACACGCACGGGCTGAACTTCCTGTATCACCGCTTCCGTCGCGCGCCGTGCCGCTTCGGCCCCAATTCCACCGCACACCAGAACCGCGTCGCCATGTTCAAAAAGACGATATCGCCGCCCGCCGTGTTCGATCGTCCTGACTTTCCAGCTGCGGATCAGCGGCCCAACCTCGCGCTCCATCGCGGCGATGATGGCGATTCTATACATAGCCGTTGCTGCGGAACCACTCCACCGAACGCCGCAAAGCCCCATCGACCGGAACCGTCCTCCAGCCCAATTCCCGTTCCGCTTTCGCCGAGCTCACAAACATCATCTTGCGTCCCATGCGCACCGCATCAATCGTAGCCCGCGGCTCGCGGCCCAAAAGCCGCCCGGTCACCATCTCGTCGACCACGCCCGTAGCCAGTGCAAAAAAATACGGCAGCTTCACCCTCGGCGACTTCAATCCTGTAATCGCGCCCAGCCGGTCCAGAATCTGCTTCAAAGTAAGATTCTCTCCGCCCAGAATGTAGCGCTCGCCCCGTCTGCCCTTCTCCAGCGCCTGCACATGACCGCGCGCGCATTCGGTAGCATCCACCAGGTTCAAGCCTGTTTCCACATACGCCGGAAACTTCCGTTTCAGAAAATCCACCACGATTCGTCCCGTAGGCGTCGGCTTGATATCGCGTTCGCCAATCGGCGTAGTGGGATTCACAATCACCACATCGGCCCCAGCTTCAGCCGCCTCAACCGCCACCTGCTCCGCCATGAACTTCGAGCGCTTGTAGTGCCCGATCATGTCGGCTAACGACACCGGACTCTCTTCAGTGGCAACGTTATCCACGTTCGTGGCGGAAGTGAAGCCCATGGTCGCCACACTCGACGTATACACCACGCGCCGTACGCCCTGTTTCCGGGCCGCTTCCAGCAACGAGCGCGTGCCCTCAACATTCGACCGGTACATCTCCGCGGAATCGCGCACCCACAGCCGGTAGTCCGCCGCAACGTGAAACACAACATCGCAACCAGCCAGCGCTTTCTCAATCGAGGCCGGATCGCGCAAGTCGCCCACCACGCGATCCGCGTTCAAACCCTCAATGTTCCGCAGATCGCTCGTAGGCCGAACCAGCAGCCGCAACTCCGCGCCCTGTTCCGCCAGAACGCGCGCAACATGACTGCCCAGAAATCCCGTGGCGCCGGTAACAAAAGCTTTCAATGTCCGCTCTTAGCTGTTAGCTGTTAGCTCTTAGCCAGCCAACCCGGTGCAGGAATCCGCCAAATCAGCGGACAACTGGGCTAGCCAAAAGCTAAGAGCGAAGAGCTAAAAGCTAACTGCTGCTCTTCTCCGCCATCACCTTCGAATAGGTCGTCAGCGCGATCAGCGGGAAATATTCGCGGTACAAGTGATACATCAGATAGAACACGCGCGGAAAGCCCGTTCCCGTATAGAAAGGTTCATCCCACGACCCATCTTTATTTTGCGTGCGCAGCAGATACGCCATGCCCCGGGCCACGCATTCGGAGCGCGTGTCACCCACCGCCAGCAGTCCCATGATGGCCCAAGCCGTCTGCGAAGCCGTACTATCACCCTGCCCGCGCAGATTCGGATCGTCATACGATCCCACCGTCTCGCCCCAGCCGCCATCGCCGTTCTGCACCGACCGCAGCCACTCCGCCGCCTGCTGAATCATCGGATCGTTGCGGTCCACACCCATCGCTTCCAGCCCGCGCAGCACCTGCATCGTGCCGTAGATGTAGTTCACGCCCCAGCGTCCAAACCAGCTTCCGTCCGCTTCCTGCTCCTCGCGAATAAACTTGAGCGCCCGCTGCACCGCCGGATGGCTTTGGTCGCACCCATAAGTTGCCAGGCATTCCAGAATCCGCCCCGTGATGTCGACCGTTGCCGGATCGAGCATGGCGTTATGATCGGCGAACGGCACGTACTGGAACACCATGCGATCGTTGTCCTTGTCGAACGAGGCCCAGCCTCCGTTCTTGCACTGCATCGACAAGACCCAATCAATCGCCCGCTGCACCGACTCGCTCTGATAACGCCCGTTCGGATGCTCCACCCGGCTCAGCCCCAGGCACACCATCGCTGTATCGTCCACGTCGGGATAAAACTCGTTATTAAACTCGAAATACCACCCGCCCGGTTCGCCTTTGGGATTCTTGATCTTCCAGTCTCCCGGCTTGCGCACCTGCTTTTGCAGAATCCAGTCGGCGCACTTTACCAGCCGCGGATCGGTCGCCGGAACCCCCGCCTCACCCAGCGCAAACAGCGCATACGCCGTATCCCATACCGGAGACTTGCAGGGCTGCATGCGGAACGTGTCGCCTTCCTCAATCCCCAGCTTCTCAAACTCGTCGAGCGCGCGAATCACCTGCGGATCGTCCACCGAATATCCCAGGCAGCGCAGCGCAATAATGGCGTTCAGCATCGAGGGATAAATCGCGCCCAGGCCATCGCTCATCTCGAAGCGCTCCAGCATCCACTTCTCCGCCCGCCGCAGAGCTAGCGAACGCAGCGGACGAATGTGCACGCGCTCCGCCCAGTGCGTAATCCGGTCCAGCACCAGGAAGAAATTGCGCCAGGAAATTCGCTTCTTAGCCCAATGCAAATGCATGCGCGACTTGTCGCGCCCGCCCACAAAAAGTTCTTCCACGCCCATTTCATCGGGAATCTTCTTGAACGGCTTCTTCGCGTAGCAGATCGAAAGCGGCACCAGGATGGCCCGCGACCACGAAGAAATCTCGTAAATATTGAACCAGAACCAGTTGGGAAACAGCACAATCTCCGGCGGAACCGCCGGCACGGCATCGTAATCGTACTGCCCGAAGAAACAGAGATAGATCTTGGTGAATGTATTGACCTCGGTCACGCCGCCCATCTCAAGAATCTTCTTGCGGGCGCGCGCCAGCGCGGGATGATCGGCTGTGAACCCGGCCAGTTTCAATCCGAAATAAGCCTTCACCGAAGCGCTGATGTTCGACGGCCCGCTGGCATAAATGCTCCAGCCACCGTCTTCGTTCTGGTGATTCAGAATGTAACGCGCAGCTTTGTCGAAGCGCGCCTGATTGCCGGTGCCAAGCAGCGTGTGCAGCAGGATGTAATCCGATTCCAGCGTGGTATCGGCTTCCAGTTCTCCGCACCAGTAGCCGTCTTCGTGCTGCTGCGAGAAAAGATGGTTGCGCGCCGCATCCACCGCAACCGCGACCCGGCTTCCCAGGTCGTCAATTTTTCCAAAGCGCATCTGCGGGTTCCCCAGCGCCGGGTTCCCCGAAGCGCGTTCTCTTGCGTTCTGGGATGGCAGTGCACCAGTGTTTGGCCCGCTGGGGTGTGACGCCGAGGCCGAACTTAACGGGGACGATTCTTCCATCGAGAACTCCAACTCCTTGTTCAGAACGTTGATCCGAACTTTGATCCGAACTTTACTCCGACTTACGACTCCAGCCCAGCTCCGGCCGGAGCCGCGGCGATCGTTTCCACAATCTCCGGCGGCAACCCAAAGCGCACGTTCTCCGGCATGACTTCCACTTCCTGCACGTCGCCAAAGCCCTGTCCCGCCAGGTACTCAACCACTTCCTGCACCAGGTGCTCAGGAGCCGATGCTCCCGCGGTCAGGGCCACCGTCTTCACGTGATTCAACCACTGTGGCTGAATATTGTTGCAATCATCGATTAGATGCGCCTCGGTACCCAAACTGCGCGCCACTTCCACCAACCGCTTCGAGTTCGAGCTATTATTCGAGCCCACCACCAGCAGCAAATCCGCGTCGGAAGCCACATGCTTCACCGCAACTTGCCTGTTTTCAGTGGCATAACAAATGTCCTGCGCCGCCGGCCCCTTGATGTTCGGGAACCGCTTGCGCAGCGCGGCAATGATGTCGCGCGTCTCATCCAGACTGAGCGTAGTCTGCGTCAGGTAGGCCACGCGGTTCGGATCGGGCAAAGTAACCGAAGCGACTTCCGCCGGAGACCCCACCACCTGCGTCACCGAGGGCGCTTCGCCCAACGTGCCAATCACCTCATCGTGATCGCGATGCCCGATCAGGATCAGCGAATAGCCTTCCTTGGCAAACTTTACTGCCTCCACGTGCACCTTGGTGACCAGCGGACAAGTAGCATCGATCACCCGCAAATTTCGCAGCTTGCTGGCTTCGCGCACTTCCGGAGAAACCCCGTGCGCGCTGTAAATGACCCGTTCACCCTCCGGAACCTCATCGACGCTGTCGACGAAAATCGCGCCCTTCTGTTGCAGTTCTTCCACCACGAACCGGTTGTGGACGATTTCTTTGCGCACATAAATCGGCGGCCCAAACGCCTCCAGCGCGATCCGGACAATATCAATCGCCCGCACCACCCCAGCGCAAAACCCGCGCGGCTTCAAAAGCAATAAAGTCTTCGTGTGCAAATTCCTGGTCTCAGACAAGTCGGATCCCCCACCCCACCTAGGGTACACTTTCTGCGAGTAAAAGATGCCGTAAGGGTATCGAAAGATGCACCCTGAGGTCAATGTAAGCCTTTGAGGCTGTGAGGATTAGCACCGGGCGGGGAAAACGGGCAGGTGAACGGGAAGGTCGCCGGAACGCTGACGTCACCAGATGCGGCGCACGTCGTAAGCCGTGCCAGAGGCCGACGATCTCGAAAAGGAGTTCCGTTCTCGGTCGCGGCTGTCCAGTCGCTCCCCGAAGGTCTGGGCGGATTCTTACCTTCTGGCGTTCGCGGCCGTTACGGGCGTAAAGTTCGTCACCTTTGACCGCGCGCTTCAGACGCTCGGTGCCGATGTGCTCGTGCTGTAGAAGGACTTCTTAACAACCCAATCCTAAGGGCGTATGCTGTTTGCTTCTATGCGATTACTGCGACGCATTCTAACGACGGTAGTAATCACGCTGGGAGTGATCGGCCTGGGAGCCTTCTGGGTGGCACCGGTCGCTCTTTCTTTCAATGCGGCGAGAAAGGCTCCGCCGGTTGCAAGGGTCGTCCCGACCAACCTGAAAGACGTGTCGGTATCGCAGGTCCCGGGAACTAAGGTCTCGTATGTCGGTTATGAATTTGAGATTCCGTGGAACGATCTTGATGAGGGCCAAACCAGGTCGGTGCCAAAGGATCATCCTGAAATGGTCGCCTTGGTCTTCCGATCCGGATTGCGCTTGATATTAAGCGCCAGTCCCGCGCGTGTGCTTCCAATGGGCTTCGCCCAGGGAATGAAAATCTCCCCGCAGAACGTGGAATCGATCTTTGGACAAGGGGCAGCGCTATCGGACTATGGCTTTTATAAGAATCTATATGAATTCACTCCGGACAAGATGCACCTCTGGGCTTTGTTTCCGAGCGTGCACTACCGTGAGCAGCTCTTGCTGGGTGTGAAGGATGTCTTATTGGCTGGATCCTCGGCCGATACCGGAATCTTCAATATCCAGAACCACGACTGGCGCGGGTTCCAGCTTGGCGATCCCCAAGCCCGACCGAGCAGGGTCGCCGTACGTCTTTGTTCCGACCAGGGCAGTGTCGAGTTAACCTTCGCAGGCCGAGACGGCCGGGGGCCGGTCGGCGTTACGCAGCCTGAGATCAATCGCATCGTGCAGTCTTTGCACAAAGCCCCGAAGGTTGAACCGGAGCCCAAACTAACGAGTCACAACTGAATCTTACAGGCCGCGTATCCACCCATTAGCGTTTTCTTACAATTCCTCATCCATTCGCCCGAATCATCTGCTCCGCATGTTTCCGAGAAGTCTCAGTAAGCTTAGCCCCCGACAACATGCGCGCCACTTCCTCCGTCCTCTCGTCGCCAGTAATCTGTCGGACGGTAGTCTTAGCGCGCCCCGCCGCCTCGCGCTTTTCGATCACGTAATGATGATCGGCAAAGGTAGCAATCTGCGGCAGGTGGGTAACGCAAAGCACCTGATTTCCCTTGGAGAGCGCTTTCAGCTTTTTCCCCACGGCCTCGGCCGCGCGCCCTCCAATGCCGGTATCGATTTCGTCGAAGACCAGCGTGCGCTGTGCCGCCGACTTCTTCTTCGAACTGCCTGCCGGATTCCCCGCGGCACCAGTCCCCGCCTCCACGCTAGCCTTCAGCGCCAGCATGACGCGCGAAAGTTCGCCGCCCGAGGCAATCTGTTCCAGCGGACGCATCGTCTCGCCCGCATTCGTCGAAATCCTATAAACGACCTGATTGATCCCCGAAGAAGTCCAATGCTCCACGGCTTCGTTTTCTTCGACCGCAATCCGAAAGCTGGCGCGCATGGCGAGATCGTTGATCTCCGCCTCCACCAGCTTCTCCAGCTTTCGTCCCGCCTCCAGCCGCTTGCGCGAGATGGAGCGAGCGGCCTTGCGATACTCGTCGCCCGCCACGGCCAGCATCGCCCGGAGCTCAAGTAATACCTGATCTTTGTTCTCCATCTCCGAGAGTTTGCGCCGGATATCCTCGCCAAAGGCAATCACCTGCTCCAGCGTCGGCCCATACTTGCGCTTCAGCCGATCCAGCAAAGCCAGCCGCTCTTCGATCTCCGCCAGCCGCTCAGGAGAAGCCTGAATCCCTCCCGCATAATCGCGCAAAGTCGCGCCCACATCTTCCACGCTGATCCGCGCCGACTCCAGCGCCGCCAGCGCTTCCTGAAACTTGGGCTCATAGCGGGCCAACTCTTCCAAATGCTTCTGCGCCGCGCGCAAGCTCGACGAGGTCGAGCCGTTGCCCTCATACAGCAAATCAAAAGCATTGATAGCCGCGCCGTAAATTTTCTCGGCATTCGCCAGGACGCGCTTTTCGCCTTCCAAGTTTTCGTCTTCGCCAGCCCGCAGCCGCGCCTCTTCAATCTCATGGCACTGGAAATTCCAAAGATCAAGCAGCCGCATACGATCCTGCTCATCCTGTTCGAGCTCGGCAATGCGTCCGCGAATCTGCTTCCAGTGCGCGAACGCGACCGCCACGTCCTTCAACTCGACTCCGGCATAAGCGTCGAGCAGATCCTGCCGCGCCGCCGCATCGAAATGAACCAGCGATTCATTCTGCGCATGGATCACCGCCAGATGCGGAGCAATCTGCCTCAGCACCGCCACGGTCGCGGGCTGGTTATTGACGAACACGCGTCCCTTGCCGCCAGCAGCAATCTCGCGCCGCAGAATCAGCGAGCCATTCTCGGCATCCAACCCATTCGTCTCGAGAATCCCTTCGATGGCCCGCACCGCCGCCCCATCGCTCTCAAACACCGCCGCCACCACCGCCCGCTCCGCGCCCGTGCGGATCACATCCGAAGATGCCTTTTCCCCCAACAGCAATCCCAGCGCATCGATCAGAATCGATTTCCCGGCCCCGGTTTCGCCAGTCAAAAGATTCAACCCCGCCGCGAATTCGATCACGACGTTGTCAATCACCGCGTAATTTTCCAGTCGAAGTTCAGCGAGCACAGGGCCCTCTACGTGTAGCGCGGACACTCTTGTCCGCGGCCTTTGACTTTTGACTTACGACGAAAGGCAATTCACGCGCAGCATAACACGAATGGATCGGGTCATCGAACCATCGGGTCATCGGGTCATCGAAGATCAAAAGCCCTTGACTTTAAATGACCCGATGACCCGATCGCCAGATGACCCGATCAAGTTGACCGATGCGATACCCGACCCAAGCGCGCCGCGCCGCTAGTCTATAATCTTACGTAGGGGTTCTCCCGAAACCGATGCATTTTTCTTCCGTCCTGCTGTTGTTTGTCGGCGGCGAAATCGTTGATCTCGTCCTCCAGACCGGTCCGGTCGCCAAAACTGTTCTCCTCCTGCTCATCGCCTTCAGCGTGCTCTCCTGGGCGGTGATTCTCTCCAAGTGGCGGCTGATCCTCCGCGCCCACGAGCAAAGCGGACGCTTCATCCGCGCCTTCCGCAAAGCGCAGCGCATGCAAGACATCGCCTCGGTCGCGGAACAGTTCCGTCCCAGCCCGCTCGTCGGAGTCTTTGAAGCCGCAGTCGAAGAGTTCAAACGCCAGATGGGAACCACCGGCGGCATTCACAGCCTCGTGTCGATTCAGCGCGCCATGCAGATCGCATCGTCCGAAGAAATCACTCGCCTGGAGCGCAATGTCCCGTGGCTGGCCATCACCGGCGCGGTCACGCCCTTCGTCGGACTCTTCGGCACCGTCTGGGGGATCATCGACGCCTTCCACGGACTCGGCACCGCCGGCGCAGCCACGTTACGCGCCGTAGCTCCCGGAATCTCCGAAGCTCTCATCACCACCGCCGCCGGCCTGGCCGCAGCCATCCCGGCCGTCATCGCCTATAACCTGATCATCGGCTCCATCCGCGAGATGGCCTCGCGCAACGACGACTTCACGCTGGAGATGCTCAATCTGGTCGAGCGCCAGCAACCGCCCCAGTCCCCAGAGGCGCGCCGCTGATGGCCTTCACCTCCGCCAACGGACGCACCCAGACCGCACTAGCCGACATCAACATCACGCCGCTGGTCGACGTGGTCCTGGTGCTGCTCATCATCTTCATGGTGACCGCGCCGGTGTTGCAGTCCGGCATCGAAGTCAATGTGCCCCACACCCGCACCGTCAAAGAGATCACCGAAGAGCGCCTCGTCATCAGCATCGATAAATCGCAGAAGGTTTTTCTCGGCAACGATCCCATCAACATCAACCAGATCGGATCAACTCTGAAGAAGAGAATCCGCGATCCGCAGCACCAGTCGATCTTCCTGCGCTCCGACGAAGATGTCCCCTTTGGCGCCTTCGCCACCGTGATGGACGCCATCAAACAAGCCGGCATCAGCAACGTGAGCATCGTCACGCAACCAATGGATAGCCATGGCGGCCATCGCTAATTACGACATCTATTCCGAACCCGCGCAGCTCCGCCGTCCGCTGGTCTGGTCGCTCGGACTGCACGTGGCCTTCGTCGTATTTGTCGTGCTCTACACCATGTTCATTGCCGGATTCCGCCCCAACTCCTGGGGCACTGGAGGCGGAGGCGATGCCATGGGCGCAACGCTCGTGAGCGCCGTTCCCTTGCCCGCCAATCCCGAGCAGACAACGAACGTGCTCGCCACGGAATCTAAAGGATTGTCGAAGTCATTGCCCCGGGAGCAGGAAAAAGAGCCCGAAGCGATTCCGATTCCCGACAAGAATACGAAAACGAAAATCAAACCCGCCCCCGTCAAGAGCGCCACGCAGCGAAAGCCGGAACCGGAACCCACCGAGTCGAATCAAATACCTTATGGCGAAGGCGGTCCCGTCAGTGGCCCCTACACCATGACCGCCGGCGGCGCCAAAGGCGGCTTCGGATTTACCGGCAGCGGCGGCGATTTCGGCAGCAGGTTTTCGTGGTACGTGCAGGCCGTGCAGCGCAAGGTAACGGAGAACTGGTTGAAGTATGAAGTCGACCCAAGAATCAACGAAGCGAACCGGGTTTATCTGACGTTCGATATCGCCCGCGACGGCCATCCCTCGAATGTTCAAATCGAGCAGTCCAGCGGAGTGCCGTCGCTCGACCAATCCGCAGTGCGCGCGCTTCAGCGTATTGATAATTTTGGCCCGCTGCCCCCGGATTATTCGGGCAGCAAAGTATCGGTAGAGTTTTGGTTCGATTACAAGCGGTAAAGTCAGTCGCTAATCGTCAGTCGTTGGTCATTAGTCGTTGGTCGTTCGGAGAGTGTGCCGGCGACAACGGTTTGCCAACGACGAACGACTGACGACCAACGACTGCAAAGGGAGCACACATTGAGTAACTCGACTCAACCGATCCGTCGTCATGTCCTAATCGCCGCAGCCTTGCTCCTGCTGGCGGCCACCACCTTTGCCCAGGATTGGATTCGCACCGGCACCGGACTCGGCGTCGAGCGCGTGCGCCTCGCCGCGTCCGACTTCAAGCCCTCGACCGCCGACCCCAACAACGCAACCCTCCTGAAGACCTTCAACGATGTGCTCTGGAACGATCTCGAAAACGCCGGAATCTTCGATCTCGTCTCCAAGAGTTTTTATCCGCTGGAGATTCCGGGCCAACCCTCCGAAGTCAATTTCTCAGCCTGGAATTCTCCGCCGCCCAACACGTCGATGCTAGCCTTCGGAAACCTGGGAGCAACCGCCGGCAAAGTCACCGTGCAGGGCTGGCTCTACGACGTAAAGAATGAAAAGTCGCCGCAGGTGCTCGGCAAGCAATACACCGACAACGCGACTCCCGAAGCCGTCCGCGTCATCGCCCACCGCTTCGCCGATGAAATCATCTTCCGCCTCGGCGGAGGCATCTCCGGCATCGCCGAAACCAAAATTTATTTCGTCAGCGAGCGCACCGGCCACAAAGAAGTCTGGATGATGGACTACGACGGTGCCAACCAGCAGCAGGTCACGCACCTCGGAAGCATTTCCCTATCGCCGCGCATCTCGCCCGATGGCTCGCGCCTCGCCTTCAGTTCCATCAACAAGGGCGGCTGGGAAATCATGATGTACTCCTTCGATCTCAATCGCCTGGTCAGTTTCCCGCGCTTCGGAGGCATGAATCTTTCGCCATCATGGTCGCCCGATGGCAAAATCGCCTTCTCCTCCTCGCGCAACGGCTATCCCAACATTTTCGTGGTCGACGCCTCCGGAGGTAAATCCGTCCGCCTCACCACCGATCAGGGCCCGGACGTTTCGCCCACCTGGAATCGCAAGACCGGCAGCCAGATCGCCTTCGTCAGCGGTCGCACCGGCCTGCCCCAGATCTACACCATGGAAGCCGACGGCACCAACGTGCAGAAGGTCACCGATCAAGGCTACGCGGTTTCGCCCAACTGGTCGCCCAACGGGCAATTCCTGACTTTCTCCTGGATGCGCAAATATGGCCCCGGAGAGCCCGGTTCCAACGACATTTACCTGATGGACGTGGCCAGCAAGCAGTGGGTGCAGCTCACCCACGACGCCGGACGCAACGATTTCCCCTGCTGGTCGCCCGACGGAAGGCACATCGTGTTCCAGTCGCACCGTTCCGGCACCGACCAGATTTGGACCATGCTGGCCGACGGCTCCAATGTGAAACAGTTGACTTTTAATGGAAATAACACGCAACCTAATTGGAGTTGGAAGTGAATGAGTTTTGGTAAGCAAATAGGATTTGAAAGTAAATGACTCTTGGGAAGGGCATGACTTTAGTCGTGCCGAAAATACAATCCAAGAATTGCGGCTTTAGCCACTGAGGACCGCGCCGCAGGAGATTAAGTCATGAAAAGCGCCTTCCGGCGCTGAGGCAGAGATCGAAGTTCACACGGGCTTTAAGAACGACGGTTTTGCGGCTGGCCCAGCGTGCGCCCTGCCGTGAATCTGCAAATTGCAAGCCACAACGCGGGCGCACAGAAAAGAGGATCTCAGTGAAGCACGCCACCAGCATGACCATAACGAAGTGCGCCACCGTTGTACTTGCGATTGGCGCCATCCTGTTCCTGGCCGCCTGCGGGACGCACAAACTCCCACCGCCGCCACCGCCACCACCACCCGCGCCAACCGCTCCCACCGCATCGCTCTCGGCGAATCCGAACACGCTCAATCCGGGCCAATCGACCACGCTGACCTGGCAGACGACGAACGCAACCGACGTCAGCATTGATGGCATCGGATCCGTGGACCTAAGCGGATCGCGTCAAGTGACTCCGGCTGATTCCACTACCTACCATCTGATCGCCAAAGGCGCTGGCGGCACACAGGACGCCACGGCTCGCGTAACCGTCAACGCCGCGCCCGCTCCGCCGCCAACCCCGTATTCCGCCACCGAAGAAGAACTCTTCTCGCAAACCGTGAAAGATATCTACTTCGATTACGACAAGGCCGATCTGCGCTCATCCGATCAGAGCTCGATCCAGACCGACACCCAGTTCCT
>CAVZUP010000179.1:0-9188 GCA_963778255.1 uncultured Acidobacteriaceae bacterium
GCAAGATGGCGACCGTCCAGTAGCCATGTCCTCCGTCAATTCTGCACCGCGAAACTCAGTTGTCGCGGCACATGCACGAGGATCTAGAGCGGCGGACAAATCAAAGTCTGACTCGTCAGCCCCGAAGACGACAATAAAAAGGACGGATCACAAAACGGCGCAAGCGACGCTGGCGCTTACAGGATGTAAAGATTACGCCCCCGCGGACGGAGCACCAGCCGCTTCCGCGGGCAAGAGTACTTCACGAAAAACCGATACCAACTCGACCCAGGAGAAAAGCGTATGCAATCCAGAGAGTCTTCGTTCGCGCTGAGCATCGTCAAAGGCGCAGCTGTAATGCTCGTCTTGCTGTCTGGCCTCGCGGCCTTTGCGGGCGCCACCACGACCTACACGGAAAACACAATCTATTCGTTCTACAGCAACAGTCCCGATGGTGTGTACCCAACCCGCAACGGCCTGGTGATGGACAAGGCAGGCAACCTCTATGGCACCACAATTAATGCGAGCTGTGCGCTAAACGAACTCTGTGTTGGCGCAGTTTTTGAGCTCTCTCCCAACGGGAGCGGTGGCTGGACCGAAACCGTGCTTCATCTCTTCGACCCGCTCAGCACCATCGATCTCAACGATGGAGCTAATCCTACCGGCAATATTGCCATCGATAGCAAGGGCAACCTCTATGGTACGTGCTTTCAAGGCGGGCCCGGCTACCTGACTGGGCCCTACCCCTACCAAGGTAGTGGAATCGTTTGGGAGCTTTCGCCGCCGGCGCCGGGGTCGGGAAACCCCTGGACGGAAACTGTCCTCTACAGCTTCGGCGCCCCAGGCAGCGGCGACGGATACAGACCCTACGGAGGGGTCACCTTGGCGAGTTCAGCGGCCACTGTTCTCTATGGCACGACGTCATCCGGAGGCGCTAACAACGACGGAACATTGTTCGAACTATCGTACGTAAAGAAAACGAAGACGGTTCCGGCCCATTGGACGGAAACCATCCTGCATAGTTTTTACGGGCCTGACGGCTTAGCGCCGGTGGGTGAACTTCTTTTGAGCGGCGGGAATTTGTATGGCTACGCCCCAGGTGGCGCCTATGAACATACCGACTGCTACCAATGTGGCGTCGTTTTCGAGCTACAGCCTGGTGCCGGCGGGTGGACCGAAAATGTGCTCTATAACTTTGGCGGCTCTACGACCGATGCCTGGTTCAACGATTTCGGGGGAAATGGGGCACCGGTTATAGATGCCGAGAAAAACCTTTATGGAACCACGGACGGCGGAGGCAACTACGGGAAAGGCTCAGTGTGGGAGTTGGTGTACTCGGCCGCAACCGAGACTTATAGCGAACAAGTGATCTATAGCTTTGGGGAGAACCCAGATTACGTTTCTCCCGACTGGGGACTTGTCTATAGCAAAGGCAGCTTGTTTGGTGCGACCGGTGGGGCGAGTGGTCCCCTCCAAGGCGGCAGCGTTTTCGAGCTGACCTACACAAAGCCAACGAAGAAGGCTCCTGGTGGATGGCAAGAAAGAGACCTCTATGATTTTCCCGCTGCTTCGTTTGGTGCGGGCCCCGGCTTTGACCAGCTGATTGAAGACTCGAAGGGCAACTGGTATGGGCTGCTTCCGGGGGTGGGTTACGGGACGGAGCCTTATGGTGCGGTGTTTGAACTCTCGCCGTCGACGCCGTAGAAAACGGTTTGAGTTGGTTCGATGGCAGACCGTGCACTGCCGCCTATAGAAAAACAGGCGGCAATGCACGGAAACAAGCTAGAAGGACGGGAAAGTGCGCAACACCCGCACGGTCTCAGGAGAAATTGCGATGAATAAACTTACCCGCAGCGGCGTTCGTGGAAGTTTCAAAGCTCTGCTCACCCTGCTTCTCATGATGCTAGCCGCCCGGTTTGCAGATGCGCGCGTGGGCTCTTCGAACGGCGCTGCCCAACAGTCGGGCGTACTCACCTACACGGGAACGGTGCTGCATACCTTCACCAATACACCGGATGGTGGGGTTCCTAACGGGGGCCTCGTCGCAGACAGTTCCGGCAATCTGTATGGCGCAACAACTGAGGGCGGGACCTGTGGGGTGGGTAGCGGCTGTGGTTCTGTCTTCGAGTTGACCCCGGATGCCAACGGCGGGTGGACGTACAAGGAGATTTTTTCGACGTACGGTGGCGTCGCTATCGCAATCGATAGCCAAGGCAATCTTTATGTTTCGTTCGACTTTGTGGCCGGCGCGGTGTTCGAGCTGAGCCAGGAATCGGGCACCTGGAGAATGAGCTATGCTTACGGGTTTACCGGCGCGGCCGACGGATCAGACCCAATGGCTCCCGTGATTGTCGATGCAAATGGCAACGTCTACGGCACGACCCTTAACAATGACCAGTGGGGAGATGGATATGGCACGGTTTTTGAGCTGACTCCGGCCTATGACAACCAATGGCAGGAGCAGACGCTGTTTACTTTCACCGACAGCGGCGGGGCTGGCGGGGCCTACCCGGAAGGCAGCCTTATCATGGATCACGCGGGCAACCTTTACGGTACCGCTACGGGAGGCGGGACATATGGACATGGCGTGGTGTTCAAGCTACACCCCACGGCGAATGGCTGGAAAGAAACCATCCTGTACTCCTTTCAGGGTGGTGCGAATGATGGCGAATTCCCGTATGGCAACCTGATCTTCGATAAGGAGGGCAATCTCTACGGCACCACCGCCTACGGATTTGGTACTGATTCTGCCCGTGGCTACGGTGGAGTTTACAAACTTACTCCGTCAGGACTGATTACCTGGCTTTATGTCTTCACGGGAGGCGCCGATGGCGGAAACCCCGGGAACGGACTGGCCTTCGATCAATTGGGAAACCTCTATGGAACCGCCGGGTATGGCCCCCCGAGCCAGTACACCCAGTACTGCCCCAGCGGTTGCGGCGTGGTTTACGAGCTAACGCCCTCCCGCAACAACGGAACCACAACCTGGACCGAAAACGTGCTCTATAGTTTTACCGGCGGCAGCGATGGATATGGTTCGTCGGCCACCCCGTACCTCGATCCAGACGGGAATATTTATGTTACCTCCCCCAACGGCGGCGACTCTTTCGGCGCTTCCGGCGCCGGCACGGTTCTCGAACTGAAGCCGAACCCGGCGCCCACCGCGATAACGATTACGAAGAACGCTCCGAGTCCTTCGGTGACCGAGCAAGTGGTAAATGTGAGGTACGCGGTGTCGCAATTGGCAAGTGTCGCTTACTTGCCAACCGGCACGGTGACCGTAAACGCCAGCACGGGAGAAAGCTGTTTGGCGCCGCTTTCCGCAAGCGGCAAGGGAAGTTGCCAGCTAATGTTCCTTTCAGCGGGTACAAGGACGCTGACTGCGACTTACTCAGGCGACGCCAAGGATCAGAGCAGCGTTTCCGGCGTAGCCACGCAGACCGTAGTGAATCTCACGAATACTGTCATCACTAAGACCATTCCCGATCGTGCGAGAGTAGGAGAAAACGTGAGGGTGGACTTCAGCGTAGACGCGAACTACCCCGCGAAGCACACCAAACCGAGCGGTAGCGTAACCGTGAACGCCAGCACGGGCGAGAGTTGCACGGGCACCGTCTCACATGGGGGCATCGGGAAGTGCGAACTCACGTTTAGTTCGGCAGGCACAAGGACACTGACTGCGACGTATGCGGGGGATGACGATAACGCAGGCAGTCTCTCTAAGGTGGTTGACGAGACTGTGAAATAGCGATGCGAACGTGCGTGGTGCAAGGACGACCCGGGAGGCCACCAGACTTTGCGTCCAAGCAATGAATCTCTCTCTCCCCTGGGAGCCGATGCATCCGGTAGCGAGCGGAGACTGTTAGCTGCTCGATGGTCATTGGACCGGCATGTGAAAGTTACAAGTTCGTGAGAACGGACGGCATACAGCGTCGTACCGAAAGGAATGATTATGAGTCGTAACAAAATGTCGTTCGCGTTCTATTTGTTGGCTGTTCTGTCTTCTTTGTCCCTTCTGTTTGTTCCTATTGCGCGTGCGGGCAATGGCCGTCCGGTGCTGATTACTCAGAATGTAGATGAGAGCAAGTTAGTCGCCCTCGCGGGCAACACGCGGCCGGAGGCGAACCCGAAGTACGATCGCGGCCGGGTGGCCGATGGCTTTCCGATGGAGCACATGATGCTCCAGTTAAAGCGGTCACCGGAGCAGGAGCGGGAGTTGCGGAAGCTTATCGAAGACCTTACGGACTCGTCCTCGCCGAACTTCCATCAGTGGCTCAGCGCAAAAGAATTCGGCGAACGCTTCGGGCTGGCGCAACCAGATCTCGACACGATTACGCATTGGTTGGAGTCGCACGGTCTCAAAGTCAACGTGGTGTACGAAAACGGCGTACTCATCGACTTTTCCGGGACAGCGGGTCAAGTGCGAACAGCGTTCCACACCGACATTCATCAATTGAACGTGAAGGGTGAGAAGCACATTGCCAACATGAGTGATCCGAAGATTCCGGCCGCACTGGTGCCGGCGGTCGAGGGAGTGGTGTCGCTGCACGATTTCAGGCCTCACACCCAGTACAAGGCGCGGGCCAACTACACCGCTGGTAACGGTGATTATTTAGTTGCCCCCGCTGACTTAGCGACGATCTACAACCTGAATCCACTCTTCAGCCAAGGCATTTCAGGGCAAGGCCAGACGATTGCGCTGATCGAGGATTCGGATATCTACGCCGTATCGGATTGGACAACTTTCCGTTCGGCCTTTGCTCTTTCGCAGTACACCAATGGTTCGCTCACCCAAATCCATCCTCTTCCTGCGAGCGGCCCCAATAACTGCACCGATCCGGGAGTGCAAGACGCCGTCGGCGAAGCGACCCTGGATGTCGAATGGGCCAGTGCCGCCGCACCGAGCGCCGCCATCGAACTGGTTTCGTGCGTTGACACAGCGACCACCTTTGGCGGATTGATTGCGATGCAAAACCTGTTCGCAAGCAGCGCACCGCCGGCAGTGGTGAGCATAAGCTATGGCGAGTGCGAGGCGGTCAATGGAGCGGCTTCCAATGCGGCGTATGCCGCGGCTTACCAGCAGGCGGTTGCGGAAGGCGTCTCGGTCTTCGTGGCCGCTGGCGATGAGAGCGCTTCGAGCTGTGCGTATAGCCAGGGCTATTCCACGTATGGTATCGGAGTAAGTGGTTTTGCCTCGAGTCCTTATAACGTGGCCGTGGGCGGTACAGACTTTGGCGATACTTATGCGGGCACCAACAGCACGTACTGGAGCGCCACCAACAGCAGCACGTACGAATCGGCGCTGTCCTATATTCCGGAGATTCCCTGGGAGGATTCCTGCGGCAGCTTGCTGATCGCGCAGTACGAGGGCTATAGCCAGACTTATGGTTCCAGCGGATTCTGCAATAGCAGCGCAGGGTCAGGATTCGAGAACGTAGCGGGAGGCAGTGGCGGGCCCAGCGGCTGCGCGACCGGAACGCCCTCCGTATCTGGCGTAGTGGGTGGAACGTGCGCCGGCAATACCAAGCCGGCGTGGCAATCCCTGGTCGGAAACCCTAACGATGGCGTGCGCGATCTTCCCGATGTGTCGCTCTTCGCCGCCAATGGAGTTTGGGGACATTATTATCCATTCTGCATTGACAGCAGCAATGGAGGTTGTGTCGGCGCCCCCGATGACGATACCTGGTCAGGAGCTGGTGGCACCTCGTTCGCCTCGCCAATCATGGCGGGCTTCCAGGCCCTGGTGAACCAGAAGTCCGGCGAGCGCCAGGGCAATCCGAATCCGGTCTATTACAGCCTCGCGGCCAAGGAGTATGGCGCCGGCGGCGACAGTTCCTGCAATTCAACTCTGGGAAATGCCGTTAGCGGTTCTTGCATCTTCTATGACGTAACGCTGGGTGACATAAACATCCCTTGCATCGGACCGAATTGCTATCAGCCGAGCGGGGGCCTCGGTGTGCTCTCCACTTCGACCAATGGGTGCGATCCGACAAACGCCGCAGACGGCGACTGCGGGGCTTACATCGCCACCACCGGCTGGGACTTTGCCACCGGAATCGGTTCGGTGAACGTCACCAATCTGGTGAATGGGTGGCCGACCAGCGCTCCCAACTTCATCGCGTTATCCTCGCCCAACAGCCTGCTCGTCAATCCGGGCGGCAGCGCGACCAGCACCATCACCATCACGCCAGTGAATGGCTTCAGCGGCAGCGTCACGCTTTCGGCGTCGGGCTTGCCGACAGGCGTGACAGCGGCATTCAGCGCGAATCCCGTAACTTCAACCAGTACGTTGACCTTGACGGCGACTGCCAAGGCGGCCAAGGGAACGGCCACGGTGACGATCACCGGAACGTCGGGCAATTTGATGAATACCATCCCGATCAGCCTCACCGTGGCGAGCCCTAGCCTCTCTGCCTCGCCGAGCACAGTCACCCTCGATCCGGGCAGCAGTGTGACCAGCGCCATCACCATCGTGTTTTCCGGCAATGTAACGTTGGCCGCTTCTGGACTGCCGGCTGGGGTAACCGCCGCTTTCAGCCCGAATCCGGCCACTTCGAGCAGCGTCCTGACCCTGACGGCGGCTAGCACCACGAAGCTGGGGAATGCGACGGTAACGATCACGGGAACATCCGGCAACCTGCGCGCAACCACGAAAATCAAGGTGACTCCTGGAAACTTTGCCTTGTGGGCAACACCGGCAGACCTAACGTTGATTCGAGGCAACAGCGGAGCCAGCACGATCGCCATCCATCCCGAGAACGGCTTTGATGGAAATGTCACCCTGAGCGCCAGTAAGCTGCCGGCCGGCGTGACGGCGTCGATTAGTCCCAACCCAGCCACTTCCAGCAGCACTTTGACGCTGAACGTAAGCGACTCAGCGGCAATCGGGCCGGCGACGATCACCATCACGGGTACGTCGGGAAGCCTGGTTCGTACGGCAACGATCAAGCTCACGACATTGCTTCCGAACTTTACGCTGTCGGTTCTACCGAACGCCCTGATCATCACTCCAGGCACCAGCGGAACCACCACGGTGACCATCACGCCGACAAACACCTTCGATCAGAATGTAACTCTGAGCGCGAGTGGAATGCCGGATGGCGTGACGGCGTCGTTTAGTCCCAACCCGGCCACCTCCAGCAGCATGCTAACGGTGGCAGTAAACAGCTCAGCAAAAGCAGTTGTGGGGAAGACCATGATCATCACTGGCACGTCGGGAAGCTTGAGCCATACGACGACGGTCAGCCTCACGGTTACTAAATAGGAGCGGGTGGCATCGTGGAGTGGAACGATGAGGAAGAGATACCAATGTTCATAAGAGTGCGTTCTGATTCCCGCATGCTATTCAACGCGTCTTGCTCGTTGCCCGCAAATGCGTTCACGCAAGCAGACGTGCGCAGTCCCAAACCGAAAGGATTATTTATGCGCCCGAACAAAGTGTCGCTCGTATTCTGTCTTTTGGCGGTTGTAGCTTCTCTTTTCTTCCGCTTTGTTCCCGTGGCGCAAGCACAAAATGGGCGTCCGCTTCTGATTACCCAGAGTGTGGACGAGAGCAAGTTGGTAACACTTGCTGGCAATACGCGGCCCGAGGCGAATGCGAAATTCGATCGCGGCCGGGTGGCGGACAGCTATCCCATGGAGCACATGATGCTCCAGTTGAAGCGGTCATCGGAGCAGGAGCGGGAGCTGCGGCAGCTTATCGAGGAGCTTACGGACTCGTCTTCACCGAATTTTCATCACTGGTTGACGGCCAAAGAATTCGGCGAGCGGTTCGGGCTGGCGCAACAGGATCTCGACGCGATTACGCGTTGGATGGAATCGCATGGCTTCAAGGTCAATGTGGTGTACGAGAACGGCCTACTTATCGACTTCTCGGGCACGGCGGGTCAAGTGCGGGCAGCGTTCCACACCGACATTCATCAATTGAACGTGAAGGGCGTAAAGCACATCGCCAACATGAGCGATCCAAAGATTCCGGCCGCCCTGGCGCCGGCGATGCTGGGAGTCGTCTCGTTGCACGACTTCATGCCTCACACTCAGTACAAACCACGGGCAAACTACACCGTTGGCGACGGTTATTACTTGGTGGTTCCAGCCGATCTGGCCACGATCTATAACTTGAATCCACTCTTCACGGCTGGCATCTCCGGGCAAGGACAGACGATCGTGCTGATTGAGGACTCGGACGTTTACAGCACGGCGGATTGGACCACGTTCCGTTCGGTATTTGGCCTATCGTCGTACAAAGGCGGTTCGTTCACGCAGATTCATCCCCGGCCCACGAGCGGTTCCGGTAACTGCCTTGACCCTGGCGCGAATGGAGACGACGGTGAGGCGACCTTGGATGTCGAATGGGCCAGTGCGGCCGCACCCAGCGCAGCCATCCAACTGGCGTCGTGCGCTGACACAGGAACGACCTTTGGAGGTTTGATTGCGCTGCAGAATATTGTGAACAGAAGCGCGCCGCCGGCTTTGGTAAGCATGAGCTACGGCGAGTGCGAAGCTTACAACGGAGCGACATCCAATGCCGCGTACAACGCGGTATATCAGCAGGCTGTCATCGAAGGCATTTCGGTGTTTGTTTCCGCGGGCGATTCGGGCGCGTCGAGTTGCAGCGATGGCGACAACTACTGGGTGACCACGGGCATCGGAGTCAGCGCCTTCGCGTCGACACCCTATAACGTCGCGGTCGGCGGCACGGATTTCGGCGATACCTATGCGGGGACGAACAGCACCTACTGGAGCAGCACTAATTCGAGTACATACGGGTCGGCCCTGTCGTACGTTCCGGAGATTCCATGGAATGATTCCTGCGGCAGCCAGTTACTCAGTGAATCTTATGGCTACAGCGTGTCGTACGGCTACGATGGTTTCTGCTACAGCGCGATGGGGATCGATTACTACGACACTGCTGCCGGCAGTGGTGGCCCCAGCAGCTGCGCCACTGGCGCGCCGTCTGAACCCGGAATTGTAGGTGGGAAGTGCGCCGGATATCCAAAACCAGCGTGGCAGTCCTTGGTTGGAGTGCCCAGCGATGGGGTTCGCGACATCCCCGACGTTTCGCTCTTCGCCGCCAATGGAATTTGGGGTCACTATTATCCGTTCTGCTTCAGCGACCCAAACGGTGGTGCTTCGTGTGCCGCCGCGCCCGATACCTGGGCGGTGTTTTGTAACCTACTTGGTTCGGCCAGGGGGGGGGGGGGAAGAAA
>CAVZUP010000180.1:0-8982 GCA_963778255.1 uncultured Acidobacteriaceae bacterium
GTTATGTGCCGCTGCACGTTCTGGTACAGTTGGTCTTGCTCGTTGCCCAGATGGTCGAACGCCACTACGGTTCCGAAATGGTCGATTTGCTCGCCGATCCGCTGCTCTCCGGCGTTTACGGCGGTGAGGCCTCGCAGCTCAGCGTGCGCGCCGTGCTGCCGCGCTTCGCCGACATGGAAACGAAATACGGCAGTCTGGGCCGCGCCATGCTCGCCGCCCGCATGAAGATGGGCGCAGCCGCGAAGGGTCCCAAGCGCCCCCTGTTCAGTTCGCTCAAAGACGGCATGCAGCAGATGGTCGATGCACTGGTTGCGCGCCTCGATAAGAACGCCTGCAAGACGTCCGCCCCCGTGCAGTCGATGATCCGTCAGGATAACGGTTGGACGGTCAGCGCCGGCTACCAGACCGACCAGTTCGATGCCGTGATCGTCGCCACGCCCGCGCCAGCCGCTGCCGTCGTATTGCATGCTGCCGATGAAAATCTGTCGCGCGAACTGGGCGACATCCAGTACAGCTCTTCGGTGACCGTCTCGCTCGGCTACGACGAAAAAGTTCGGCGCTCGCTTCCGCCCGGCTTTGGATTCCTCATCCCCCGCAGCGCCGGTCGCCGTATGCTCGCCGCTACCTTCGTCCATAACAAATTTCCGCACCGCGCCCCGGAGAATCGCGCCATCGTCCGTTGCTTTCTCGGCGGCGCGCGCGATGAGCAGATCCTGCAAGCGAGCGAACAGGAAATTCTGCAAATCGTTCGTGACGAACTGCGGCAGATCATTTCGCTCGATGCCGAACCGCTCTTCTCGAGCGTTTACAAATGGAAGTCCTCCATGGCGCAATATTCCGTAGGCCATCTCGAACGCCTGCAGCGCATCGAAACGCTCCGCCAAAAGCTTCCCGGCCTGGCGCTGGCGGGCAACGGCTATAGTGGCATCGGCGTGCCAGATTGCGTGCGCTCCGGATCCGAAGCGGCCGGCAAGATTCTAGCCGAAATGGGGATGTGGTCGTCAGCGTAATTAAAGATAGCCTTAATATTCTGTCATCCCGAGCGCAGCGAGGGACCACTACACCACCACTGGCCCTGCTTCCGAAGGATTTTTCCGCCGCAATTGCCGTCGTAATCCGGCGGCGTCTAAAAAGCGTGCCAAACTTGCCGTGCCGATCATCGGTGAATATCATCGGTGAATCATGAAAACGGCAAGACTGTTCCTCCTGTGTGCGCTGGCAGTTTCCGGCTATGCGCAAACTGCATCGACTTCCAAAGAAGTCGACGCCGTCTACTCCGCAGCCCACGATCTGTACATCGATCTCCATCAATCTCCGGAACTGTCCTCACACGAAACGCAGACCGCCTCCAAGCTAGCCGCCCGTCTGCGTAGCCTCGGCTACGAAGTCACCGAAGGAGTCGGCGGCACCGGAGTTGTCGCCATCATGAAGAACGGCGCCGGACCAACGGTCATGCTGCGCACCGAACTCGATGCGCTGCCGGTCGAAGAAAAAACCGGGCTCTCCTATGCCAGCAAAGTGCATACGAAGGACGATGCCGGGCAGGCCGTCTCCGTCATGCATGCCTGCGGCCATGATCTTCACATGGCGGCACTGGTCGCGACCGCCGACATCATGGCGCACAGCAAACAAACCTGGCATGGCACGCTGATGCTGATCGGCCAGCCCGCCGAAGAGACCATATCCGGCGCGAAGAAAATGATCGAAGATGGCCTGTTCACGCGCTTTCCCAAACCGTCCGTGGGCGTCGCTCTCCACGTCGGCAACTATCTTCCCGCCGGAGAAGTGGGAATCACTCCCGGCATCTACAACACGAATGCCGATTCCTTGCGCATCACCATCTACGGCAAAGGCGGACACGGTTCCGCCCCGCACGCCACCATCGATCCCATAGTCATCGCCGCCCGAACCATTCTCGCCCTGCAAACTATCGTTTCGCGCGAAGTGAAGCCCGGAGAGATGGCCGTCGTAACGGTCGGCTACATCCGTGCTGGCACAAAAAATAACATCATTCCCGACCAGGCCGAGATGGGCCTGACCGTGCGAACTTATAAAGCGGACGTGCGCAAACAAGTTCTTGCGGCCATCACCCGGATCACCAAAGCAGAGTCGATGGCCGGCGCGGCGCCACAGGAGCCTCTCATCGAACACCTCGATTCGACCGACTCCGTATACAACGATCCCGCGTTAGCCGAGCGCCTGCGAGTGCCACTCGAAGCCGCGTTAGGAAAACAGAACGTGATCAACACCGAGCCGATCACACCGTCCGAGGACTACGCCTTCTTTATCGAGCAGGGCGTCCCATCGCTCTATATGAGCCTCGGAGGCGCGGACCCGCAGAAATATGCCGAAAGCAAGAAGACTGGCGTCATGCTGCCATCCAACCACTCCCCATTTTTTGCGCCGGACGTCGAACCAGCCCTGCGCACCGGCATCGAGGCGGAGGTCGCGGTCTTACGCAACCTGCTGAACCAATGAGATCGGGTCATCGGGTTATCGGGCCATCTAGCCATCGAAAGTCAAAGGCACTTGAACTTAGATGACCCGATGACCCGATCGCCGATGGCCCGATTGGCGTTCTCTTGCTCTGATATCCTGAATTTTCCTTTCCTACGATTTCTAATGACCAATGCCACGTCCCCAAGCCGATGGAAGATCATAGTTGCTTTCGGGCTGGTCTACGTCTTCTGGGGATCGACTTATCTGGGCATCGGCATCGCGGTGGAGCACATCCCTCCCGGCGTCGTTTGTGCCGCGCGCTTTCTGGTGGCGGGCGTGGTGATGCTGGCGTACTGTGCGCTCTCGGGACGCCGCATGCGCTTCTCCGCCCGCCAGTTGAGCCATTTTGCCGCCGTCGGAATTCTGCTGTTAGTAGGTGGCAATCTAACTCTCTCTTACGCGGAGCAGATCGTTCCCACCGGACTCGCCGCGCTGCTGATCGCCGTTTCGCCGCTGTGGTTTCTGGTGCTCGATAGCCTGCTGCTCGGCGACCATCACATCTCGCGGCGCGGCAAGATCGGCCTCGCCATCGGCCTCGCGGGAATGATCGTTCTCATCTGGCCCGATCTTTCGCCGAGTCTGTCGCCAAATGCCGGGCATCCCAACGCTCTTGGGCATCGCGAACTGTGGTGGTCGCTAGGCTTGCAACTCGGATCGATCAGTTGGGCGTTCGGTTCCGTGCTCTCGAAAAAATGGCAGACCGCCGCTGCCGATCCCTTCAGCGCCATCGCGTGGCAGGTAACGTTTGCCGGCATCGCAAATTTAATTTTCGCACTGATCGTAGAGAAGCCCACCCACGTGCTGTGGACCTTCCGCGGAGTCGGCGCGATTCTCTATCTGGTAGTCTGCGGCTCCTGGATCGGCTATACCGCCTATATCTGGCTGCTGCAGCACGTTCCCACCTCGAAGGTTTCCACCTACGCCTACGTCAATCCCGTGGTCGCGCTGTTTCTCGGATGGCTGGTTCTACACGAGCGCATCGACCGCTACATCGTGATCGGGAGCGCGATCATCCTGGCGTCGGTGGTGCTGGTAACCAGCGCGAAAGTCTCAAGCCGAAGCGCGGCGGAAGAGATTCCCGCGGTCGAAGCCGCGGGAGACTGAAGACCAGAGCCCTCAATTTTTAGCTATCAGACCCCAGTAAACTCGAGCGACATATTGACAACACGATACCTTGTAATACATAGTATATGCATGATTCGCGCCGAAGCCCGCGATTCCGAGAGCGCGGACAAGTGGGAAGTGCAGCTCCGCAAGGGATGCCTCGAACTCGCCATCCTGGCTGCTTTATGGGACGGAAAACTCTATGGACTGGAAATTCTGCGGCGGCTGGAGAGTGATTCCGACCTCATCGTGTCGGAGGGAACGGTGTATCCGCTGCTCAGCCGTTTGAAGGCGCTCGGACTGGTACGCAGTGAGTGGGTGGAATCCGATGCCGGACATCCACGGAAATATTACGCGCTCACGGCGTCCGGAAAACAGCGGGCACGCGAGATGGCTGGGATGTGGGCGCGATTTTCCTCCAGCATGAGCCGTATGCTCGCTCCGCTGGCGAAGGGCAAATAGCATGATCATGTCAGGCGATGCGCAGCAGAGGATGGAAACCTATATAGGCAGGTTGCGTCAGCGCTTGCGCGGCATGAACGACGAAGACGCCCGCGAGATCGTAGCCGAGTTGCGCAGCCACATCACGGACAAGGCGGCTGCCAGCGGAGAAGTCACCCCCGCCGCAGTCGACGCAGCGTTGGCTGCTCTGGGTAGTCCGGAAGAACTGGCCAGCCAGTACCTGACCGACGACGTGCTGGCACGAGCCGAGGTCAGCCGCTCGCCACTACGAATTCTCAAGAGCCTGTTCCACTGGGCCAGCCTGAGCGTCGCCGGTTTTTTTGTGCTCGTCGGCTCCCTCCTCGGCTATTTCTTCGGAGCCGTCTTCATGCTGGTGGCCGCCTTCAAACCGTTTCATCCCTACACCGCAGGCTTGTGGCTTCTGTCGAATAGCGCAGGCGACCATGAGTTCTCCTTTCGGCTCGGCTTCGGCAGTGCCCCGGTCGGCGGCAGGGCCTTACTCGGTTGGTGGATCATCCCAATCGGCTGGATGGTCGGTTGCGGGCTCGTGCTATTCACCACGCACGTCGCGGTTTGGTTTGTGCGGCAGTACCGGAAATCGCTCGTGCTCCCGAAAGGGTTGACCTCAGCCGAAGCTGCAATCCAAGAAAGAAGAGAAGAAAAATGAACGAATCGAGTAACGTAGGCGAGCCGCCAGCGCTCGGCGCATCTGATTCGCGCCCGCTGCCAGTGCTCCGGCTCAGCACCGGGCAGCGCTGGATCTCTTTTGCCGAGTTTGTAGTCGGCGGCGCGATCGTGATCGCCTACAACGTCTATCACGTCATACCCAACGAAGTGCCCATTCTCTTTGTGCTCGGTCTGATTTCGCTGCGGGTGCGCGATGGCGGCTGGAGCGTGATCGGACTGCGCTGGCCCGTCTCCTGGCGCCGCACCATCTTGTTTGCCATCGCAGCGGCCGCGTTAAGAATTCTGCTCAGTTCACTCGTAGTTGATCCCCTCACGGCGCACTTCTGGCCGGCGGCCAAAGGGCCAAGTGGCTTTAACGAAATTACCGGACATGCGCTGGTGGCGCTCCGCTGGCTCCTAATCGTCTGGACCTTTGCCGCCTTCGGAGAAGAGATCAGCTACCGTGGCTACCTGCTAACCCGTGCCTCCGACGTGGGTGGTCGCTCGAAAGCCGCGTATTGGGCCGCCGTCGTGGCCGTCTCCGTCCTCTTCGGAATCGGTCATTACTACAAAGGCCCTGCGGGCATGGTGGACTCCGGCATGGCCGGCCTGGTGCTAGGCGCCACCTACATTTTGTCGGGGCGGAACCTGTGGGCCTGTATTCTGGCTCACGGATTCATCGATACGTTTGGGGTGGTCGCCTTATTCTTCGGATGGTCGTCGTAGCCGCCGTTATTCTTCCGGCTCCTCTGCATCATTGACCACATCCACCACGCGCCCGCGAATCGAAAACACTAGCTTCTCTCCGCCGCCGTGCTGAAACGTGACCCGCATGGGCGTGCGCTCCCAGATAGGAGCCGCGCATTCCGAGTCGGGATCGCCGCCTCCGGAGGCTTCGCCCATATCTTTTTTCAGGATCGCCTTGCGCCGTCCCACCTGAGCGACGACGGCGTAAACTTTCTTGCCATCTTCCGAAACACCGCAGTAGGCGACGTAGTCGCGATACCAGCTCGCCGTCGAATAGAAAGGATCGAACTCCGGCAGGCTGAGCTGCGAGACGCGTCCAGTGAGGCGGTCGACCAGCAGCCAGCCTCCGCGCTGCCATTGCCAGCGCGGGGCGCTCCCCGTTTCGCTGGGCAGCACATCGTTGACGCGAAAGGCGCGCCTAACCACAAACAGACGGTCGGTCAGTTCATGCGGAGCGCCGGTCGTGTATTCCCTGAGCCGGGTATCGACCAAGAGCGGACGCACTTTCAGGTCGAGTAGTTTCTGTCCGGTGGCATTGGGCCACTTGGCGGACGTCCACCTTCCAAGAGCAATGACGTGTGGCTTCGAAGCGGCGGCGCATTCGTTCCCGGCGAAGCCAAGCACGATGCCAGACATAACCAGCATTACCCAGAGTTTCCGCAGCATGATCATGGCAGACTGGCACGCCCTGGAGATCGCCGCAAGGACGCCTGAACATGCAAAATGTTCGGTTTTGTGACAAGCAACCGTGGACTGTCTCGCTAACGGGAGCCGGGCGGGTACCCCTTGATGTGAAACGTAGCTCTATTTCGCTTTTCCTGGGACCTGAGACCTGGCACCTGCCCCTCTGGCGCAGATGCCCTGCCTGTGGGAGACTGTAACGATGGTTCCGCCGCCCCGCCCCCGCCGGACAACTTTTTCGTCCCCGTCGAGTTCTTATGCGGGTATGGGCGATCTGCTGGCTGGGCACCGGAAACAGTCGATCCTGGTAGTGGACGACAGTGAGGTGAATGCGGAGTTACTGAAGGAATTGCTGGTGAGCCGCGGCTATCCGACGATCGCCGTGCCGAACGCTGCGGCCGCCGAGGCGGAAATCCGCCGCGAAGCTCCAGATCTGATTTTGCTCGACGTCGTCATGCCCGGCAAGAGCGGCTACGAACTCTGCCGCGAACTCAAGGAAGATCCCAAGACCCGCCTGATTCCGATCGTCATGATCACCGGCCTGAGCGACCGCGAAGACCGCCTCAAGGGAATTGAAGCCGGCGCCGACGATTTCCTGACCAAGCCCATCTATTCCGAGGAATTATTTGCCCGCGTGAATTCGTTGCTGAAGCTGAAGGAATTCACCGATGAGCTGGAGACCGCGGACTCCGTGCTGTGCACGCTCGGCCTGAGCGTCGAAGCACGTGACCCCTACACAGAAGGTCACTGTGAGCGACTGGCGCGCAATGCCACGGATCTGGGCCGCTTTCTCGGGCTCGATGAAGAATCCATCGTGGCCCTGGGGCGCGGCGGCTACCTGCACGACCTGGGCAAAATTGCGGTGCCCGATGAAATCCTGAAAAAGGGAAGCGATCTCACGCCGGCGGAGTGGGAGATCATGAAAAAGCATCCCGTGACCGGCGAAGCAATTTGCCGTCCGTTGAAATCGCTGCGGCTGGTGCTTCCGATTATTCGCCACCATCACGAGCACTCCGATGGCAGCGGCTATCCCGACGGACTTCGCGACGGAGAGATCCCGCTGCTGCCGCGCATTTTGCAGGTAGTCGATATCTACGATGCGCTGCGCACGGCGCGTCCGTATAAACCGGCGCTCAGCCACGACCAGACCGCGGTGACCATGCGCGCCGAGGCGCAAAGCGGGCTCTGGGATCACGAGTTGGTGTCGGAGTTCTTCGCCATGCTAGCCAAGCGTCGCCAGGTAGCGTAGCTCGCTAGCGCAACATCCCGAGGATCCCTGATTCCTACGCCGTTGCGGCTAGGCGCACGAACTCCGCGATCTGCGCGCCCATTTCCTCGGTGGAGACGGTCCGCTCGCCGGGACGCGCCAGGTCGCGAGTGCGAAAGCCTCCCATCAAAGTCGAGGTGACGCCAGCCTCCACGCACTCCGCTTCCTTGGGAAGATGAAAAGTATGGCGCAGCATGAGAGCTACCGAGAGGATCGCGCCCAGCGGATTGGCAACATTCTGGCCCGCGATATCGGGCGCCGATCCATGCACGGGTTCGTAGATCCCCACCGGGCCGCCGATGCTGGCCGAAGCCAGCAGCCCGAGCGAGCCCACCACCCCTCCGGCCTGATCGGAGAGAATATCGCCAAACATATTTTCGGTGAGGATCACATCGAACGCGGCGGGTTTCAGCACCAGCGCCATGGCGGCCGAGTCGACGTACTGGTGCGAAAGCTGAACATCGGAATAATCGCGGCCAATGCGCGTGACCACTTCGCGCCACAGACGCGAACACTCCAGAACATTCGACTTGTCGACGGAGAGCACCCGCTTGCGGCGGCCGCGGGCGAGTGCGAAGGCAACCCGCGCAATGCGCTCGATCTCCGGCTCGCAGTAACGCATCGTGTTAATGGCGTGACGCCTGCCCGGTTCGCCTTCACCCTCGGCGTCAATGGAGCGCGGCTGGCCAAAATACAATCCGCCAAGCAGTTCGCGCACGATGAGAATGTCGGTCCCTTTGACGATTTCTTCGCGCAGCGGCGAGCACGCCGCCAGCGCCGGGTAATAAACCGCCGGCCGCAGATTGGCGAACGCTCCAAGTTCCTTGCGGAGCCGCAACAGTCCAGCTTCGGGGCGAAGTTCGCGAGGATTGCGATCGTAGGCGGGGCTGCCCACGGCTCCGAGCAGCACCGCCTGCGAAGCCCGGCAGGCCTGAATGGTGGCATCGGGCAAGGGATCGCCGAACTTTGCCAGGGCGGCGCCGCCAATTTCTTTTTCGTCGAGTTCGAGATCGTGTCCGAATCCGTCCGCCACTTCTTCCAGCACACAAATGGCTTGCGACGTAACCTCAGGACCGATTCCGTCTCCGGGTAGGGAAGTGACACGGAGTTGCATGGAGTCCTCGCTTCGTTTTCAAAAGCATATACGAGGAAAGCCCGCTGTGATAGCCCCGTTTCGGGCCGTTCTATCTCGACCTATGATTGACGGTGGTGGCTACGCGCTGGGTCTAGGAACTTACACACCCCAAAGATAGTCTTCCTGTTCGCTATGGTGATCGGTGAAGGGAATCGACACCTTCGCCTGCCCCGCGCTGCCGGACACTTGAGCCGGTTGCGCATCAGAATTGCCATTGCCCGCGGCCGCGGAGACGGCACGAGGGAAAGACACTGACGCCGCAGCTGGCGGAAATTTCTTGCTCTGGCTGGCCGCCGCGTCGCTGGCACCGGCACCTTTGATGACATCCTGAATCAACTCGAGCAAATGGCTGTCCTGTACCGCCTTGATGCCCTCGGCGAGAACGACAAACCTGCGGTAGACCTCATCGAGTTCGCGGCGA
>CAVZUP010000181.1:0-8075 GCA_963778255.1 uncultured Acidobacteriaceae bacterium
ACCAGGCCTTTGCCGAAGGTGACTTCACCTACGATCAGGCCGCGATCGTGATCCTGGATGGCTCCGGCGACAATTTCGGCGGCGGATGCGGTGCCGCGATTGACCAGCACGACCAGAGGATATTCCTTGCCTCCGTTGCCGTGGGCGGCGGTGTAGCGCTTTTCCGGTGAGGAGCGGCCGTGGTGCGAGACGATTAACTGTCCCTTCTTCAGGAATTTGTCGGCTACGCCTACGCCTTCGCTAAGCAAGCCTCCGGGATTCTGGCGCAGATCGAGGACCAAGCCTTTGAGATCGCCCATCTGATCCAGCGCTTCGGCTACTTCGTGCTCGGTGGTTTCCTGGAATCCGGAAACGTGCATGTATCCGATGCCGGGCTTGATCATGAAGTGCAGGTCGACGCTGTAGCGCGGAATTTCGTCGCGGACTACGGCGAACTCGATGGGATGGTCCGAGCCCTCGCGCAGCATGGTGATGCGGACGGTGGTACCTTTCGGTCCCTTGAGCAGATCGGCGACGTCGGAGGTGCTCATGTTATCGGTCGGCTTGCCATCGATGGCGGCGATGATGTCGCCGGGGCGGATGCCGGCGCGATAGGCCGGGGTGCCGACGAAGGGAGCGATGACGATGACTTTATTGTTGCGCGGGCCGACGGTCATCCCCACGCCGTAATACTTGCCGCGCTGTTCTTCGCGCAGGGCGGAATAGGACTTGGGATCGAAGAAATTGGAGTGCGGATCGAGCTGGTGCAACATGCTTGGGATGGCGCCGTTGTAAATCGCCTTGTCGGGATTTACCGGGTCGGCGTAGTTCTCCTCGATCTTTTCATAGACGTCGGAAAACTGCTTCAGGCTGTCGCGGACGTCAGAGTCGGTGCTGGGCGTGGTCGCCGGGCTGATTCTCTGGGCGAACAGCATTCCGAGCAGGCCGAACAGGGCAAGAACGAAAACAATCAGGACGAGTGAACGACGAGAACTACCAGCCATGTTTCGAAATCCTCGGGCGGGAACGTGGAGGGATCCAGCCACCCCATCTGACGCAGTATAGCATGTGAAAGCGCCTGTTTATTGGATGCAAACGGGCGGTAAAGGTTACCGCGGGGCGGCGGCTTTTGGGGTTGCGGGAGGACGGCGGCGCCGCGGAATAGTCGAAAAAACCAGCTTTTCGGCTCAAAGCTATTCGGTTCAACTAGCAGTGATCGTTGGCCTTTTACCGCATTGTTGAGAACTTTTCACATCCGCATAACCTGCCATTCATATCGCTCTGCTATTGCTTACCGGGATGCATTTCCCCGCCGGATGGCCGCCCGCTTGGGCGGTGACGGGCAACCCCGGCGAAAACCGCATGAACACAGAGCTTTCTATCCCAGGAGAGAAATACTATGCAGATTAAAGAAGGAGTGAAGGCCAGTTGGGCTTCGCTGATGATCGCTGCGCTGATGCTGCAGCCGCTGCCGACGCTGGCGGAAACCCCGAAGAGCGACGTTGCCGACCAGAAGAAGGTGGTCGAAATCGCACCGCGGTCAAGCGCTGAAGTCGCCCGCTACACGCGCCGGGTGGAAGATGCGCCCGTTCTCACCCACGCTCAGAAACTTGCCCTGATCAAACAGAACATCAAGTACGTTTTCGTTCTGTTCCAGGAGAACCGGTCCTTTGACTTCCACTTCGGCACTTACCCTGGCGCACGTGGACTGTTCTCTCAGTCCGCCGCCAACACTCCGGGATTTGTCCAGCCGATCGTTCTGACCAACGGTACGGTGGGCACAATCTCTCCGTTCCTGATGCCGACGTCGATCAAGAACGTCAATGGCCAGACGGTGAACCTCTATCCTGAGGACACAGACTCGGTCAATCACGGCCACACCGCCATCGATGCCAAACTGGATCTGAATGGCAGCAACGTCGCCCAGAACGACCGTTACGCGTTCACCGAAGAAGGTCTGTCGGGAACGCTGACCCCGAACGGCGATGGGACGTACTCCTACACTGGACCGGCGCCGACCGAGCAGCAGGTACAAAAGGGCGAGCTGGTGGTCAGCCACATCGATTGCAACACCGTTCCGTTCCTGTGGAACTACGCGGACCGCTTCACGCTGTTCGACAACTTCTTTGACACCGTGATCGGGCCTTCGACGCCGAATGCCATCGCCATGATTGCCGGTCAGTCGGGCGTGACGCAGTGGATCAAGTATCCGCAGCTGGGCAACAATATCAACCACACCAACGCGGCGCTGCCGGTTACGGGCGATCCGCAACCCTTCTGGGGATCGGCTCTTGACCCGACTCCCGCGGGTCAGAGGCAGCCTACCGAAGAAGGCGCGCCGGGGACTACCAATCCGTCTTCGAACCTGACCTTTGCCAGCCTGCCGCTCTCTTTCATGGGCAACCAGATTCAGAGCATCACGGCCAACGACGCGAACCCCGCTTTCGATCTTCTGGATGTGCAGAGCGACATCAAGAAGATTGCCGGCAGCGCGAACGGAGCGGTGAATTGGGCCTGGTACGAGGAAGGCTACGATCACGAGCCGACCGATGGGACGGGCCCAACCACCAATGCCAGCTACATCGCCCATCACGATGCTCCGCAGTACTTCGGCTATGAAGCCAACAACCCGGCCGAAACCGCGGCGCACATGAAGGGCCTCGGCGATTTCTTCACCGCCCTCAATGCGACCGCCCTGCCGGGCACGGGAACCGGCGGAGTGTATTACGTCCGCGGCGGATACAACAACCAGGATGGCCTGATTCCACGTTCGCCCAGCCCGGCGGTTCAGGCTGCTTACCCCGGCAACGACGATCACCCAGGCTATTCGGACGCGCAGATCAGCGAAGCCCTTCTGGCCGACACGATCAACGCGATCGCCAACAGTCCCTACTGGCCGCAGAGCGCCATCATCATCACCTACGATGAAACCGATGGTCTCTACGATCACACCCAGCCGAAGATCCGCAACTGGGATCCCAGCGGCTCCGCTCTCGATCAGGGTCCACGCATTCCCACGATCGTGATCTCGCCGTACGGCGTGGTGCACGCGATCTCGCATGAAGCCACCGAGCATGGCTCGGTCATTAAGTTCATCGACGAGCTGTTTGGCCTGACTCCGCTGGGCGATCTTCCCGACGAGTCCGCGGCTCGCGTGCTCGGCAAGAAGCTGTACGGGCAGAGCTACCTGGGGCCGACCGATGCCAACACTCCCGGCGTCGGTGACCTCTCCACCGGGTTTGACAATGGCCGCTTGTCAGGGGTAACGGCGCCGTTGCCAGCTTCGTACGCGATCATTCCGCAGTCGGAATTTGCCCTGCCGCATTTCGGCGGACAAGGCTGCCGCGTGTTGCAGATCACTCCGACCGACTACTCCAACGGCACGGTGGTTGATCCGGCTCCACAGGATGTCAATCCCCGTCCCAGCACCAACCCGGGTACTCCGTACCAGGGCAGCTGGCCGTCGAACTAGAACTGAATCACGAGGTGGGACCCAGCCGGGCGGGGACGCCCGGCACTCCACCTCTCAACCACTCACTCCGGCGGCTGGATTTTTCTCCGGCCGCCGGATTTTCACATGCATACTAGTTGTTGTTTTGGAAGGAACGGGACCCAGAGATGAGCAGAATTTCCGCACTTTTATTTTCCTTGGCATGGCTGATTATCGGAACCACCACGCTGGCCCACGCCGGGGCCACGCTTGATCGCATCAAAGCCGCGGGATCACTGACCTGCGGAATCAACACGGAAGAGCCTGAATATTCCACGCAAGACGCGCACGGGAACCACGTCGTGCTCGACGCGGATATCTGTAAGGCCGTGGCCGTGGCTGTGCTTGGACCGAACGCCAAGTTCACCGTTGTGTCGTACCGCGACGAGCAGGATGCGCTGAAGGCTCTCAAGGCGGGTGAGATTGCGCTGCTGGCCACGGGAACTCCCAACTACATGAATACCGGCAACGCGGGGTTTGGCTTTGCGCGGCCGATCTTCTATGACTATCAGGGTTTCCTGGCGAATAGGACGATGGGAGTGAGTACTCCGAAAGATCTTGAGGGCAAGAAGGTTTGTTTCCTTAGCGGCACAGAGATCGAGATCGAACTCACGAGTTACATGCAGCGCGAGAAGATCAAGTTTCTGCCGTTTCCCTTTCAGGAAGAAGGCGAGATGGAAGCGGCCCTGGTCACGCGCAACTGCGCGGCGATCACAGCCGACGTCTCGCAACTGGCTTATGAGCGACTCGGCTTTAAGAGCATAGCCAAGAATTTTGAAATCCTGCCGGACGTCATCGCCAAGGACCCACTGGCCCCGACTTATATGCTGAACGATCCGCAGTGGGCCACCATTGTGAATTGGACGGTTGAAGCTCTGATCCAGGCGGAGGAGAGCGGAGTGACGCAGGGGAATCTTGCCGAGATGAAAAAGAGCGACGATGAAGTTATTCGGCGGCTGCTTGGGGTCCACCGCGGCTATGGTCAATACGTTGGGCTCGACGATGGCTGGGCGGCTCGCGTCATCGAAGCGGTGGGCAACTACGGCGAGATGTTTGAGCGCGATCTGGGCTCGGGATCGGTAATGAAGCTGCCGCGCGGCGCGAACAATCTTTGGACCAATGGCGGGCTCATGTACGCACTTCCTATCCGCTGACGGGCTGCGTTCCTGTCCCCGGCATAAGCCCCAGGGATGGGGAAACGCGGCCTTGCAAAACTACTCGTAAGCAGTACAATTCAGGCGATTCGGAACTGTAGGAAGAAATTTTCACTTACAGGAAACCGGATCGCTTGGAGGAACGTGCATGAAATTATTTCGTCTTGTTTTTGGCCTTACTGTAATTGGTATTGCGATGCTGGCCGCGGGTTGTGGCTCAACCGAAAATGCAAAGCCGGCCGGGACTCCGGCCGCCGCGCAGCCGGAGAAAAAGGAACCCGTACTTTATACCGGGCAAGAGGCATTCAATCGAATGATAGGCCTCGCCTTGAAATGGTCGCCGGATGCACAGCCGGCGCGGGTGGAATCGGTGCTCACGCCGGAGACTACAGGTCAGGATGGGAAAGCGACGGTGTGGCGAGGGTATTTTGCTTCGCCGGCGCAACGGTCCGTCAAGACCATTGTGTGCTCGGGCAGCCGGCAGACGGATGCTCCGCCGTTTGGAGTTTCGACCGAGGGCGCAGACAGTGCCTACAACGCGCAATCGGCCAGTCTAATTTTTTCGCAGTATCTGCTGAAAACCGATACGGACAAGGCGTTCGAGATTGCGCAGCAACATGGGGGCGACGCCATCGTGAAGAAAGACGCGAAGCAGCCCATCACCTACGTTTTGCTTAAGGACCAGAAGGCGAACGTGCCCGTGTGGTATGTCATCTACGGCGCTAGCGAGAAGGACAGGAAAGGCATCGGCGTGATCAACGCGACCACCGGAGCCTTCGTTAGCGCGGGCAAATAGGCGCGGGCAAATAACGCGTCTGGGCGGTCGGCGTGGGGCTCGGATATGGTCCGTCCTGAGCCCGTTTTACGCCCTTGTCAACTTGGCAATCAATTGCCGATGTTGCGGATAAGTTCGTTCCAACTCCTGCCGCTTTGCCAATTCGAAATCTTCGAAGTCGAATCCGGGAGACACGGTGCAGCCGACCAGCGCGAACGATTTCCCGTCTTTAACCTCGGATGCGAACCAGCATCCTGCCTTGACCACGGCTTGCAACACCTCGCCTGCTTCGGGATCGTTGCCTAGCTGAATCTGGGAGTAGAGTCCATCGGGTTCGATCACATGCACTAGCAGAGCCGTCCCCATGTGGAAATGCCACAGCTCATCGGAGCGCAAGCGATGGAAGGCGGAGAAGTTCGCTCCTTCCAGCAGAAAATAGATTGCGGTGGAGGCAGGCCTTGCGCCGGTGAACGGCTCAGGCAAAGCGTCCTTCGGTAGAAGCAGATCGGCTTGGTAGGTCTGCCGGTAGAAGCCGCCCTCGGGATGCGGCTCGAGCGCTAGCTTTTGAATCCAATAGGCTGCGTTCTTGGTTATCGTCATTGGCTTTGGTGCCGCCTTTCGTCTTCGCTGCTCTGGCGGAGAGATGCGGACACGCGGACAGGAGTGTCCGCGCTACACGATCTGTCGTGCACCCCATCTGTTGTGCAACACTACTGTGCCAGATCAGTCTGATAGACTTTCCAGTTTTCGTCTTCAGCTTTTCTTTCGCTAGCGAGGTCATTATGACGATACAACGGGTGGGAGTGATTGGGGCGGGCACGATGGGCAATGGGATTGCCCATGTGTTTGCGCGCTGCGGATTCAACGTGGTGCTGTGCGATGTGGAACAGCGCTTTCTGGATCGGGGCCTGGCGACGATTGCCAAGAATCTGGACCGCGAAGTGGCCAAGAGCAAGATTACGGCGGACGACAAGGCGTCCACACTGGGGCGGATTGCGGGGGTAGTCGATCGGGCGAAGCTGGCGGATTGCGATCTGGTGGTGGAGGCGGCTACGGAGAAATTTGCCATTAAGGCGGAGATTTTTCGCGATCTCGACCGCATCGTGAAGCCGGAGGTGATTCTGGCTACGAATACGTCCTCGATTTCGATTACGAAGCTGGGCGCGCTGACCGGGCGCGCCGAGCGCGTCATTGGGATGCACTTCTTTAATCCCGTGCCGGTGATGAAACTGGTCGAAGTAATTCGCGGCCTCGCGACTTCGCAGGCCACGTTTGAGACGGTGCGCGATCTCGCGGTGAAGCTGGAGAAGACGCCGGTGGAGGTGAACGACGCTCCGGGATTTGTTTCGAACCGGGTGCTGATGCCGTTGCTGAATGAGGCGATGTATGCGGTGATGGAAGGCGTGGCGACGGCGGAGGCGGTGGATGAAGTGTTCAAGCTGGGGATGGCGCATCCGATGGGGCCGCTGACGCTGGCGGATTTTATTGGGCTCGATGTGTGTCTGGACATCATGCGCGTGTTGCAGGATGGGCTGGGCGATCCGAAGTATCGGCCGTGTCCGCTGCTGATCAAGATGGTGGATGCGGGCTGGCTGGGACGGAAGAGCGGGCGCGGGTTTTATACGTACTCGTAAGATGGAGATTATGACGACGAGCTGGGGTGGGATTATTCCGGAGCGCAAACGGGGCGGCGACGGATTTTATTATCTGCTGGCGGTGCTTTCGGGAGTGGGGGCGGGTTGGCTGGACATCAAGGTCGGCGATCTGTTGCTGACGGCTACGGCGGTGCTGGCGGCGAACATGGTGCTGGGATTCCTGAGTCCCCGCAGTCCGTGGCGCTGGGTGGTGCTGGTGGGAGTGTTCGTGCCGGTAGTGGAGTGGCTGGCCTATTGGTTCCTTACGCAAAAGCCGGAGCGGGCGCAGATCTACGAATCGTTTCTGGCATTCCTGCCGGGAATTGCCGGGGCGTTCGGGGGGGCGATGGGACGCGGTGTGGTGGATAACTTATTTGGGAAGAAGTGAGCCGGGCGGCAGCGTCGTTCGGATCTAACCTCTTCGTGCTGATTCTCTCCACACTTAGCCGCCCGAAAGACATCTAATGTTGCTTACATTCAAGGTTTTGTCGAAAAATGCCGATAGTCTTTCCTTATGAGCGGTGGTCTGGTTCCAGGAATCCTCTGCAATCTCATAGGGACTGACACCTGCAGAAAGGCGCTGGCCGCGCCGGGTGTGGACTTTCGCGCGCTTACAGAAGGCAGTCTGGATCTGATCTGCCTGGTGGAGGTGAAGGACTACCGGCATCGGTTCATCTATGTCACACCTTCGGCTTTGGATGTTGTGGGCTGGAGCGCTGAGGAGCTTCTCCAGTGTGGGCCAGAGAAGTTCGTGACTGAAGAATCGATGTCCGTCATCTCCGGTGACATCGACAAGCTCCTGCACGGCCAACCGACAAGCATGGTTCTGGTCGAGGCCGTCCGGAAGGACGGCGACCGCATCTGGCTCGAAAACAAGGTGCGGGTTCTGGAGAAGAAGAGCGATGGAGTAATGTCGGTCGTGGTCTGTATGCGCGACGTGACAAAACGTAAGCTCCTCGAGGATCGGCTGGCGCGGCTGGCACTGGTCGACGGCCTGACGGGCGTCGACAATCGGCGCGCTTTCGATCTGGGCATTGATCGAG
>CAVZUP010000182.1:0-47271 GCA_963778255.1 uncultured Acidobacteriaceae bacterium
TCTGCGGTATTTGTCGCCCGAGATTGATTGGGAAGTGCTGGGGATTGACGAGCACTGGCGGGAGGAGATGCGGGTGGTGTTCCGGAAGCGGCCGGCGGTGGCGGTGCGGGCGGCTTAGGGAGTTTCACCGCCGAGACGCCGAGAGCGCCGAGAAGATCTGAGGGGAAATTCAAAACCTAGCGAACCTGCCTGCATCTGCAAAACCCACGAAGGGTTTCCTCGGCGCTCTCGGTCTCTCGGCGGCGAACAAGTCTTCACGCGGGGAGAATCTCGGGGGCTTCGCCTTTGTAGACTCGTCCAATGCCTCGGACCAGGCGGCGCATGGGGAGGTCTCCTTTGGCATCGGCGAAGAAGATTTCTCCTACGCGGGTGCCGCGATAGCACCAGCGCTTGAGGATGGCTAGGTGCTCCATGCGCTCGATGGCGCTGGCGGGTTGCGACGGGGGGAACGCGGCGAGCGCCTGCTGGATGCGGGCTTCCATGGATTGCGTTTTGGTGTGTTCGGGGCCAGAGATAGGAAATGCTTGCGGGCCGGCGATCGCGCCCGCGTCCACGCGGAACAAGGCTACGCTTTCGGGCTGCCTTGATTTCTGCACGATTACTGCGTGGCCGCGGTCGATTCTGTGGACGAACTCTGGCAACTGCTGCAACACGGGAGTTAGCTTGTCGAGCCGGGAATGAATGGCGGCGGCGGTTTCGAATTCCATTTTGGCGGAGGCGTCGTCACGCTCGGCGGCCATTTGCCGTTTGAGCGATTCGCCGCTTGAGTCCAGGAAGTGCTCGACGCGGGTGACTTCGGCTCGGTACTCGTCATCGGTGCAGCCGCGAAAACATGGGGCCAGACACATTTTCATCTCGGAATAGACGCAGCCGGGGAATTGGGGATCGGGATGGAGATCTTCTACGCAACGGCGCATTTTGAAAAAGTCGAGGGCGTCGTTCATGAATTTTTCCGCCGCGAGGCGGGACGCGAACGGACCGTAGTAGACGTTCTTGCCTGAGATTCGTCCGAGGCGGGTGGTGACGGAGGCGCGGGGGAATTCGTTTTCGAGGTGCAGCTTGACTAGCGGGGCGAAGCGCAGGCGCAGACGATTGGCGTAAGTTTTGGGAAAGGCGGCGCGCTGGACTTGATAGAGGAGGAATCCGGATTCGAAATCGGAGCCGGTCAGCGTGTACTCGATGGAGCGGACGCGATGGCGCAGGTTGAGGCGGCGGGTATGCTCCTCGGGAGCGGAAAGCAGGCGTTGGAGACGGCGGCGCAGGTTGGCGGTCTTGCTGACGTAGGGCTCGGAGTTGGGGTCTTCTCCTCGCAGAAGAAAGATGGCGGGGGCGGCGGCTACGGCAGAGAAGAGTTCGGCGTCGGCTTCGGGACGGAACTGGATGCGCTCGGTCAGCACTTGGCGATTGTAGATTAGGTCAGAGGTTCGAGGTCAGATTGCAGAGGTGAGAACCTTCTCGAGTTGGAGGCTCTGACCTCTGCAATCAGACATCTGACTTTTGACCTTATCCGAAGCTGGCGCTTTTGAATTTTTGGCGGAAGTCGGGGCCATCCATTCTTACGAAGCGGCACATTTCGTGCAAACGTGAGCGCATGCGCTCGCCGATGCGGTCTCCTAGGGTTTCTTCGCGGGTTGCGGCTCGCGCTGGCGATAGCGATCGGCTTACACCGGCGGGCGGCTCGTCGGGAAAATTCGTGGTGATGATGGTGGTGCGATTGTCGTTATAGCGAGTGTTTAGGATGAGGCTGACGGTGTCCCACACCCATTCGCTCGGTTTCACGGCTCCGAGCTCATCGAGCAGGAGGATCTCGGCTTCAAACACGGGGCGCAGCACTTGGAGCTCGGTTGCCTGAACGGAATTGTTGTAGGAGTTCTGAATCTCTTTCAGGAGCTCGCGATAGTCGCAAAAAAGGCAGGAGCTTCCGCGGGTGGCGATGAGTTCTTTCAGAATGCCTACGGCTAGGTGGGTCTTGCCGGTGCCGATTCCTCCGACCAGGAGCAGGCCGGTGCCGCCGCGGGGGTCGAACTCCTGTACGAAACGCGAGGCGCTGATCTGAGCTAGGGCTATGGAGCGGTCGGCGCCGGGGAAATCGGTGGTGAAGTTCGAGAGCTCGCAGTGCTCATATCTTTTTGGAATGTGCGCCACTGCGATCAGGGCGCCACTGCGCGCGCGCAACTGGCAATCGCAACGGGTGACGCCAGCGTCGGGACCTCCTTGAACCGGCTTCCATCCTGAGCCCGCGCAGAGGGGGCAAACTTCGGCTGCTGTCTTCATAGCGATGAAATCATAATGATGAAATCAGTGTGTACTTAGACTCTGCACCCTGGGCGGGCTGGTCCGCAACTCGAAAGCGGGAGTTCTCTGTGTACATCCTGTGGAGAGCGGGGGCGGGTTGTGGAGAATCTTGGAAAACAGGGCTGCTCGCTCGATTCGACACCAAGAGGGGAACTCCGATTCAGTGTCCTGAGAAAAGCTATCACCACGCGGTTGCACGAGGAAACGCGGGTACCTCTGGCTTATTTCCCCACGATTGCAGGCGCATCCGGGAGCTTTAGGTGTCAAAACCGGCAACTGGCACGTGTTTCCCATTGACAAAGCCGTGGCACGGAGGAGAATAGCCATCGCCGGTGCTCGCGCGTTGAGCTCTCCTCCCCGGCCGATGCGCGGGAACCGAAATGACGAAGTGTCAGGAGAGAGCATGAATAAAGCTGATCTGGTTGACCGGATCGCCGGAGCCTGCAGTATTTCGAAGGCACAGGCGACGACCGCGATCGATACCACCGTGGACAGCATTACCGCTGCCCTTCGCAAAGGCGACCGCGTGGCCTTGATTGGATTCGGCACGTTTTCCGTTTCGCAACGCAAGGCCCGCAATGGCCGGAATCCGCAGACGGGTGCCACCATCAAGATTGCCGCTCGTAGAGTCGCGAAATTTACTCCCGGGAACGAACTCAAGAAAGTTGTCAACAAAGGTAAGTAGGGGCCCCAGAATTTTTGGATACACGCGAGACGGCAGGGGGTCGGCCCTGCCGTTTTGTTTTTTGGGTGTCAGCGCGAAGGTGAGCCCTGATATCGGTAGTGTCGCAGTTTGAAAACTGAGCGAGGCAAGTTGGATTTGCTGCCGACAAACAGCAGGTCCTTCCCCTTCGGCTCCGTTCAGGATGACATGACAATTCTGGGTGATGAAACCGGGCTGAGACACGACGGGAAGTCTTCGGCAGCGGTGGAATCCCAGGTCTCGAAAAGCGCGAGACCTGGGGCACCCGGCGGATAGATCCGGCGGATAGATGAGGAGGCGGGACAGGTGCGCGATTGGGAAGCCGGGCATTAGAATGTCATCCACGCTTGCTATCGAGGACTAGGGGATAACACTTGCTTATATTCAGATTGCGGTTGCTAGGTTGTATGTCTACGTGTCTCTTGCTGCTGTTTGCGGTTGCGGCGGTGGGGCAGCCGGTTCCTGCGGAACTGGTGAATGGGCTGCAATGGCGGCTGATTGGGCCTTTTCGCGGGGGACGCGCAGTGGCGGTGGCCGGGGTTCCGGGCGACTCAACTACTTTTTATTTTGGCGCGGTGAATGGCGGGATCTGGAAAACGACGGATGCGGGAGTGGTGTGGACTCCGATCTTTGACGGGCAGCCGGTGGGGTCGATTGGGGCTTTGGCGGTGGCTCCGTCCGATCCTAAGACGATTTATGCGGGGACGGGAGAGAGCGATATTCGGGAGGACCTTTCTTCCGGCAACGGAGTTTATAAGTCGAGTGACGGCGGCTCGACCTGGCATCGCGTTGGGCTAGAGGATACACGGCAGATCAGCCGGATTGTGATTGATCCGCGGAATGCTGACGTTGTTTATGTTGGCGCGCTGGGACATGCTTATGCTCCGAACGATCAGCGTGGCGTTTTCAAGTCGGTTGATGGGGGAGCGCATTGGACGCGGGTGCTTGATTTGGGATCGGAGGTTGGGATTTCGGATGTGGCTATGTGTTCGTCCGCGCCGCAGATTTTGTTTGTGGGAGCCTGGCAGACTCGGCGTGCTCCGTGGAGCGCTTATGCTCCGCTGGATGGGGCGGGCAGCGGGCTTTACCGGTCGCTCGATGGCGGCACGATCTGGAAGCGTTTGGATGGAAATGGGCTGCCGGCGGGCGAGTGGGGACGGGTTGGGGTGGATGTGGCTACGGATGGGCGGCGTGTTTATGCGCTGATTGAAGTGAAGGGCGATGCGAAGAAGTCCGGGCTTTATCGCTCGGACGATGGCGGGAACACGTGGGTGCTGGCTAACTCCGACGCTCGACTTACTAGCCGGGCTTGGTACTTCAACGGCATCACCATCGATCCGCAGAATGCGGACGTGATCTACATGCCGAATGTCGCGCTTTACCGGTCGGAAGATGGCGGGAAGACGATTTCGGTTTTGCGCGGCGCGCCGGGCGGGGACGATTATCACCAGCTTTGGATCGATCCGAAGAATTCAGCGAGCATGATATTGGGGACGGACCAAGGGACCACGCTCAGCTTGAATCGCGGGCAGACCTGGAGTAGTTGGTATAACCAGCCTACGGCGCAGTTCTACCATGTGACCACCGACAATCAGTTTCCTTACGCGGTTTACGGCACGCAGCAGGATAGCGGCAGCGCGGCGGTGTTCAGCCGCACCGACCATGAGCGGATTACGGCGCGGGACTGGTTTGTTCCGGCGGACAGCGAGAGCGGATATCTGGTGGTCGATCCGAAGGACCCTAACATTAGTTATATGAGTGGGACTTATGGGTCGGTGTATCGGTACAACAAGCGCGATGGTTTCAGCCAGGATGTTTCTCCCTGGCCGGCATTTGCGTGGGACGCGGAGGTGCATGAGCGCAAGTATCGCGATCCGTGGACTCCGGCTTTGGTGCTTTCGCCGGTGGACTCGACCACGCTTTATCTGGGGACGCAGTATGTGATGAAGACGGGAGATGGCGGGCTGCATTGGGAGACGATTAGTCCGGATCTGACGGGGGCGACTGGCGATGCGCGCGGTGCGGATGCGAAGAAGACGCCAACTCTTGCGGAGGCAAAGCTTGGCGGTTATGGGGTGGTGTTTACGGTTGCGCCTTCGCCGCTTGACCGCGATTTGATTTGGGCGGGGAGCGATACGGGGCTGATTCACGTGACTCGCGATGGAGGAAAGAACTGGAAGGATGTTACTCCGGCGGGGATTAGCGAGTGGAGCAAGATTTCGTTGATCGAAGCTTCGCACTTTGATCCTGCCATGGCTTATGCGGCGGTTGATCGCTCGCGGCTGGACGATCGGACTCCTTATATCTATCGCACTCGGGATTATGGAGCTACGTGGCAACTGATTGCTGATGGGATTGCGGCTCCGGCATTTTTGCGGGCGGTTCGGGAGGATCCGCAGAGTAGGGGGCTGCTGTTTGCAGGGACCGAATTTGGAGTTTATGCGTCCTGGGATGATGGAGACCACTGGCAATCCTTGCAATTGAATTTGCCGGTTAGTGGAGTGCGCGATCTTACGATCCATGGGGATGATCTGGTGATCGCCACGTTTGGGCGGTCGTTCTGGATTCTCGATAACATCACGCCTTTGCGGCAGGCGGTGGAGGCTAAGAGGGCGGGCGGGGCTTGGCTTTATCGTCCGGCTACGGCGATTCGCGTGGATAACGATTCGTTTACGGGAACGCCGCTTCCGCCGGAAGAACCTACGGCGGACAATCCTCCTAGTGGGGCGATGATCGATTATTTTTTGCCGGCGACGGCTAGCTCGGTGAGGCTGGAAGTTTTTGACTCGCAGAAGAATCTGGTCAGGAAGTTTTCGGCGGAGGGGCGGTCGTTAGAGTTAGAAGGGCATTCTTCGCAAGGGCAGGAGACTTGGAAGCATCAGCCGCTTCCGGTTGCCGAGCGTTGGTTTCCTAAGCCGGAAGTGCTGGATACGCGCGCGGGCTTGCATCGCTTTGTGTGGAATCTTACGTGGGGTAGTTCGGGCGGGCCGAGCGCGGATGAAGATGCGGAGTTTCATGATCCGCGAGGGCCCAAGGCTGTGCCGGGAATGTATGAGCTGCGGCTGACGGTGGATGGGAAAACGCAGAGTCATGAATTGCGCGTGGTTATGGATCCGCGGTCGCCGGCTACGTTGGAGACGCTTACGCAGCAGTTTCAGTTAGGCGAAAAGATTTTTGGCGAGACCATTGCTGCTCGGCGGGCTATGAGCGAGATCGAATCGGTGCAGAAGCAGGTGGCGGACTTGCAACAGAAGCCGGGAGTACTGGGCTCGCAGCTCAAGGGGGCTTTGGCTTCGGCGCAATCGGAGCTGGGCGGGATTCTTCGGAATTCGGCGGGCTCGGGACTGCAGGATGCTTACACGGGGCTGGCTTCGGCTTTGCGCGTGGTGGAGAGTGGAGATCGGGCGGTGCCTGTGCAGGCTATCGCGGTTTATGAGGAGTCTGGTCCGCAGGTGAAGGCTCGTATCGCAGAGTGGGGGCGATTCAAGGAGACGCGATTGGCGGAACTTAACCGGCTGTTGCGAGAGGCTAAGGCTGCTCCGATTGCGATTGGGGAGATTATGCGGGCGGTGGAGTTTCTGGTATCGCGGTAGAGAGCGGCGGGGAATTCTCGCAGCTGCCTCACCTCGGCGGCTAAAGCCGGTACTTATAGACGAGCGTGTTATCGCAGCGGTAAACCACTGCGCCACCCAAAGGCAAAGTGCAACACCGCTGCTCTACCCTAAATCAACTGCAATGCCGAGTTTTTCGGCAGGCTGTTGAGAGGCTCGTTGCGCAACGGGCGCGGAATCGCAGAGGAGTATCATTCGGATAAATCTCCATGCAACTTATGAAAGCTGGTTGAAGAATGCCTGAGTACATCGATTTGCTGCCGGGACGCCCGCCACGGCGGCGACGCCGGATGCTGTTTTTGCTGGCCATCGTGGCGGCCATTTTCTTTGGCACCCGGACCGCGTTGTCGTATTACGTGGACGTGCTTTGGTTTGGGTCGCTGGGTTACGGCGAGGTGTTCTGGAAATCGCTGGGCTTGCAGTGGGGAATCTTTGCGGCTTTTTTCTTGGCTACATTTCTTGTTTTGTATGGGTCGTTTCTAGCGTTGAAGCGGGCGCATCATCCGGATTTGCCGGACGGGCATACGATTTTTGTCGGAGGACAGCCGCTGAAGCTGCCGGTGGAGCCGGTGTTGCGGTTGATCGCGCTGGGCGTTTCGGTGGTGATTGCGGCGGGTACCGGCGCGAGCATGATGATGGAGTGGCCCGCGCTGTCGCTTTACTGGTATGCGCCTTCGGCTACGAGTGGGGTGGTTGATCCGATTTTCGGTAAGCCGCTGAATTTCTTTTTGTTCACTTTGCCCGCCTGGCAGCTCATGGTTGGGTGGCTGCTCACTTTGGCGGTGATTGGGTGCGTGCTGGCCGGTTTCTTCATCCTTATTACGGGTGGAAGCCGCGCGATCAGCGGACGGCTTAGCCGGGCGGTTTTGTTGCCCTGGCGCGGGCTCTCGATTGCGTTTACGTTTCTGCTGGCGATTCTTGCGGCGCGCGTGTATATCAGCCGGTTTGAGTTGTTGCTGGAAGATCACACGATTTTTGGCGGCGTGACTTACACGGATGCGCATGTCACGCTGACGGGACTGCTCATTGTCTGCGCGGCTTTGATTCTGGGCGCGGCGATTGCGGCGGTGAACGCGGTGCGGACGCCGCGGGGAATCTGGCTGGCGGCGGCGATTCTTCCGGCTGCGGTTTGTTATGTCGCTTTGCAAGGAGTCAGCTGGTACGTCAGCAGCTTTATCGTCAAGCCGAATGAACTGGTGCGCGAGCAACCTTATATTGCGCACAATATCGAGCTTACGCGGCAGGCTTACGGATTCAACCGGATTACGCAGCGGGAATTTCCGGCGGAGACAACCGTCGAGGCGGCGGACGCGGCGAATAATCAGGCTACGCTGCAGAACATCCGGCTGTGGGACTGGCGGGCGTTGCAGGATACGCTTCGGCAGATTCAGGAGATCCGGACTTATTACGATTTTCCTGACATTGATATCGATCGATATGACATCGACGGCACCACGCGCGAGGTGATGCTGGCGGCGCGCGAGCTGAATGTCGACAAGCTACCGGAGAGCAGCCGCAACTGGATTAACGACAAGCTGATTTATACGCATGGGTACGGCATCACGATGAACCCGGTGAATGGGTTCACTTCGGAAGGGCTGCCCACCTTGATGCTTAGCAATATGCCGGTGCAGAGCACGGTGCGCGGGCTGAGCGTGACGCGTCCGGAGATTTATTTTGGCGAGATGACCAATACCGACGTCTATGTGAAGACGCGGCAGAAGGAATTCAATTATCCGCAGGGGGCCAGCAATAGTCTTACTTCGTATGAAGGTACGGGCGGCATTGTGCTGGGCGGATTCTTGCGCCGGATCATGATTGCTTTGGACCGCGACGATCTGGCGAAGCTGCCGTTCAGCGACGACGTGACTCCGGAGAGCCGGCTGCTGATGCGGCGTAATCTGCGGGATCGCGTCACGGCGCTGGCTCCATTTCTTACTTTTGAGCCTGATCCTTACATTGTGCTGGGCGACGATGGGCGGCTTTCCTGGATGATGGACGCGTTTACTTCTTCGGACAGTTATCCATACTCGACGCATTACCGGCTGGGCAACGATTCGATTAACTACATGCGAAACAGCGTCAAGGTGGTGATCGACGCTTACGATGGCACGACTACGTTTTACGTTTTCGATACGGACGATCCGATTATTGCGGGCTACCGGCGCATTTTCCCGGGGCTGTTCAAGGATGCTTCGGCGATGCCGGCGGGGCTGCGCAAGCATGTGCGGTATCCCGAGCTGCTGCTGAAGCTGCAGGCGGAAGTCTATGGGCTGTATCACATGACGGATGCGGAAGCGTTCTACAACCGCGAGGATTTGTGGACGGTCGCTACCGAAGTGGGCATGGCCGAGGGCGGGCAGCAAACGACACAGGCGATGCAGCCGAATTTTGTGCTGATGAAACTGCCGGGCGAAACGGGCGAGGAGTTTGTGGAGATTCTGCCGTTTACGCCATCCAACCGGAACAATCTTATTGGCTGGATTGCGGGGCGCAGCGACGGCGCGCAGTACGGTTCGTCGGTGGTTTACAACTTCCCTAAAACGAAGCTGGTGGACGGGCCTTTGCAGATTGAGGCGCGGATCGACCAGAATGCGCAGCTTTCCGGGCAATTGACGCTGTGGAATCAGCAAGGCTCGCATGTGCGGCGAGGGGCGTTGCTGGTGATTCCGTCTGGGAAGGCGTTGTTGTACGCGGAGCCGATTTATCTACAGGCGGAGCGGAGTCCGATGCCGGAGTTGCGGCTGGTGGTGCTGGCGCTGCAGGATAAGCTGGCTTATGGGCCGACGTTCGAGTCGGCGATGGCGGCGCTATTTGGCGGGGCGACTTCGTCGATGAGCGCTCCGGCTACTGGAGCTGCATCGCCGGGTGCACCGGAACCAGCGCGAGCGACTTCTGCGCCGGGGCTGCCGGGGGATTTGAACGCGCTGATTTCCGAAGCGGCTCGAGATCTTGCCGACTATCAGCGGCTGACGGCGGAGGGCAAGCTGGGCGGGGCGGGACAGAAGCTGGAAGAATTGAAACGCGTGCTCGACCGGCTGAACGCGCGACGGTGAGCGGGGTTCCGGTATAGTGGGCGGACGATGAGCACCTTCCTACGAATATTATCCGCGCTGATTTTGCTGCTGGCTTCTGGTGTGGCCCAGGCCGGGTCCTACAGCTACATTCGCATTGGGAACAAGAACGACATCCAGACGAAGCCCACTGCTGGAACGGCGATGATGGGAGGCGGCAGCGATCTGGACGCGGCGTTTCGCTGGCTGTGCGAGAAGGGCAACGGCGGCGATTTTCTGGTGCTGACGGCTACCGGGGACGACGAATATAACTCCTACGTCAACGGGCTGTGCAAGACGAACTCGGTGGCCACGCTGATTATTCCTGATCGGCAGGCCGCGCTGGAGCCGGCGGTGGCGGAGATTATTGGGCACGCGGAAGTCGTCTTCATTACTGGCGGCGATCAGGCTAACTATATTCGCGGATGGAAGGGGACTCCGGTGGAGGACGCGATCAACGCGAATATTGCGGCGGGCAAGCCGATTGGCGGGACCAGCGCGGGGCTGGCGGTGCTGGGGGAGTTTGTCTATGGTGCGCTGGGCGACAAGCCGGACGACAAGGATCTGGCTTCTGGCGACGTGCTGCCTAATCCTTATTTTGAGCGGGTGACGCTGGTGCGGGGATTCTTGAAGAATCGGCGGCTGGAGAATCTGCTGACCGATTCGCATTTCGCCAAGCGCGACCGCATGGGGCGGACGCTGGGGTTTCTGGCGCGCATTATGCAGGATGGATGGTCGGGGTCTCCGCGGGAAATTGCGATTGATGAAAAGTCGGCGGTGCTGGTGGAGCCGGATGGCAAGGCTACGGTGGTGGGGAACGGCAAGGGCGCATACTTTCTTCGGCCCACGCGCGCTCCGGATGTCTGCAAGGCGGGGCAACCGCTTACGTTCCGCAAGATTCGCGTCTATAAGGCTCCGACGGGCGGGCACTTTGATCTGAACTCTTGGACGGGGGATGGCGGAACGGAGTATTCGCTCTCGGTGAAGAAGGGTCTGATCGAGAGCACGCAGGGCGTGCGGGACCTTTACTGAGGGATTCGGCCTGTGCTTGGAATCACAGACAGATTGGTTTACAGGGATTAGTCTGCACAGTGGATCGTTGTTGTTGCACACTCTCTCCTCTTTGCCATGCGGGTGTGCTTCCAGCGCGATGGTCATCATTGCGCCGGAGAGGAGGGTTTCATGCCTCTCTATTTTCCGAAACCACATTCCATATACCCAGGGGCAATTCTCAGCCTGATTCTGACGCTGGTTGTGCTGGTCATGTGCGGATTCTATGCAGCGTCGCACGGGGGCGGGCACGTTGCCGAGCCCATGGACTCCGTCGCCTTCGGTAGTTGAATCGGGGTTTGCTGAGTCACAGGGTAGGGTCTCAGTTTGAAGACTGAGCGAGGCAAGCTAGCGTTGCTGCCGACAAGAAGCAGGTCCTTCGCTTCGCTCAGGATGACAATTCTGGTGAATTCCATGGAGCGCTGACACTCGGTGATATCCCTTACGCGGCGGCGACGGAAACAGATTTCATCGGGGGCTTCCGGATAGATGGAGAAGTTCAAGTGCGGGTGCAGTTCGGCTACGCATTCATCGCTTGGGCCGCTCAATGGCCTCGCCGCGCTGGGCGATGTCCGGAATGGTGACGGGGAGGTGTCCACGAATTGCGATTTCTCCGAAGAGGGCTTTGATTGCGCTGATCTCCGAGACTGGCGTCACCGAGAACGTGCACAGATAGGTTTGGATGGCCGAGAAACCTTGCGCCAGATACGGATTGCCAACCGCGACTACCACGGACTTTTCGGCGGCGTGGTCGAGGATACTTTGCAGGAGAGTGCCGATTGGGTCGGTGGGACGAACTGCGCCTCCGTTGCTGCGCATGCCTGGAGTCGGTACGGCGTAGACGACTGCCAGCACGGTTTCGGCTTCATCGACTGCTTTGAGGATATCTGGCGACATGGCTTGCGCGCTTCTTGGGTCGATGTAGAAGATGCGGGCATCGGGCACACGAGCGCGAAGCTGCCGCTCCAGCACTCGACCCGATTCCAGGCGCACGTCATCCGTAAAAATAACGGCGACCGTGCGATTGCGGATTTCCTCCGGGGCCTGGTAGGGCAGACCCGTGGGCGATTTTCTTGCCGCCTTCAGAGGCAGAACTTTGCCATTGTCGCGAACCAGCGTGATGGCGTCATCGGAAATCTGTTGCGCTAACGAGGCGTTTTCGGGCTGCTTGATCAGCTTGTCTAGCGCGTTCACGTCGACCAGTCGCGCCCGCTGCAATCCCAGTTCGGCTTTGGCCTGGAGAATTTTTCGCACCGAGCTGTCGAGACGATCGCGGGAGATTTCTCCGCTGTTCACGGCGGCCAACATGGCGCGGTAGGCGGCATCGAGGTCGGGCGGGATGAGGAGCACGTCGTTTCCAGCTTTAAAGGCGTCTACGGCTTCGCGGCCGATGTTTGCCGCATACAGACGGGTTACGCCTCCCATGTCCAGAGCGTCGGTGACTACGAGGCCATGAAAGCCTAGTTGCTCTTTTAGTAAATGGGTGACGATGGCGGGCGAGGTCACGGCCACGCGGTTGGGATCGCTCTCGAGGGCGGGCACGGTGACGTGCGCGACCATTACGGCATCGACTCCGGCTTCGATTGCTTTGCGAAACGGCGGAAGCTCGACGGATTCTAGCCTTGCCATGTCGCCACTCACTTGTGCGACGCCGAGGTGCGTGTCGGTGGCGGTGTCGCCGTGTCCGGGAAAATGCTTGGCGGTGGTGAGCATTCCGTTGGCGTGCGCTCCGCGGATGTAGGCCGCTACCATTTCGCCTACCTGCTGCGGGTTCTCACCGAAAGAGCGCGTATTGATGATGGGGTTGGCGGGGTTGGAGTTTACGTCGGCTACAGGGAAAAAATTCCAGTGGACTCCGATGGCTCTGGCTTCTAGCGCAACGATCTTGCCGAAGCTTTCGACATATTCGGGTTTTCCCGCCGCGCCGAAGGCCATGGCTTGCGGAAATACAGTGGTGCCGGCCAGTCGCGTGGATAATCCGCTTTCGAAGTCGGCGGCGATCAGCAAGGGCAGCTTGGACTGCTGCTGCAGATGATTCAGAAGCATGGCGGCTTCGTAGGGCTGGCTGCGGATGAGGAACGGGCCCTCCACGGGGATGGAGAATGCGAAGGCACCGACGTGGTAACGCTGAATCTCGTCCAAGAATCGCAGGTACTCGGGGTTGTTTACGTTGAAGAATTCTCCCCGAGCCCAGACCATGAAGAGCTGTCCGACTTTCTCTTCGACGGACATTTTGCTCAGGGTGTGCTGCGCCCACTTCTCGGCATCTCGATCGAGATGGATGGGGCCGGGTTGCGAATAGTGGTCTTTGGTCTTTGCTGTGGCGGAACACGCAATCAGGAGCAGGCTGGCGAGAATTGCTAGATGAGTTCGGGTTCGCATTGGAAAAAGTCCCCTGAAATAACAAAGAGTTAAAAGGTTTCTGCGGTTGATGGTTGGGTTTGCGCATCCATGACGCAGCGGAAACCGATGGTGGCGGCGCGGTCGCGGCCGGGAGACATTAGCAGATATTTCTGGTGTTCATCGAGACGATAGGTTTGCAGGAAATACCAGATCGATCCGCGGGGCTGATAGGCCGCGCCACCGCGGACAATCGCAGCGCGAGTGTGGTCGTCGCGGAACTCGTCGGTCCACTGCGAAATATTTCCGACTAAATCAAGAACTCCGAACGGATTGGCACCGGCGGGAAACGCTTCCACGTTTGCTAGCGGCGAAATGGTGCGGCCGTGATCGGGCGGCGCTGTGGCGGCTGGATTCCAATCGTTTCCCCAGGGATAGATTTGGGCTTCGGCGGATTGGGCGGCGTATTGCCATTCCCATTCGTGAGGCAAGCGTTTGCCGGCCCATTCGGCATAGGCGCGAGCATCCTCGATCGAAACCCAGGTTACGGGCTTGTTCTCCCAGCCTTGGAGATAATTCCCATCTTTCCAGTCGCGTAGAAAATTGTGATCGTCCTTGGGATGGTAAGCGGTCGCGGTCAGGAATTTTGCGAACTCGGCGTTCGTCACGAGCGTGCGGTCTATATAGAATCCGGGGACGTGCATGGGGTGAGAATGATAGCGGCGGGGTGAATTTTCCCAGGGATACTGGACATCGACTCCGGGATCGTTGCCGCCTTCGATCTCGATGCCGTGAACCTGAAAATTGTAGTTGCCACCGGGAATCATGACCATGCCAGACGGCGCGGTGGATGCGGGTTTTGTGGCTTTCACCCCAACCATGGTTTGCGGCACCGGCTTCCACTCGCGTGAAAAACTCGACAACGGACGCTGGGAGCGTTGCGCCATATACGGCAGAATGTCTTTGAGGCGGGCGCTGGTTGGATCCTCTTCTGTTGCCAGGATGGCGCCGAAGCCTCGCCCTTCGATGGCAAAACTTATGGTGGCGTCGCTTCCCTGCACCGATGGCTTCAGTTCAGTTCCATGCCACAGATCGTAGAAGCGCAGGCCCTGGTGGAACGGGACTCGCATTTCCGCGCCCGCAACGTCGTATTCATTGCGGTTGACGATGGTCCAGAGAGTGCTGGAGTGATGGGGGAAGCGGCTGGCGAAAACGCCATCGGCGTTCTGAAGGTTTGCGGCATGAGGCTCCCAATTGGAACTGCGAAGGTTGTCGGCCATGGCTCGTTCGATGGCGGTGAAACGCAGAAGCGCTTCGGCGTCGTTGGGATTCATGCCATACCAGAAGCCCCAGAGATTCTCGAGGACGGCATAGCCCTGTCCGTTGAAGAAGGCATGTTGCAGGCTATCGGTTTTGTCGCGGGTGAAACGATCGGTCACGCTTACGCTGTGACGCGGCTCGAACCACTTGGCCTTGCTGACCATGGGAATGAACGGGTATGGCTTACCCTCCCAGGTGACCCAGTCGTTCCAAGAGATGTTGGACCAGGCGATGGATTCGTCGCGCGGCTGAAATTGGGGTTCGAGCGCTAATGGCGCGCCTATGGCGTCGGAGGCCTGACGGAAGGATGGTGGAACTGTTTCCAGCGTATCGAAATTGATGCCATCCGCGCCGATGGCTTTTAGTTCCTGGGAAATTGCTTTCTCGACGTTGCTTTCTTCGCGCGTGCCAGTGTCCCAGGCTAGAAAAGGAAAGAAAACTTTTACGCCGTGATGGTGAAATTGATCGACCAGGCGGCTGAGGCCGGGTAACCCTCCGGGGAGATCCTGCAAAAGGTCGAACTGATTGCGATCGTCGACTCCGAGGTTTGGATAGACATGCCAGATGAGGACGGCGTCGATTTTTCCCAGGCGTTGTTCGGTTTCATGCAAGAAACGGTCGACGGTGTATTCGGCCTTCTCCGGGTCGTACAGACTGCGATCCCAGATCAGGACCTGCACTTGCAGGAAGATGTGCTGGGTCCATTCGAGGTCGGGGCGTTCGTACTGGGAGCCGTCGTATCGCAGCCGGACGCGGCGATCGGCGCGCCATGCCTTGAGTCCGTCTAGCCAGCCGGCGGCTTGTGCGGGGCTGTCGGGGCCGGAGAAAAAAACTTCGGACGGAGGCGGCGGTTCGGTTAGATTCATTACGCCTGACACCGAGACTAGCCCGTGGCTGGGCTTCCATTCATCGGAAGAAGCGGTCGTTGATACGAGCGATACGAACGATATTAGAGCGATGAAGGCTGCGAGTTGCCAAAATTTTCCGGCACGATTCTGATTCATGGTTGCAACTCTGCTGTGGCTAAGCTCAGTGAGCTTGTGGGGTCGGTGCTTTCATTAGTTCGACAAACATCTGGTTGAATTTTGCTAGATCCAAATCCATCTGGATTTCAACTGGCTGCGCACCTAGCTTGGGGTTGTCCTTGTCCGTCCACGTGAGCGTGTTGCCGTAGGCTGGGCCGTGATCGATATCCACGCTCATGTAACGGACTTCTTTCCTGGTGATCAGGGTGGGATCGATCCACGCGGCGGCGGCTAGTTCGTCCCACATGTAGGAACCGCCCTGGTCGGCCATGAAATATTTCACTACGTATTGCGCGGCGGGATTGTTGCTCTGCTTGATCTCCGCAACCATGGCGTTGGTGATTCTGGTTTTGATCGAAATGTCGACCGGGGTGCAAACAATTTTCTTCCAGGGCGCGGCTAACACGCTCTTCGCGGCTTCGGGGTCGAACCAGAAATTAAATTCGTGACGGGGCGCGCTGATGAATTCGGGATCGTCGGTCTGCGGGTTCAGGCTTCCGCCCATGAAGACCAGACCCTCGGCCAGTTCGGCGAAATGCGGATCGATCGCGTTGGCCAGGGCGAGGTTGGTCATGGGACCGCCCTCATAGATGGTGACTTCGTGGGGATACTTGTGCACCATGCGAATCAGGAAGTGAGCGGCGTCTTCATCGGCCGGTTTTGTCGTGGGCTGGCCTTCTAGGAGTTTTGGAATCACGTCGTGTTCGTGCCACCAGCGATCGTCCCAAGCGCCGGCGAAAGCGACTTTTCCATAGCGTGCCTGCCACAGCTGAGCTTCATTGCGGCGATGGACGAGCGGGAACTCGGCTCCGGGGACGACGGGGATATCAGTGCGGCCGATGAGTTCCAGTAGGCGGAGGGTATGGGCTACCTCTTCGTCGCGCCACTGGTTGCCGCTGACCACGGTGATGCCGAGAACTTCCACCTTTGGCGATTGAATCAAGGTCAACAGGGTTTGCATGTTGCTGCCGCCGGGGCCGGAACAATCCTGATTGATGATGACTTTACGGCGTTGCTGGGCGAAGGCGAGGGTGCTGGCGAGCAGCAGGAGGGAGATTGCAATTTTTCGTCTTGGGAGTCTCATCACAACCTTTGAATGGCGGAGAGGGAGGGATTCGAACCCCCGGTACCCTTTCGGGTACGCCGGTTTTCAAGACCGGAGCCATCAACCACTCGGCCACCTCTCCGTTGGTACAGTTTACCAGTCTCATTTTAGGGCAGGCGCGGAAGGGATTGGAGGCGGTTACTCCCAGGTCTCGAAACGCGCGAGGCCTGAGCCACCCGGCACCTGGGATTTTTTATTTCGTTCCGTTGGGGTAGACCAAGATCTTGCTGGCTTCTCCGGTTTTCAGGCGGGCCATGGCTTGGGAAAAATCTTTCATCGCGATGCGGTCGGTGATTACGGGATGAAGATCCAGGCGTCCAGCTTTCAGCAATGCGGTCATTTGATACCACGTCTGATACATGCGGCGGCCGTTGATGCCTTGGATGGTCAGGCCTTTGAAGATGATGTCTTCGGAGAAGTTGAGCGGGATGGGCTTCGAGGTGAGGCCCAGCAGGGAGACGCGTCCGCCGCGACGGACGATGTCGAAGGCTAAACGAATCGCGTCGGGATGGCCGGCCATTTCGAGGATTACGTCTACGCCCAGGCCTCCAGTTTTTTCGGCTACTATGGCGCGGACGTCATCTTTGGACGGATCGAGCGCGTAGTCGGCGTTCATTTTTGTTGCCAGCTTGCGGCGGTGCTCGTTGACCTCGATGGCGAAGATGGTGGTTGCGCCTACGGCTCGGGCTACGGCGATCGAGAACAGGCCGATGGGGCCACAGCCGGTGACGGCTACGGTTTTTGCGGCGATTTCTCCGGCTAACACGGTGTGCACGGCGTTGCCCAGGGGATCGAGGATGGAGGCGTACTCCTGCGGGATGGCGGGGTCGAGCTTCCAGATGTTTGATTCGGGGATGACCACGTATTCGGCGAAGGCTCCGTTGGTATCGACGCCGATGATTTTGACGTGCTGGCAGATGTGGGCTTCTCCGGTGCGGCATTGCAGGCACTTGCCGCAGGCTACGTGCATTTCGGCGGAGACGAAATCGCCTTCCTTGACGCTGGTGACTTCATCGCCGAAGGCCACGACTTCGCCGCAGAATTCGTGTCCGGGGATGAGCGGGGGATGAATGCGTCCCTGGGCCCAGTGGTCCCATTCGTAGATGTGGAGATCGGTGCCGCAAATGGAGGCGACTTTGACTTTGCAGAGGACGTCGGTGCGGCCGTAGGCGGGAATCCTGACTTCGCGAATTTCCGCGCCGGGCGCGGCTTCTGGCTTGACTACGGCGAGCATGGTGCTGGGCATGAACGCTCCCTTAGGAAGGCGGAATTTATAAGAGCAAACGGGTAATTCTACACCCGCGATTTGAACGCCGCCGACCGGGCGGTCTCGCCAGAAAGGAACTTACCTGAACTTTGTTACGAGTTCGCTGAACGGCTCCGATCCGACGTTCCATGTTCCCTCAAAGGGGTTGTCCAAGTCGGTGAGCACGAAGTGCGCGAAGAACAGCAGCATGGTGGTGATGGCAACCGAGACTACTCCAAGGGCCGCGTTGCGGAACGGATAAAAGAAGAGCAGGAACAGAATTGTAGACGCCGTGAGGGTGACAAAAAGAAAAAGCGTTTGCGGCATTCTTTTTGCGCTGAGAGATAGTCTTTCGTCCCGATGCGCACTGGCCTGGTTGGCGATGTCGAGCAGGCGGTCGTACAGCAGGCGCTCGGTGTCGTCTTCGGGCTTCATGTGGGTCACGCTGGAAATAACTTCATTGAATAGCCGGTCAGATTTTTCGGTGTTCTCATTTCTGGAGAGCGCGCGCCATTCGGTTTCCACCACCGCTCTGGCGTAGAGCTTCACCGCGCGCACCATAGGTTCGCGGACGGCCTCTTTGAGCGGATTGCTGAAAAGGAGCAGATCCTTGAGCGCTCCGGACTCTTTGCGAATCTCACTTTCGACGGCGGTGAACTGCCCCCAAATCACGTAGGTGGCGAAGGCGTAGACGACGCTGTAGAGAGTTCCGATGATTTGCAGGAGGGCGGCCAGGCCCTCGGCGTCGTTCAGGAAGAATTTTTGAAATCCAACCCACCACAAGAGGGCATAGGCCGCCGCTGCGGCTGCGAGCAACTTTGCACAGCGAAGGCGAGTCGCCGCAGGGATTACGTCGAAAGGCAGGGCAGACAGTCCGCGGTCACTGGAGTGGTTGGCCATCACGGAATCAATCTAACGCAAACGCGGTTCGGGGGCCACTTTCACTTTGCTTGCGGCGTGGGCGAGACGCCCACGCTACAGCCGGCGGGACGCCGGCGCTACGGGGCGCGGCGATGCCGTTACGTCTTGTACATTCCGCGACTGTGGGTTCTTGGGCTGGCGGTTTTGTAGTCTTCCGACTTGCCTCTCGGAATGCTTAGCGATTTCCATTGAGCGGAGCGCAGGTGCTTGGACAGGAAGACGATTTGTCCGATGTGCTGGGCGTAGTGGGCCAGGGCGCGGTTGAGGGCCTGCGGGACGGTGTGCGGTTCCTGGCGGATGGTCACGATGCGTTGGACGTCTTCGGGTGTGAGTGAATCTAGCGCGGTAAATATATGCGACCACGCTTGTTCCCACCACCGCATCACATCTTCGCGCGTGGTCTTCGCCGAGAGTTCAAATTCCTGGTCGCGAAAACGGTCGGGCTTTTCGCCGTCGGTGGTCAGGAAGTCGGTGAAGCGGGAGCGGGCGTTGCCGGCGATGTGGCGGACTAGCGTGGCTATGGAATTTGATTCCGGATCGAGGGCTACGAAAAAATCTTTGTCTTCGAGTTGGGCCAGGGCGGCTTCGCCCATGCGCTTGTGGCCGCGGAATTGGCGCTTCATTTCTTCGAGGTAGTGAAAGGCTAGGTCGGTCATAAGAACATTGCAGAGGTCAGAGGTCAGATTGCAGAGGTGAACCTGTTCTAAGAGGGTATGACCTCTGCAATGTGACCTCTAACCTTTCACTTGCAATTTTACTTCACAGGCTACGCGGAAACCGTAGTCGGCGTACTGGAATTCGGGAGGGATGCTGGAGCGGGCGGCGCAGCGGGACATTTTGATGTGGTGACGCCAGGAGCCTCCGCGAGAAGCGCGGCGGACGCCGGTTTTGGGGCCCTGGGGATTGCGCTCGGGCGAGGACGCGTAGTAATCGGGCGCATACCAGTCGCGGCACCATTCGTGGACGTTGTCGCACATGTTGAAGAGTCCGTATGCGTTGGGCTCGGCTTGGCCTACTGGCTCGGGACCTGTTTTCCAGGCTCCGGCGCAACGAGCTGCGTAGCCCGGGAGCAATAGCGGGGGCGTGTTGCCCCAGGGGTAGAGTGCGGCTGCGTTGTCATTTTCATAGCCTCCTCGGGCGGCGCGCTCCCACTCGGCTTCGGTGGGTAGCCGGAATTTTCTTTCCGTCGTGGCGCTTAGCCAGGCGCAGTAGCGGACGGCTTCGTGCCATGAGATTCCTACCACGGGCTGATCGGGATGGTTGAAGGCGGGGTTGGTCCAGAATGGCGGCGGTGATGCGGTGCCTTGCAGGAAGGGTGCGTAGTCGGCGTTCGTGACTTGATACTTGGCTAGCAGAAATTCGTCTACCCAGACTTGGTGGACTGGTTTTTCGTTGTCTTGTCCGGAGTCACAGCCCATTTGAAAACAGCCGGCGGGGATGCGGACTAGCGATGGCAGCGTTGGGTCCATGGCTTCAGAGGTCGCGCAGCTTGCGGACTACATCTTCGATATTATTTTCCTGGAAGAGGCGGATGGCGGCCAGGCCGGCGGCTCCGGCTTCGCGGCAGGACGCGGCGTTTTCCAGCGTGACACCGCCTAGAGCGAAGACGGGGATTTTTGCATGGCAAGCTTCGCGCAGGGCGAGCAGGCCAGCTGGGGGCGTTCCGATAGCGCCTCTTTTTCCGAAGACGGGAGCGAAGACGGCGAAATCGGCTTTCGCGGATTCGGCGCGGCGGATGTCGGCTACGGAGTGGCAGGAGGCGACTATTAGAAAGTGGTCAGTGGTCAGTGGGCGGTGGGCAGACGCTTCCAACATCTGGCGGACTTCTTTTGGTGCTACATCGTTGGCGCGGAGATGGACGCCGTCGGCTCCGGCGGCTAGAGCTGCGTCGGTGCGATGGTTGATTAGCAGGAGAGTGGCCGGTGGCCGGTGGCCAGTAGGCGATTGATTCTCTCGTATGGCTGCGGCGGCTTCCCGGGCTAGCAGTTCCAGTTCTCTTGCGTTTAGATCTTTTTCGCGGAGCTGGATGTAGTCGACTCCGGCTTGGGCGGCCTCGGCGATTTTGGCTAGCAGGGCTTGGCGGCAGGCGCGTTCGTCTCCGCGGAACTGGCTACGGTCGGTGATGTAATAGAGCAGGCAGTGGTTCGCCATCCGCCATCAGCGTACTACGGAATCTTGCGTTTCGGCGGGCTGGAAATCGGGATCACCTTAATCCTAAGAATTGTAATCTTTAAGGACTATGTTCAGGGGTCGTTTCCAAATGATTGAATGACTCGATGATCAAGGGGACTCCGCGCAGGGGTGCGTGGGGGACTTCGTCGGGACTTTTCATGAATCGCATATTGTTGTGGACAAGCGTTTCTGCCGCAGTGTTGCTTGTGGTTGCGTTTGTCGCGCTTAGTGTGATGGCGGGCGGGCCTAAGGATGCCGTGGAGATGGTGCGGTTCGCCTTGCCGCATATGCACGTGGGAACATTCAAGGTGGGCGATCGCGCTCCCGATGCGCGGCTGGTGGCGCTGGATGGCACGACGCGCTTCCATCTTCTGGAGCGCTCCGGCGGGCGTCCGCTGGTGCTGGTATTTGGCAGCTTTACTTGACCGCCTTTCCGCCGCCAGTTAGGCGACATCGTGCAGATCTATGACGACTACAAAGACCACGCCGATTTTCTGACGATCTATATTCGGGAAGCGCATCCCATCGACGAGTGGCGAATGGCGTCGAACGAAAAAGGTAAGGACGATGTTTGCTACGTCCAGCCGAAGACTCTGGAGCAGCGCATTGCGATTGCGAACGATTTCACGCGGCGGTTCAAATATCCGTTGCCCTTTGGCATTGATGAAATGAGCAATGCGGCGAACGACGCTTACGCGGCTTGGCCGGAGCGGCTCTACATTATTGATGAGAGTGGACGCATCTCCTACAAGGGCGGCAACGGTCCGTTCAAGTACGACCCGAAGGAAGTGCGCACTTGGCTGGCGCAGCGCTACGGCGAAGTGAAGCACGCGGAGCCAGCTGCGGAGAAGAAGAACTAATTCGGCGGTTGCGCGGTGAACAATTTCAGGTTCTCGGCTTTCCAGCGCATGGCGTCGTAGATGCGATTGCGTCCGCTGGGGTGGTCGAAGAAAATCCACTCCTCGACGGGGCCGGGATTCATTTTGCGGTATTCGCCCAGATGGATAGCGGCCTGGGCGAAGCCGTCGGGCTGGCGGCTGGTGTTCAATCCGTATAGATCGGCTTCGTGCTCCTGGACGCGGGTCAAGGTGTTCGTTACCGGCGTGAGAACGAAGAAGAACATCGAGCCGAGTAGTATCACCAAGGGAAGCACAGCCGTGTCGCCCACGCCGTGAATCTGCCACTTGTCGCCCCAGCGTTGGAGCGTCCAGCCCAGTCCCCAATACAAGTATGCGAAGAAAAGCACGATGATGATCGAGAACTCTGTGATGCCCTTGTAGACGTGGTTCATCACGTAGTGGCCCATTTCATGTCCCATGACGGCTTGAATTTCTTCGGGTGAGCCGCGGCGCAGGAGATTGTCGTTGAGGGTGATGCGCATGGTGCTGGCAAAGCCGCTGACGTTGGCGCTCATGCGTGTCGTCTGCTTGGAGGCGTCGATCTCGAATACATCTTTTGCGGGGATGCCGTTGGCGCGCGCCATGCTCAGGATGGGGTCGACCACTTTCGGATTGTCGAGGCGCGTCACCTTATTGAAGATTGGGATGATGTATACCGGCGAGATGAGTACGGCAAAGACCAGGAACACAATGGTGACGGCCGAACCCCAGATCCACCAGCTGCGCGGGAGGCGGCGGACTACGCCGAAGAGCAGCATCGTCAGCAGGCCGCCCAGCACCGCGTTCACGGCGAGCATTTTGAGCTGATCGCCCATCCAGGGGCCGAAGGTTTGGGTGGCGAGTCCGTATTTGTGTTCGCGGAAATAATCTTCATACACCGAGAGCGGGAAGATAAGGATGGTGGTGAGTACGAGATATTGCAGCCAGTATAGGAAAGTGTGCACCGGCTTGAAACGCGTGACGCGCTCGGCCAGATCTCTCATGCGTGCGGACCAGCGCAGATTCAGCAAGAGAAGCACGACGACTACGCCATAGAGGAAATCCCAGAGAATCAGCCAATAGCCGCCTTCGAAATAGGCATCGGAACGGGCGGTCTTGTCGGCGGGAATCTGCGCCAGATAGGCGTTGGTGGCGGCTAGCGCGTCGAAGTGCGCGGAGGGCTGCGCTTCCGCTGGAACCTGGGCAACGGAAGGCATCTCGTTCGCGGATGGCGGTTGCGCTAGCGCGGGCGTTGCGCTGAACGTTGCGCTGAGAAAAATCAGGCAGCAGAAAGCGGTCGCCACTCGTGTTGGTGATGGCATGTTGTTGGTCTCCTGGACACTGACCCACAGAAGTGTATACGGAGACGGGACGAGAGAAGTTTCATGGAGCAGACGCAAAGGTGCCAGATCCGCTGCAGCATTTTCTCGGGCACGCGGGCGAGGGCGCCCGCGCCACATGGGCTAGGGGCGGGTTTTGGCGATTTCGGGGACCGAGGGCTCCGCGCTGCGTTTGGCCTGGGGCGGGGCTAGATGGTACTTGGTCAATCCTTCTTTCAGGAATTCGAAACTCTCTTCGGGCGAATCGGACATTTTGAATAGTTCCAAGTCCTGCGCCGCGATGGTGCCGGCGTCTACCATGGCTTCGAAATTGAGGATCTTCTTCCAGTACTCGCTGCCATAGATGACGATGACAATTTTCTTGGCTAGTTTCTCCGTTTGAGCCAGGGTGACGATCTCGAAGAATTCGTCGAGCGTGCCGAAACCTCCAGGGAAGATCACCAGCGCTTTGGCGAGATAGGCGAACCAGAACTTACGCATGAAGAAGTAATGGAACTCGAAGTTGAGCGAAGGGGTGATGTAGGGATTCGGACTCTGCTCGAAGGGCAGGTTGATGTTGAGGCCGATGGTTTTTCCTCCGGCTTCGTGGGCGCCGAGGTTGGCGGCTTCCATGATGCCGGGGCCACCACCGGTGGTGACGACGAAGCGGTGGCGCTTGGCGGGGATCTGGGTGGACCATTCGGTCAACAGGCGGGCTAGCCGGCGCGCGTCTTCGTAGTAGCGGGCCATGTTGACGGCGGCTTCGGCGCGCTTCATGTCCTTGGCCTGCTGCTCGGCGGAAAGCTGGGCGCCGTTGCTGCGGACTTCGGTCAGGCGTCCACTGGCGTCGTTGCGGTTGGGGATGCGGGCGGAGCCGAAGAAGACGACCGTGTCCTGAATCTGCTCGCGGCGGAAGCGCGAGAGTGGCTCGCTGTACTCGGAGAGCAGGCGCAGAATTCTGCCGTCCGGACTGTTGAGAAAGGGTTCGTTCTGATACGCGAGCGGAGCGGGTTTGATGATTTTATCAGTCATAAGAACCATTGAATCATTTCGTCATTGAATCATTGAGGGATTGAGCCATTGGATTTAATGATTCAATACCTCAATCATTCAATGTCTCAATATCTTCAATCCTCTCGATATTGAATGGCCTCCCAAAATCCGATCCATACGTTGATGGCGCCCAGTCCGGTGGCTACGCCGCGCGCGAAACCGCTGGCGGCCAGGTTGCGGAGCGCGGGATAGGGGAGAAGCAAAGGATTGTCGGACCATTCGGGACGCCAGGGCAGGATCATGAGCATGACTCCCAGGGTCGCACAAAAGAATACGAACACAAGCACCCCGATGCGCCGGAGCCATAGCCGCGCGGCGGAAGGCGCTGGCCTGGGAACGGAAACGCTTACTGGGGGAGCGGCCGGGACAGAGGCGGGCGGCGGGGATTTGAGTTCCCCGACACTGGTGGTATCGCCGGCAAAGGGTAGTTTAGGATCGGAAGTCATCGCACGCGTCGTTCTCAGTAAGGCCGTGGATCAGGCCGTGGGGTGGACGCAAAGTCGGCCGCATCCCCAGCGCAAATTCCGAACCCACTGGGTGCATTCTACAGCGAATCCTAAGGTTGCTGTGGCCGCCGGCAACTTGCGGTCGTCGGCTACGGCCACTTTCCCAGCGGCGTGGGCGAGACGCCCACGCGAAGGCCGGCGAGACGCCGGCGCTACGGCCCGATGCCATGGCACGCGATTCAGAGCGCTACGAGGGGCTCTGCGACCTCAGGGCGTGAATGCGTTCGGCCACGTCGCGATAATCGATATTGGTGCCGTAGACGTCGGTGAAATGGCGCAGAGCAGCGGGCTTATCCTGCGCGCTTTCGCAGGCCGACCCGAGTTCGTAATTGATGGCCAGGCGCGCTTCGGCATCGAGGCCGGGGATGTGCAGAGCCTTTTCATACCAGCGGATGGCGGCTTGGGGAACTCCCTTATCGAGGAAGCACTGGGCGAGCCAGGTGTAGGTCTGGACACGCTGCGAAAATGCTCCGCCGCGATCGATGGCGGTGCAAACCTTTTGCAATTCAGCGATGGCTTCGTCGAGCAGGCCCATTTCGCGGAAGGCAACGCCCAGGCTGTAATGCGTTTCCGGATCGTCGTCGCCGGCCACAATTTCTTCTTCGAGCTCCTGCTTCAGTTCGCCAAACATCTCGGAAAGATCGATGCTGCCAGCGGCACTCGTCTGGGCTTCGGCGGCCAGGGGGCGTTCCGGAGTTGGGCTGTAACTCATCGTGGGAGCGGTCGTCGTGGGAACGGTCGTTGCTGCGACAGTCGTTGCTGCGATGGTCGCGGGAACTTCCAGGGCAGGAGCGGCGGCGGTGGCAGAGCCCCCGGCCGAAGGTGCGCTCGAAGCGGCAATGGCGGCGGCCGCTGGAGTTTCGACTTCCACGGGAACTGTCGACGCTTGTGCCATAGGCGCGGGCTGCGGCGCGGGTGCGACAGGCCAGACCGGCAACGGCTGGGCCAACGGTAAATGGGTCGCAGGAGAATCGACTGCGGGAGGCTCGACCGCAAGCGGCGGCGCCTGCGGGAAAGAATCGCCGAGGGAAGCTTCGAGATCGGCGACTAAGGCGGTCAGTTCGCCAGCCTCGGCATGAACAGCCTCGGCATGAACTGGTTCGGCGTGTGCGGGTTCGAAGCAGACCGGCTCTGCATCCGGCTGGAGTTCCGCCGGAGCGTCGCGGTGAATCTCGGCATGAGTTTCGTCTGGCGTGGCGTCGTGTGTGTATGTGACTGGGGCGTGCCCGGCTACGAGATCCTCCGCGGCGACGGATTCGTGCTGGGCCTCCATGGCAATTTCGAAATCCGCAGGCTCGTCGGCGTTGATTTCGGTAATTTCTGGTTCGGGCTCGGCGAGCGGCTGGCCGTTGGAGGCGAGGGCGGCGCGCAAGGGATCGAGAATCTGGGGATCGCTGGTCAGGGACTCGAGCTTCTGGATGGCGGCGCGGGCCTGGTCCGTCATGAAGTGATCGAGATAGAAGCGGACTTCTTCGGCGGTTTCGGCGATTTCGGAACTGGCGGAGGTATCGCCTTCGACGGCCGTCAGTTCCACAGCCTCGTCAGCGGGAGCGTCGACGGAAAGCGAGTTCTCCCACTCGGAGGCAAGATCGGAGGAGAAGTCGGAGGCGAGGCCGGGATGAAGTTCGTGGGCGTCGGTGGGCGGATGCACGGCCATTTCGTGGACGGTGAATTCGGGATGGGCGGCGGCAATTTCGTGGCCGGGAGCTACGGTGGCGGCCATTGGCCAAGGCGCGGGCGGAGCAGCGGCAGGAGAAGCGGTGGCCGGCCGGGCGGCGGCTGGCGATGGAGCGGCTGCCATGTTCTGCTCGTAGCGCGCGGCGAGTTCGCCGTAACGCACGGCTTCATCCGGGCAGCCCGCATCGTGGTAGACGCTTTCGAGGGTGCGGCAACAGACGGCGGCTTCGGTGAAGCGATGAAAGCGAGTGTGGAGAGCGGCCAGGCGTTGGTTGAGACGCGTATCGCGCGGGGCCTGGGGCAAAGCACCCAGCAGGGGGACGACCGCTTTGTCCGGGAGATTGTAAGAAAGGAACAGGTCGGCATCGGTGACGGCGGAGCGCACGGCGATGGCGATGTCATCGGGGTACGACTGGTCGATGACGGGCGCAATCGCTTCTAATTCTTCCACCAGGAGCGCGCCTTCCTCGGCGGTGATGCCGGTGGTGGGCGATGCGTCTTCCATGCGACTCACCACCTGCTGATAGTTCTGGAGGTGCAACAGGTTCTGGGGCTCGGTGGTAGCGAGCATCTGGTAGAGATCGCGGGCGCGAGCCAGGTTGCCATCCTGGACGGAGGCGTGCGCCAGAAGTTCGGTGACTTCGTTGACGTGGGTGCTCTCCCCGGCTTTGTTCAGCAGCAGCAACAGTGAATCGAGCGCGTCCGCATCGTCGCGCACGTGGGTGATCATGGAGTGCAGGCTGCCCAGCAGCTTGGCGGAATCGGTGGTCAATAAACGATCGGCATGGCGGGTGTAGATATCGAGCGCCTGGCGGTACTGGCCGAGGCGGGTGCAGCCTTCCGCCAGCAGAAACAGCCCTTCGGGATCGTTGTGCACGGCGAGCAGTTTTTCGGCAACGGGGCCAGCTTTGGCTGCATCACCAACCTGGAGGTAAGCCTTGAGCAGATCGCGCAAACCTTCGGGATGAGAATCGAGGTCGCCGGTCTTCTCGAGGTAGCCGATGGCGCTCTTGGGATCGTCGCTTTCGAGGGCGGATCTGCCGCGCAACAGCAGAACGTAGCTGCTGCCCGGATCGAGCGTCTGCATCCGTTTGAGAATGTCTTCGGCGGCGGCCAGGGAACCGCGCGAGCGTAACGATTCTGCCGCGGCGCTGAAAATTTCCCAGGCCTGTTTCTTTTTTCCGAGCCGGAGGTAGACCTCGGCGAGTTTGACGCGCATGGGCACGTTTTCCGGGTCCATTTCAAGGACCTTCTGGAAAAGGCGGACGGCCTGGTCGAGGTCGCCATTCTTCATGAAGTCTTCGGCGATTTGCAGATACTGGGCGCGGGCGTCGTTGAACAGGCCCTGCTGGGTGTAGAGCTCGGCCAATTTCAGGGAGGAATCCACGCTGGGCTGGAGCTTGGAAATCTTCTTGTACATGGCGATGCCCTTGACGGTGAAGCCCTGGGCGGCGTAGGCGTCGCCAACTTTTTTGAAGCACTCGATGGCTTTGGGCGTGTCGCCGAGACGGGCGTAGAGATCGCCGATGGTGTTGTTGACGGTAAGATCCTTCTCGTCGTGCTTGAGGACTTTATCGTACTCAGCAATGGCGTTCTGCAGCTTGCCCTGCTGGACAAACTTCTCCGCGGCGCTGAGAACCTTCTGTTTGTTGAAACCGAAACCAAATGCCATACGGTGCGGACTCCAGCCTTTGTCCCCCGTCGAACACGGGCGAATACCGCCAGCGCCGAACGGGTCCGAACCTCGCCGGGAGATTCCCAGACGAAACCCCGCAAACCGCGCAACCAAGATCGCAGAGTCAGATCGCGGAGTAAGGTAATTGTAAGGCCGGGTACTGGCGGTGGGATGGTTACCGACGATTACGGGGGTTACCGAAAGGGAGTGTACGTTCGGTTATGAAAAAAACCTGGTTGGGGCTTCCGGAATGGGAGGAAAAGAGCTTTGCGTCGCCGCTACGCGGTCCTGATTATCGTGTATTCTGCTACCCCTGCATCTCTTTCGCAATGAAGGAGCGCCCATGGGGTTGCCGAAAAAGAGCTCACCGCAAAAGAGCGCCGCTGCCGCCAAAGTAGATCTCAAAGTAGATCTCTACGACAGGCTGATCGCCACGCATCCTGAGATCGAGCGCAAGGGCGCCGCTAATCCTTACACTTCCCTGAACGGCAACATGTTCACGCTGCTGCACGAGTCACGGTTGGCCATCCGGCTGCCGGAAGGTATGCGGGAGGAGTTTCTGAAGAAATACAAGACCACGCTCTTCGAGGCGTATGGCGCGGTCATGAAGGAATATGTCGCGGTTCCTGACGCGTTGTTGAAGAATACGAAGGAATTGCAGAAGTATCTTGAGCTTAGCTACGAGTATGTCAAGACGTTGAAGCCGAAGGCGACCAAGAAGAAGGGGTGAACACGGGGCTTGGTTTGCCCTGATGAGCAGCGGAGGAGGATATGAGCAAAGTACGAGTTCTGGTCGGCACCCGCAAGGGCGCGTTCGTGCTGACAGCGGACGGCAAGCGTGAACAGTGGGAGGTCAGCGGTCCGCACTTTGCAGGCTGGGAAATCTACCACCTGAAGGGATCACCCGCCGATCCGAATCGGCTATATGCGTCGCAATCGAGCGGATGGTACGGCCAGATCATTCAGCGCTCTGACAACGGCGGCAAAACGTGGCACCAGCCCGGAACGCCGCCCGGAGCAACGCCGGCTCCAGGTCCTCCGAAGAGCGCAAGCAACAAGTTTGTTTACGACGCGACTGCCAGGCCGCTCACCACGCACCAGTGGTATGACGGCACGCAGCATGCGTGGGAGTTCAAGCGGGTCTGGCACGTGGAGCCTTCGCTCACCGATCCTGACACGGTTTACGCCGGGGTGGAGGATGCTGCTCTGTTTCGCTCGACCGATGGCGGCGAGAACTGGCAGGAGCTCTCGGGCCTGCGCGGCCACGACACCGGGCCCAAATGGCAGCCCGGCGCGGGTGGAATGTGCCTGCACACGATTATTCTCGATCCGAGCAACCCGAACAGAATCTATATCGCCATTTCGGCGGCGGGGGCTTTCCGCACCGACGACGGCGGCAAGACGTGGAAGCCGATCAACCGGGGACTCTTTTCCCAATACATTCCCGATCCCAGAGCCGAGGTCGGACACTGTGTTCACCACGTGGCGATGCACCCGTCGCGTCCGGGAGTGCTTTTCATGCAGAAGCACTGGGACGTCATGCGCAGCAACGATGCCGGCGAGTCGTGGCAGGAGGTCAGCGGGAACCTGCCGACCGACTTCGGATTCGTCATCGACGTGCACGCCCACGAGCCGGAGACCATCTACGTAATTCCCATCAAGAGCGACTCGGAGCACTTTGTTCCGGATGGGAAGCTGCGGGTGTATCGCAGCCGCACGGGCGGCAACGAATGGGAGGCGCTGACCAAAGGCCTGCCACAACGCGACTGCTACGTGAACGTGCTGCGCGATGCCATGGCCGTCGATTCTCTCGACAAATGCGGAGTGTATTTCGGGACCAGCGGGGGGCAGGTGTATGCCTCCGCGGACGCGGGAGACATCTGGGCGCCGATTGTGCGCGATCTTCCGGCGGTGCTGAGTGTTGAGGTGCAGACGCTGGGGTGAGGGTGCAGACATGATCCGAGTCGTACTCCCGCAGCACCTCCGAACCCTGGCGCAAGTTCGCGGCGACGTGGAGTTCGAAATCAATGGCCCAGTCACGCAGCGTTCGGTCCTCGATGCGCTCGAGGCCCGCTATCCGATGTTGCGCGGAACCATCCGCGACCAGGTCACGCAGCAGCGGCGTGCGTTCCTGCGTTTCTTTGCCTGCGAGCAGGATTTGTCGCATGAGCCGCCGGATGCTCCACTGCCGGATGCGGTGGCGTCCGGGAAAGAGCCTTTGATCGTCATCGGAGCCATTGCCGGCGGCTAACGGCTGCCGGGCTGACGCGCTGCATTCAAAAAGGGCACGGAAGCTTCCCGTGCCCTTCGCTAGATTGGACGGGCGAGGACACGCCCGTCGCTCCACAACCGGATTTCTACTTCTTCCGTTTGTCCATGGGGACAAACTCCCTGGTTTCGTGGCCGATCCAGACTTGCCTTGGACGGGCGATTTTCTGCTCGGGGTCGGTCAGCATTTCCTGCCACTGGGTCAGCCATCCGATGGTGCGCGGAATCGCGAACAGGACGGTAAACATTTCGGGCTTGAAGCCCATGGCCTGGTACATGATGCCGGAGTAGAAGTCCACGTTCGGATAGAGCTTGCGCTGCACGAAGTAATCGTCTTCGAGCGCGATGCGTTCGAGTTCGAGGGCGATCTTGAGCCGGGCATTGTGTCCGGTGACTTCGAAGACCTGGTCGGCGGCCCACTTGATGATCTTGGCGCGGGGATCGTAATTCTTGTAGACGCGATGGCCAAAGCCCATCAGCTTGCCTTTGCCTTCCTTGATCTTCTTGATGTAGGCGGGAATGTTGTCCTTGGAGCCGATCTCGTCGAGCATGTGCAGCACTTCTTCGTTGGCGCCGCCGTGCAGGGGTCCGGAAAGAGCGGAGGCGGCGGAGGCGGTGGCGAGGTAGGGGTCGGCTTGAGAGCTGCCTACGGCGCGCATGGTGTTGGTGCTGCAGTTCTGCTCGTGGTCGGCGTGCAGGACAAAGAGAATGTCGAGCGCCCGGGCAATCACGGGATTGGCGACATACTTGGGCTCGACCATCTTCCACAGCATGTTCATGAAGTTTTCGGCGTAGGTGAGATCGTTGTCGGGGTAGACGTAGGGGAATCCGACCATATGGCGATACGACATGGCGGCGATGGAGGGCATTTTTCCGATCAGGCGCTTGATCTGCAACATGCGGCTGGCCGGGTCGTGGACGTTCTTGGCATCGGGGTAGACGGTGGAGAGCGCGGCAACGGTGCTCACCAGCATGGCCATGGGGTGGGCGTTGTCGCGGAAGCCCTCCATGAATTTCTTGGTGGTCTCGTGGAGCATGGTGTGGTGGGTGATCTCATAGACCCAATCCTTCAACTGACTCTCGTTGGGCAGTTCGCCGAAGAGAAGGAGGTAGGCGACTTCGAGATAGGTACAGTGCTCGGCGAGGACCTCGATGGGATAACCGCGATAGCGCAGGATTCCACGATCACCGTCGATGTAGGTGATGGCGCTGCGGCAGGAGGCGGTGTTGGTGAAGGCGGGATCGTAGGTCATCAAGCCGAAATCTTCGGGGCCGGTCTTAATCTTGCGCAGTTCGAGGGCGCGAATGGTGCCATTTTCTATGGGGACGGTGTAGGTCTGACCGGTGCGGTTGTCGGTGATGGACAAGGTGTCTTGCGGCATTCAAACCCTCCTGAGCAACGATAGCCAACGAAAAATCTGACGCGGGACAAAAGTGGCGCGCCGAATCGTATCGGTTGCCAGCACCGGGCGCTGTGGCGTACGTCACAAAGGAATGTTTGCCTGCCCATCCCGCAACGACCCTCCATGCTACCAGCACCGGGCGGGGAATGCGCAGAGGGGTAGCATTTTTCGAGTATTGGCAATGCACGGGGCGGCGTGTAGGGTGTGAAAACGCCGCAGTTGGGGCCAATCTCGCGCGGAGGCAAGCCCAGACTATGACCTGGATTCGCACCATTCCGTTTCAGGAAGCCGACGAAGAACTACGGCAGGCGATGGAAGGGCAGAAGGCGCTTTATCCGCAGGAGTATGCGATTCCGATTCATCCCGCGGAGGGCGGCGGCTCGCAGATTGTCGCCTCGCATTCCTTGATTCCACAGGCGCTGCATCACGCGTTCTCGACTTTTGGCGCGCTCATGTCTCCCGACCTGCCACTTGCGCGACGCCATCACGAGCTGATCGCCACCATGGTTTCGGTGACGAACCGGTGCGTGTATTGAATCGAGTCCCACGCAGAGTTTCTGCGTCGCGTCACGCTGGATAAGGAACTGGTGGAAGCGCTGGAACGCGATTACACCACCGCGCCGATCACGGCGCAGGAGCGCGTGATGATCGACTACGTCGTCAAACTCACCAAAGACGCGACCAAGGTCTGGAAAGACGATCACGAGAACTTGCGGGCCGCAGGCTTTGGGGACCAGGCCATCCTGCAGATCACGCTGATCGCGTCCTGGTTCAATTACATCAACCGTGTGGCCGATGCGCTGGGCGTGGGCCGGGACGGGTAGGACGGGGTGTGAGTTCCCCGCAGGCTCAGGACAGCCGAGGTCCTCACTCCTTACTCGTTGGCTATCTTCCGGTGCGGTTTCACGGCCAGGCAGCGGGCGAAGATTGCCGAGACTTTTGGAATCTCGTCCTCGTTTAATCGAATCGCGCTGCCCAGCTTCTTCAAGGCCGCATTCAGCGCGGCGGGCTGGGTTCCGGTGAGTTCGATGAGTTGCTGCCACTGGCGGGCCACTGGAGTGCGCTCGTCGGTTTCGGCATCCTCGCAAAACTGGTCGGCCGCTTCGGGAGGGGTTCCGTACTCGTCGGCGACGTCCTCGTGAAAGTAACCGCGCAGGAAGGTGTGCAGCGCGGGAAAGTTGGCGGCGGTGATTTCGGGTTTCGAGGTCATCAGCGGCACTCCGGATAAGAAGTTAGAACGTAGTAGTCGTCGGGCCCGGCAAACTTTAGTACAACCAGCGCGTGGGAGCAGGGCTGGGGCTGGGTTTCTCCACGATTGAGGGTGCGTCCGATGGGGGTGTCGCTGTCATAGTCGAGGACGAGGTTGGGATGTCCGTCCGGGCGGCTTAGCCAGTGCTGGATTCGGTCTTGGGACGCGGCGATGGCTGCGCCTACGGCATGTTCGGCGGCGGCGCGGTCGGTGTAGGTGGATGCGCCGGTGATGTGGCGTTCGCGCTCGAGGCGCTCGCGCAGCTGGGCGTCGGACTGACCGACGTGCTTTTGCAGGATGTGTCCACCGGCGGCCTCATCGCGGATCAGGTCGCGGGTGGGGCCGGTGTTTGCGCGGCTTTCGGCCGGTGCGGCCATGGACGAAGACGCCCTTGCGCCATTGGTGGAAGGCGGCGGCTGGCACGCGATCAGACTGCACGTTATCAGGGCGCAAATTGCCGGCGCGAAGACGGCTGGAACGATTGCGAAACGAATTGAAAAAAATCTCGTCATACGGCCCCAGACTGCGGCGCAACGTCGGTAGTGTCTCAGCGTGAAATACAGAACTTCTGGAGACGACGAGTGATCCGCCCCCGGTCATCGTTGGTCATATGTGCCCCGCTCAGGTGCATGACTGCGATTGCGTCATGGCCGTCTATCTTCCCCGTCTTCGTCAGAGTCCTACCGTGGAGGCCTTGAACGTCCGCTTTCCAGCAGGTGGCTTGTTTGCGGAGCAGGTCCAGCGTGGAAAGGCCGATCACAACGATTTTCTTGGGGCGAACCACTCCGATAATCTCCAAGACGCATCCGATACAGAAATTCTTGATTTCCCTTCGCGTCTTGGAGCTGAAGTCCCTACGATAGACTTCCATGCTTTCAGCACGGACGAAGATCGCATTGAGCCCCACGGAGCGTAGGAGCAGGCTCTCATCGAAAATGGCTCGCAGACGCGCTGCGAGGCACCAGCACGCGGTGGCATATTCGCAGGTCTCTGGATAACGGTCTTCCTCGGTGTCTGTCCTATCACCTGTTTGACCGTCGCCTGGTTGATAACCGATGAACAAAATAGGGGCGTCTGGGTGTGGGGGACCCATCAGGATCTGGAATCCGGTTTTCTTGAGGCGACTGGAGTCCTCTTTGGGCAGATCCTCATGCAGGAATCTTCTCGTCTTGGCATAGATTTCGAGGCAAACTTTACTCCCGTCGGTCATCCTTGCTCCTTACCAAATAGCGGCTCCACGATTCAAAGCGTCAACACCGCTGTAAAGTTCTGGGAATTGTGCTACTAAACAGGGTGTGCGGGCAAGCCTTTTAGATTCGCTGGACGATTTCGAACGGTGGGGAAAGGATGACGATTGCGCCTACGTGTTTCCGCGCGGCTACCGGCATGAGCGCTGGAGCTACCGGCGGGTGACGGGAGTGGCGTATCAGTTTGCCCGGGAGTTGGAGGCGCGCCACGTTGGCAAGGGCGATGCGGTGTTGTTGTGGAGTCCGAACTGTGCCGAGTGGGTGGCGGCGTTTCTGGGCTGCGCGCTCTGCGGAGTCGTGGCGGTGCCGGTCGACGATGCGTCCAGCGCCGATTTTGCGCGGCGGATCAGCGCGCAGGTGCGAACTCGGCTGGTCTTGTGTCCGCGGGAACGAGCTTCGATTTTTGAAAAGATCGCAACTGTCGATCCGGCCGATCTGGCGGAGGCAGTTGCGGGGCATTCTGCTCGGCGCTTTCGTCCGGTGGAAATTCTGCCTTCCGATACGCTTCAAATTGTTTTTACTTCCGGCACCACGGCTGAGCCTAAGGGCGTCGTTCTGACTCACGCTAACGTCGTCGGCAATCTGGTGCCGATCGAAACTGAGATTAAGAAATATCTGAGGTACGAGCGGCTGGTGCATCCGATTCGCTTCTTGAGCCTGCTGCCGCTGAGCCACGTGTTTGGGCAGTTCCCGGGGATATTTCTTCCTCCGCTGCTGGGGGGCACGGTGGTGTTTGAGAACACTTTCAACCCTACAGAAGTGATGGCGACGATTCGGCGGGAGCGGGTTTCGGTGCTGGTGGCGGTGCCGCGCATGATCGAGTCGTTGAAGCAGAAGATCGAGCGCGATGTTGAGGACAGTGCCGATAACGGGCGCGGACGCGGAGATTTTGCCGCGCGCTATGCTGATGCCAAGAGTCAGCATTTTTTGCGGCGGTGGTGGACGTTCCGCGACTTGCGACGGCGGTTTGGATGGAAATTCTGGGCGCTGATTAGCGGCGGCGCGGCGCTTGACCGCTCGACTGAGGAATTCTGGCATCGGCTGGGATATGCGGTGATCCAGGGGTATGGGCTGACGGAGACGACTTCGCTGATCAGTTTGAATCATCCTTTTCACACCAGCCGCGGATCGATTGGGAAGGTGCTGCCGGGGCGTGAAATCAAGCTGGCGGACGATGGCGAAATTCTGGTGCGCGGCAGCGGCGTGGCTAGCGGCTACTTGAAAGACGGGGAGACGCAGGCGGTTACGCGTTCCGAAGACGAAGGCTGGTATCGCACTGGCGACCTGGGAGCGCTTGACGAGCAGGGGAATCTTTTTTTCAAGGGGCGGAAGAAAGAAGTGATTGTCACGCCGGCGGGGATGAACGTTTATCCCGAGGATCTAGAAGCTGCTCTGCGCGCACAGAAAGAAGTGCGGGATTGCGTGGTGGTTGGGCTGTCGCGCGGCGGGAATGCCGAACCGTGCGCGGTGCTGATTCTGCGTGACGGTGCTGCGGGTGATGTGCAGGGCATCGTGCAACGCGCGAACGAAACTTTGGCCGAATATCAGCGGATGCGGACGTGGTTTGTCTGGCCGGAGGAGGATTTTCCGCGCAGCGCCACGCAGAAGCCGCGGCGCAATGCGATTCGCGATGCGGTGGAAGCCGCGTTGGCCGGACGGGAGGCAACAGCAGTGGACAAGAGTGTCCGCTCGACACGGCCGCTGGCGGAACTACTGTCGCGGATCAAGGGGCGCGCTGTAGACGACTTGACTTCCGATGCAGATCCGGAATGCGGTCTTGGCCTCAGTTCCCTGGAACGCGTGGAATTGCTGAGCGCGCTCGAAGACCGTTATCAGATCGATTTGAGCGAGGCGGATTTTGCGAACGCCGCGACCGTCGGCGATCTGGAAAGACTGCTGCAGAGCGCTGCTGGCAGGGCAGTCGCTGGCCGTCCGTCGTCGGTCGTTGGCAAACCCTCCGAACGACTAACGACTGACGACCAACGACTGACAGGACCCTTTCACTATCCACGATGGGTCCTGCGCTGGCCTACTACGTGGCTGCGAGTGGCTTCGCATTCTCTGCTGGTGCGTCCGGCGATGTTTCTCTTGGGACGGCCGCGCATCATTGGGCGCGAGAACCTGGGCGGCGTGCGCGGACCGGTGCTGGTTGTCTCGAACCATATCAGCGATGTCGATATCGGTTTCATTCAGGCGGCGCTGCCGGGGCGCATATGGCACAAGCTGGCGACTGCGGCTGGCGGCGAGGCGCTGGAACGGCTGCGCTCGCCCGGTCCGGATCGCATGTGGCTGGCGCGTATCTACGACCGTTTGACGTGGACGCTTGGCGTGGCGTTGTTGAACCTGTTTCCGCTGCCGCGGCAGTCGGGATTTCGCAAGAGCTTTGCTTATGCCGGAGAGGCAGTCGATCGCGGCTACAGTGTGCTGGTATTTCCGGAAGGAAAGCACACTATGGACGGCAAACTTTGCCCGTTCCGCAGTGGAATCGGGCTGCTGGCCAACAATCTGCGAATTCCGATTTTGCCGATGCGGATTGATGGGTTGTTTGCGATCAAGAAGGCCGGGAAAAGAATTGCCGTGCCGGGGAAGATTCAGGTGCGCATCGGGAAGCCTATGGAGTTTGCGGCGGAAAGCGATCCGGAGGAAATTGCGCGGGTGCTGCAAGAGGCGGTGGAGAAGTTGTAGCGCACGCAAACAGAAAAGCTAAGGCCGGACGATTGTGCCCGGCCCTTTGTACTGAGAAACGGATCGTCGCTGAGTTGAGCTCGGACCAGTTGCCCGTTAACCTCGTTTGAATCTTCTATGTATTAAGCGAGCCTCGTATTTAGGCAAGTCTTGGATTACGCTAACCTCAATCCCTTACATCACCATTGCGAGCCGTTCCAGTTCGCGTTGCAGGACGGGTAGAGAGCAGCCCGCCATTTCGACCCGTCCGGCGGCGTCGATGGCAGCGGTCTGCGAGACGCCATAGCCCCGGCCGGCCAGGAAAACCTGGAGCAGTTCCGCGGCCTCGCGGGAATCCACCATGCCACCCTGGATCAGGTCGTTCCGCAAGGCGGATAGTTCGGTCACCGTAAATTGCTCTTTCATGGCCCTTCCCACTGTCGGCCTCCGTGGCGTTTGCACAGTTAGATTCATCGGCAATCGCTTTTGTTTCATGCAATCGAAGTGCCGTAACTTTGGTACTTGTCAGATACGCCCTTACGGAACCTCTAGTTGTTAAAACCCGAGACTCTACAGAAGGTTGCAGGCGGGCGACGGGCGGGAAGGGGGAAGACATAACAACGACAGGCGTGGTCAAACTGACACTAAGTGTCGTTCCGGCGGCGTGAAGTTCCCAACTTTGTCGGACATTGTGGCGGGGGCCGGGTCAGGCGGGGTCGATGGTGGCAGCGTCGACGAGCATGATAGGGATGTCGTCCTGAATGCGGTAGACACGGCGGCATTCGGGGCATTTCAGGCTGGCACCGTCCGGGCTCAGGACCACGGGCTTTTTGCAGACCGGGCAGACCAGCATGTCCAGAAGATCCGGGGAAATCATAGAGACATTATTGTAATGCGGCGCGGCGCGGATTGCGCGCAACTGCGACCGGCAACTTCTTTACCACGGGGCCGGCGGAGGAACACGGGGGAGTCGATGCGATAGAATCGCATTTCAAATTCACTGCTCACGGCAGCGGGGTGCGATGGGAGCCAGGATTCTCGACGGTACGAAAATAGCGGCGGAAATACGCGCTGAGGTTACGGTGCAGGCGAAAGAGTTGGCGCTGACGGGCGTGCGTCCGGGGCTGGCGGTGGTGCTGGTGGGGAACAATCCGGCGTCGGAGGTGTATGTTCGCGGCAAGGTGAAGAGCTCGCAGGAAGTCGGATTGTATAGCGAACAACACACGCCGGCGGAAAGCTCGACCACCGAGGATTTGCTGGCGCTGATTTCCGATTTGAACCGGCGCGACGAAATTGATGGCATCCTGGTGCAGTTACCGCTGCCGGCGCACGTCGATGCAAAGAGGGTGCTGCTGGCGGTGGATCCGGCTAAGGACGTGGATGGCTTTCATCCCATGAATGTGGGCTATCTTTCGACGCAGCGTCCGGGGCTGGTGCCTTGCACGCCGGCTGGGGTGATGGAAATTTTGAAGCGCAGCGGGATTCCGGTGGCAGGGCAGGAAGCGGTGGTGGTGGGACGCAGCGATATTGTCGGGAAGCCGGTCGCGATGCTGCTGCTGAATAAGAACGCCACCGTCACCGTCTGCCACTCGAAGACGCGCGATCTGCCGGAGGTTTGCCGCCGTGCCGATATTTTGGTGGCGGCGATTGGGCGCGCGGGTATGGTCACGAGCGACTACGTGAAGTCTGGAGCTACGGTGATCGACGTTGGCATTAATCGGATCAGCGACCGGGCGGAGTTCGACCGTTTCTTTGCTTGGAACAAGGCTGGAAATAACAAGCGCGAAGAGACGTTTCTGGCCAAGGGCTCGACGCTGGTGGGCGATGTTCATCCCGAGGTGGCTGAGATTGCAGGGGCGATCACGCCGGTTCCGGGCGGGGTGGGGCCGCTGACCATTGCCATGCTGATGGCCAACACGGTGAAAGCGGCCATGCTACGGCGCGGGAGATAAGGGCAGAAGTCAGATTGTAGAGGTGGGGAGGAGACAGGAGCTTGCTAAAACTCGGCCTCACGGGCGGCATTGCTAGCGGCAAATCGGCTGTGGGCGCGGTGTTTGTTCGACTCGGGGCACATTTGATCCAGTCGGATGCAGTTGCGCACGCGCTGATGGAGCCGGGCAATGCGGTTTATGACGAAGTTGTCCGGCGCTTTGGGCGCGAGATTTTGAATTCCGATGGAAGCGTTAATCGTCCCCGGCTAGCGGAAGTTGCGTTTGGCGGGGCGGCTCCTCGGGTTCGGGAGCTCAACGAAATTGTTCATCCGGCGGTGATCGCGCACGAAAATCAGTGGATGGAGGAAATCGGGCGGCGGGAGCCGGACGCGATCGCCATTGTGGAAGCTGCTTTGATTCTGGAAGCGCACGCGGCTGGCCGGTTCGACCGGTTGATTGTTGTGACTTGCCATCCCGAACAGCGCATTCTGCGGTTTGCGCGCCGGCTGGGGATTTCCGAAGACGCGGCCCGCGCCGAAGTGACTCGGCGCATGGCGGCGCAGATTCCCGACGAAGAAAAGGTCAAGGCCGCCGATTTTGTCATCGACAACTCGGGATCGCTCGAGACGACCGAAGAACAGGTGCGGAGGGTGCTTGCCGCGCTACGACAGCAGGGCTGATTTCTACCCGGAACTTCTACGGTTTCACTTCATCTCAGTTCACCCAGTTAGCGCCCACAGAGCGGCCGCGAACCCTTCGGCAAGCTCAGGGCAGGCTCTGGGGCACCCGGCACGAGTGAGCTCGCCCCTTCCCGTTTCGTTTCTAGCGATCTCTGCGGCTGGGCAGGAATAGCCATTGCAATAGGGCGCTCACCACGCAGAGCACGACGGCTCCGAGGAAGGCGGCCTCGAAGTTTCGCACGTGGAATCCGGGCACCAGTGCGGCGGCGAGTTCTAGCACGACCGCGTTGATTACGAACCAGAACAGGCCCAGGGTCAGCAGGGTCAGCGGGAAGGTCAGGATTTTCAGGAGCATTCCCAGGGTTGCGTTGATGAAGCCGATGGCCAGCGCGGCGATGAGCGCCGCCATGGGGCCGCTTACGCTGATGCCGGGTACCAGGTGGGCAACGGCCCATACGGCTATCGCGCTTAGAATCCAATGCAGAAGAAGACGCACGATCGACCTCCTTTATGGTGACGAACATCATCGTAAATCACTATAGTGAATTGCGGGCGATGGGATCGGCAATTCCGCTCGGTCAATGGTTGGACGCTAGACAACGTGAAACAGGCTTCTAAAACCAACGCGGCGCGGCTGCTTGATCAGATGGGTATCCACTATGAGCTGCGCGAGTATGAGATCGATCCCAACGATCTTGCGGCGGAGACGGTGGCGGCTAAGATCGGGTTGCCTCCGGAGCAGGTTTTCAAGACGCTGGTGGCGCGCGGCGACCGGAACGGGATCTGCGTGACGGTAATTCCTGGCGATCAGGAACTGAATTTGAAGGCGCTGGCGAGCGCGGCGGGGGAAAGAAAGATTCAGCTTGTCCCGGTGAAAGAACTGCAGGGGCTCACCGGTTATATTCGCGGCGGAGTTACGGCGCTGGCGGCCAAGCGGGATTTCCCGGTTTATGTGGACGAAACGATTGAGTTGTTCGATGTTGTTTCCATTTCGGCGGGAGTGCGCGGGGTGCAGATTCTGATTGCGCCGGGCGATTATCTGCGGGCGACTAAGGGGACGATTGCGGCGCTCGCGGAACCTAAGAAGAACTTCTAGTGCCGGGCTTTCCACTGGTGTGGTTGCGGCGCGGGTACTGGACTGATTAAGCTTTCCGTAGCGATCTTTAAATCTAAGAATCCGATTTAAGAATCCGAGGGGAATCATGCCTACTGCTACTCGCATTAATCCGCTTTCATTTCTTGCCGATCAACTTGACGAACTTCGGGCCAAGGGCACGCACTTCACACTGCGGGTGCTGGAAGATGAGCAGGCTCCGGTGTGCACGTTTGACGGCAAGCGGGTCATCAACCTGGCTTCGAATAATTATCTGGGGTTCACGACGCATCCCAAGTTGCGCGAGGCGGCGCTGGAGGCTACGCGGAAGTATGGCGTGGGATCGGGCGCGGTGCGCACGATTGCGGGCACGATGAGGATCCACATGGAACTGGAGGAGAAGATTGCTTGCTTCAAGAACGTCGAAGCTTGCGTGGTCTTTCAGTCGGGATTCACAGCGAACGCCGGGACGGTTTCTTCATTTTTAGGGAAGGACGACTTCATTATTTCGGATGAGCTGAATCATGCTTCGATCATCGATGGCTGCCGGCTTTCACGGGCTAAGATTCTTGTCTTCCGTCACAAGGACGTTGCGCACGCCGAGGAGCAACTGGCCAGCGTGAAGAATCAGCCGGGAAAGAAGCTGCTGATTACCGATGGCGTGTTTTCGATGGATGGCGACATTGGGCCGCTGCCGGGGCTGTGCGAGGCGGCGGAGAAATATGGCGCGATCATGATGGTGGATGACGCGCACGCGTCCGGCGTGCTGGGGCGGCAGGGACGCGGCACGGTCGATCATTTCTCAATGCACGGGCGAGTCGATATTCAGGTGGGAACGTTGTCGAAGGCGATTGGCGCTCTGGGTGGATACGTGTGCGGGACGCGGGATTTGATCGATTTTCTTTATCATCGGGCGAGGCCGTTTTTGTTTTCGACTTCGCATCCGCCGTCGGTGGCAGCCACTTGCATTGCGGCGTTTGATGTTCTGGAGAGCGAACCCCAGTGGATGGAGCAGCTTTGGGCTAACACCCGGTTCTGGAAGAAAGAGCTGGGGCTGCTCGGGTTCAATATTGGGGGCCAGACGACTCCGGCTAGCGAGACACCGATCACTCCGATCATTATTGGGGATGGACGGCTGACCATGGAATTTTCGCGCGAGCTGTTTAAAGAAGGCGTGCTGGGGACGGGGATTGCGTTTCCTACGGTGCCGGAAGGAAAGGCTCGGGTGCGGACGATTATGACGGCTACGCATACGAAGGAAGAGTTGGAGCGGGCGCTGGAGGTGCTTGGGCGCGTGGGGAAGAGGATGGGGATTCTCTAGGCAGTCTTGCAGTTTGAAACTAAGCGAGGCAAGTTGGAACTCCCCGCCGACAAACACCAGGTCCTTCGCTCCGCTCAGGATGACAATTCCTCGTGGTGGAACGGCAAGCCACGCTATTTGTGTTGGCTGACGGAGAGGACGTTTCCGTCGGGGTCTTTGAACCAGGCTACTTTGTCGCCGCTGGGCGCGGTCCAGATTCCTTTTTCTTTATCTTCGATGAAGGGATACTTCTCGAAGATGACTCCTTGCTTTTGCAGCTCGGCTACGATTGCTTCGATGTTGGCGACTTCCCAGCCCAGGACGGTATAGGGCGCGGGCGTGAAATTGGGGGTCTTGGCGATGCGGATCATGGTTTCTCCGGCGCGGACTACCAGGGCAAACATGTCTTCGCTTACGAAGCGAAATCCTAGGTTGCCTTCGTAGAAGCTTCTTGCTTTTGCGGCGTCTTTGGTGGGAACGAAGCCGATGACTTTGCTCGCAGCCAGCATTTACATGCCTCCTTATATCAGTTCCCCGCCGGCTCGTCTTCGACGATTGCCTCTACTAAGTGATCGATCGCGTCCGTCACATGTTTCGCGGGAATGTTGAAGTTATTGGACAGAATCGAGAAAACCACTTCCTGTCCGCTCGCGGTGGTTGCGTATCCGGAAAGCGCCTTCACGCCGTCGTGGGAGCCGGTCTTGGCCATAATGCGTTTCTTCAGTGCGGGAGAGGCTAATCGCTCCGAGAGCGTGCCGTCTACGCCAGCCACCGGCAAAGTTGCCTTAAAGTCGGAGCTCCAGGGCTGCGTTGAACAATAACTCAGTAACTCGACGATGGCATGAGGAGTTGCCAAGTTCTGACGCGATAATCCGGAGCCATCATGGAAAACATATTCGTCGCTGGAGATTCCGGCCTTCGTCAGAAATCCGCGGAGAACTTCCTGGCCGGCCTCGATGGTGCCGGCGTTGCCGCGCTCGCGGCCGAGGAGGCGGAGCAAGATTTCAGCGTGCAGGTTCTGGCTAACTTTGTTGATTACGCGAATATCCTGCAGCAGCGGTTTTGATTCGTAGCTGGCCAGGGTGATGGGCTGCGCGGTTTTCAGCGGGTGCGATTGTCCGTCGCTGCCTCCGCGCGATGGGGCTGTGGCGGTGACACTAAAGGTGGATAGCGTGGCTAGTTCGGTATGATGCGTGCGTTGCTTTCCGTAGATTACGATGCCGCGTTTTTCCAGCAACTGACGGAAGAGTCCGGCGGCGAATTCGGCGGGGTCTTCAATGGCTAGAGCTTCGTTGGCTCCGGCGTCATCGAGCGGCATGTTGCCCCAGAGCGTAAGCACGGTTGAGCCGGGTTCGCGGTTGACGAAGAACTTGCGTCCGGTGCCAGCGGGGGCGGTGGTGATGCGATTATCGACGCGGTAGTAATCGGGGAAGGGCTTGACGCTGACGAAGGCTTTTTCGCCCGGACGGTCGGCGGGGAGAATGTTGACGAAGACTACGTTGTCGTTGATGGTGAGGGCGGAGACGGGAGCGCCGTCGGCCCAGACGAGGTCGTCCTGGCTCCAACCTTCGCCGTAACGTTCGAAGGCGAAGTAGGAGTCGTCGGCTACGATGTCGCCGTCGATGAACTTCACGCCTTTTTGCACGAGCGCATCGGCCAGGGCTTCCAGGGCTTGAATGGGATCGTCGTTGCGCTGGGTTTTGAGATCGTAGGGGAGCTCGCGTCCGGAGAGATTGGGATCGCCGCGACCCACCAGGATTAGGTCTCCGTTGAGGCGACCGTAGCGGTCCAGCGTGGCGGTGGTTTCTACGGTGGTGCGGAATTTGTAGTCGGGACCGATCAGCGCTAACGCGGCGGCGGTGGTGAAGAGCTTGGTGTTCGACGCGGGGATGAAGAGTTTGTCGGCGTTTTGTGCGTATAGGGTTTTGCCGGTGGCTAGTGAAACTACTTCGATTCCCCAGAAGCCGCGGGCTAGATCGGGAGCGTTGAGGATGCTGGCGATGCGATCGGGTAATGGCTTGGCGGGTGCCGCGAGCAGTTGCGCGGCCAGCAAAAGAACGATGGGAATGAGACGCGCAAGTGATCCCCGGCGCAACATGAGCTGGATTGTAGCACCGGAAAAAATTGGATCGGCTTAGAATAGCGGGAATATGCGTGCAATTTTTCAGTGGAAGATGGGATCTCGCGTCCTGGAGTTGGGACGACACACTTTGATCATGGGCGTGGTGAATGTAACTCCCGACTCTTTTTCCGATGGGGGACTTTGCATCGATGCGGAGAAGGCGGTGGTGCGGGCGGAGCAACTGCTGGATGAAGGCGCGAGCATCATCGATGTCGGGGGAGAATCGACGCGGCCGGGATCGGCGGCGGTTTCGGAGGAAGAGGAGCGACGGCGGGTGCTGCCGGTGATCCGGGACTTGAAGCGGCGGCGTCCGGATGCGGTGGTGAGCGTCGATACTTACAAGGCGGGCGTGGCGCGGGCGGCGGTGGAATTCGGGGCGGAGGTCGTGAACGATGTCAGCGGGTTCCGGTGGGATCCGAAGATGGCGAAGACGCTGGCCGAGCTTAAGGTGGGAGCGGTGCTGATGCACACGCGGGGGCGTCCGGAGGAGTGGGCGACGCTGCCGCCGATTGGCGATCCGGTGCTGATCGTGAAGCGCGATTTGCGGCAGTGGGCGGAGGCGGCCACGCTGGCGGGAATCAAGCGCGACCATCTAGTGCTTGATCCGGGATTTGGATTTGGGAAACGGTTTGAGGAGAATTATCCGCTGCTGGCGCACTTTGGCGAATTGCAGCAGACGGGCTTTCCGCTGCTGGCGGGAGTGTCGCGAAAATCATTTATTGGAAGAGCGCTGGGGCACGACGGCAAGGATGCCGAGATTTCCGAGCGGATCTACGGGACGCTGGCGGCGGAGACAGGATTGATTCTGAAAGGGGCGCATATTATTCGGACGCACGATGTGCGCTTTGCGGTGGAGGCGGCGCGAGTGGCGGATGCGATGGTGGCGAGCGGAGGGTAAGCGCTCAGGCTCGGGCAGCTTCGGCGAGCGGGGCGGTGGCTTTGAGTACGGGGAGGCGGATTTCGAAGGCGGCTCCGCCTTCGGGGCGGTTGTAGCAGGTGATTTGTCCCTTGTGGTCCTGGACCACGCCGTAGGTGGCGCTGAGGCCGAGGCCAGTGCCTTTGCCCACGGGCTTGGTGGTATAGAAAGGATCGAAGACGCGCTCGGGATCGCGGAGGCCGGGGCCAGAGTCGGCGAACTGAACGACCACCTCGGTGTCTTCGCGCCAAAGCGAGACCTGCAGGCGGCCGCCGCCGATTTCCTGGAGCGCGTCCAGGGCGTTTTCGATGATCTGCAGAAACGCCTGCAACAGTTGATTGGGGTTGCCGAGAACGCGGGGGATGGGATCGTTGCTCTCCACGGTCAGGCTGATCTTCTTGTTTTCGATTTTGAATCCTTCCATTTGAACGGCGCGCTGCAAAATAGGTTTCAGTTCGATCGGGCTTTTTTCTCCGGGAGTCTGCTGGGCGAAGCTGAGCAGATCGTTGACGAGTTCGCGGGTGCGGCGGGCCTGCTGGCCGATTTTCTGGGCAGTGGCGAGTTGCTCGCGGCTGAGGTTGCTGCTGGCGGACATTCGTTCCGAGCCGCTGAGGATGGCGAGGAGCGGGTATTCCAGTTCGCTGGCGGCGAGGGCGACGAGTTCTCCGAGGGAAGCGAGCTTAGCCTGTTGGATGACCCTGCCTTGCAGGCGCTGGAGATTGTCGAAACTACTGCGCGAATGTTTGAGCAGGCGGAGAAGCCGCTGGTCCATGAGGTGTTGTTTGAGGAAAAGAACAAAGGCCAGGGCGGCGACGCCGGACATGGCGACGGTAAAGCGGACGTGGCGGAGTTGAGGCGGCTCGTGGCTTAAGAACAGAGCCCAGTAGCCCATGATGGGCAGAGAGAACAGAGCGAGCTGGGCCAGTGGAGGCGCGACCGGGCGGCCTCTGGCGCCGGCAGTCGAAGGCAGGGTCTGGACATCGCGCAGGGATCGCCGTCCCTCGATTGCGACCCAGAGAAACCCGAGCGAGGAGGCGAGAAACGGGAGGTCGAAGATTCCGCCGGTCTTATAGGTGCCGCGGGCGAGCGCAGCGTTCATGGCTTCCGAAGCGAGGGTGTAGACAATGCTGGCGAAGAAAATATTGCGATAGAGGGCGCGCCAAGGTCCGGCGCTGCTAAAGAATGCCGAAGCGGACACGATAATCAACATCAGGCCTTCGACAAAGTAGAGAAGATCCCAGCGCATGGTGTAGACGGGAATATCGGTGACGATGTATTCCTGGGGGAAAACGAAGTAGGCGTAGACCACGATCCACCACACCAGCAGGATCAGGACGTTGAGGGTACTGGGCAGCATGCCCTCGCGCTTGTCGGCCTGATGGGGACGGATGGCCACGGCCGCCATGATGGGGACCGTGTGCAGGAATAACACGACATCCCCTGGGAAGGGGTCGGGCAGGGGCTTGCGGAGCACGATTTCAAACCAGGCCCAGCCGGCCTGGTTAAAGCACCACATGGCCATGCCGCCGGTTAGAAGACTCCAGAACAGGCGAGTATGGCCGCGGCTTTCGAAGGCGTTTCTGGCGGCGAGAATGGAGGCGGCCAGAATGACCAGCATGGGGACGAGATCGCCCATGGCGGTGCGAAAGAACGGGCTCGGGAACACGGCGGGAGCCAGAGCAAAGGCCAGCAGCAGACCGACGCTGCAGAAAAGGGCCGAGATATGGGATCGAGACGCCACACCGCATGATATGCCGTCCGCGGAGAGATGGTTAGATGACTGGCAGGGTTACGGGAGATCACTTCGGTAACGTAGGATGCGAGGACGAGTCGGGGGCGGATCCAGCATTATCCCGGCTGTCGGCGGAAATGCATAGGTCTTTCGCTTCGCTCAAGATGACATTGTCGATTGACACCGCGGATTTGACGACTGCCGCGCTAGTTCTTTTTTGATTTTCCGTTGGCGTCGTTAGTGGTAGCTGGGTCGCCGAGGAAGTGCTGCACTTTGGCGACGACGGTGAACTGTTTGCCGGCGCGGGCGATGGTTAGTTTGCGATCCTGGCCGGGAGCGCCCTCGAGCAGAGACCAGGTTTGTCCGAGGGTGAAGTCGGCGACGGGGGTGTCACCGATGGCGACGAGACAATCGCCGGGTTGTATGCCCGCGACCGATGGCTTGCCGTCGAAATCGGCGACGCCGACGATGGTGAAACCGGTGTCGTCTTCGGGACCGAGGATGAGGCCTACGACGTCGAAGTCGGGAAACCGGGTGGTGCGTCCGATGTCGAAGTAGACAGTGGAGTGAGCATAGTCAAGGCCGACGCGGTAGTTCAGCAGCGCCTCGGAGCTGAGCACGCCCGAAGTGATAAAGCCCGGACGCTGTGCGAAGGTGCTCGTCCGATTCTGGAAAAGGCTGGCTGGAGCATTGGCGACAGCCACATCGGTGAGAAAG
>CAVZUP010000183.1:0-15299 GCA_963778255.1 uncultured Acidobacteriaceae bacterium
ACCGGCCGGAGCGGTCAACCGGCCGCGGGAGTTCCATAAGCGGCTCGGCCTCACCGGAGTGGTGCTGACCAAGATGGACGGCGACGCACGCGGCGGCGCGGCCCTATCGATTCGGCACGTGACAGGCCAGCCCATCAAGTTCATTGGCACGGGCGAAAAGCCGGACGCATTCGAGCCCTTTCATCCGGACCGCATTGTCGGCCGCATCCTGGGCATGGGCGACATGATGTCGCTGATCGAGAAGGCCGAGTCGACGCTGGACCGGAAGAAGAGCGAGGAGAAACAGAAGCGCGCCGCCGGCTTTGGGTAAGCATGAGCTACGGCGAGTGCGAAGCTTACAACGGAGCGACATCCAATGCCGCGTACAACGCGGTATATCAGCAGGCTGTCATCGAAGGCATTTCGGTGTTTGTTTCCGCGGGCGATTCGGGCGCGTCGAGTTGCAGCGATGGCGACAACTACTGGGTGACCACGGGCATCGGAGTCAGCGCCTTCGCGTCGACACCCTATAACGTCGCGGTCGGCGGCACGGATTTCGGCGATACCTATGCGGGGACGAACAGCACCTACTGGAGCAGCACTAATTCGAGTACATACGGGTCGGCCCTGTCGTACGTTCCGGAGATTCCATGGAATGATTCCTGCGGCAGCCAGTTACTCAGTGAATCTTATGGCTACAGCGTGTCGTACGGCTACGATGGTTTCTGCTACAGCGCGATGGGGATCGATTACTACGACACTGCTGCCGGCAGTGGTGGCCCCAGCAGCTGCGCCACTGGCGCGCCGTCTGAACCCGGAATTGTAGGTGGGAAGTGCGCCGGATATCCAAAACCAGCGTGGCAGTCCTTGGTTGGAGTGCCCAGCGATGGGGTTCGCGACATCCCCGACGTTTCGCTCTTCGCCGCCAATGGAATTTGGGGTCACTATTATCCGTTCTGCTTCAGCGACCCAAACGGTGGTGCTTCGTGTGCCGCCGCGCCCGATACCTGGGCGGGAGCTGGCGGTACATCGTTCGCCTCGCCTATCATGGCGGGTATCCAGGCTCTGGTGAATCAGAAAACCGGGGAACGGCAAGGGAATCCGAATCCGGTCTACTACAGCCTGGCAGCCAGCGAGTACGGAGCGAGCGGAGACAGTTCTTGCAACTCGACGCTGGGAAATACCGCCGGCAGTGCGTGCATTTTCTATGATGTGACACTCGGCGACATGGATGTGGATTGTCAAGGCTTCGACTGCTACTGGCCAACCGAACCGGACAACACTCCGACCGATCCCACCGTAGGTTCACTTACCACCGACCCGACGAACAACTCCTATCAGGCCGCCTACGCCAGCACGACTGGCTGGGATTTCGCAACTGGAATCGGCACTCTCAACGCCGCGAACCTGGTAAATAACTGGCCTGCCCCAACTCCAAACTTCTCGCTCGCTGCAACACCAACCGCTCTTACCATCGTGCAGGGCGGCAGTGGGACAAGCACCATCGCCATCATTCCCCAGGGAGGATTCAACGCCAGCGTACAATTTTCGGCGTCGAACCTGCCGAAGGGCGTGACGGCGGCATTCAGTCCGAATCCCGCAAGTTCGACGAGCACGCTGACCTTGACTGCAAGCGCCACCGCCGCTTACGGGGCGTTTACTGTGACGCTTTCCGGAAAATCGGGTTCTCTCGCCAGCACCACCACCCTGAACCTCACCGTGACTCAAGCCGATCCCCACTTCACTCTCTCGGCTATGCCCAGTGCCGTCTCCGTCGTGCAAAGTGTCGGAAACGCTACAAGCACGATCAATATCACTCCGGTGAACGGATTTTCGGGGAATGTCACACTCGCAGCTTCTGGACTGCCGAAGGGTGTGACCGCTTCTTTCAATGGCAACCCGGCTGCGTCTGCGAGCGTGGTAACCTTCACGGCCAGCCAGACGGCAAAAACCGGAACAGCGACGGTAACCATCACGGGAACTTCCGGCAGCCTGAGCGCCAGCACGACGATCACGCTCACTGTGAATCCGTTGGGAAACTTTACGCTGACGGCCACGCCGAAAACCCTGACCATCGCGCGAGGCAGCAGCGGCACAAGCACGATCACCATTACTCCCAAAGACACGTTCGATCAGAGCGTGACTTTGTTCGCGAGCGGTCTGCCGAAGGGAGTCACCGCATCCTTCTCCCTGAACCCAAGTACTTCCACTAGCACGTTGACACTAACAGTGAGTGACTCCGCCGCAATTGAGGAGTCACCCATCACGATCACGGGCATCTATGGAACTCTAAGCCATGAAGCCTTCGTGAAACTCACGGTCACGAAATAGGCAAGTCGTGCTTCATCCGCAGAGGGCCGACGCTGCCGGCCCTTTTCATTGAGAGCAACGGCCCTTCCTCGGATGTGTAATCCACCCCCCGCAACCAAATCTTTCAAGCAGTTGCAAACCCTCCGGCCGTAATCTCCGCCAGTGGCCAGTCCCTCCTAATCTGTAACTTTCGCCGGAGATAGGAATCCAATCCGAAGTGGAGTGCCACGAAGAGTGGCGAAATTTGAGTTCCTCGATCCCGGCGTGTTTTGCGATCGCATGGGGGCGATGTTGGAGATCGGAGAGATCGATGAATCGCAGGAATTTCCTTGCCAAATCGGTGACGGCGTTCGCCGGAGCGGGGCTCGCGGCATGGCTGAGAAGTCCAATTCTGGGCGTGGCGAAGGCCAGCTCATCGGATGACAAAGACACGGTGACTGTCATTCAATTCAGCGACTCCGGGCAGAACCTTGGTCCGGCGCGCGTGAAGAAGGTGCGCAAGACGGACGCGGAGTGGAAGCGGCAGTTGACTCCATTGCAATATGAGGTCACGCGTCATCAAGGCACGGAAAGAGCTTTCACGGGGCAATATTTCGATCTGCACGAGAAGGGGATCTATCGCTGCATCTGCTGTGACAATGCGTTGTTCAGCTCCGACACGAAGTTTGACTCGGGAACCGGGTGGCCGAGTTTCTGGGCTCCGATTGCGAAGGAAAATGTGCGCAAGGCACTTGACACAAGCATCGGGATGACTCGGGATGAAGTCTCCTGCACGGAATGCGAGGCACATCTCGGTCACGTTTTCGACGATGGTCCCAAACCTACCTACTTGCGTTACTGCATGAACTCCGCCTCGCTGAGGTTCGTGAAGCAGGGCTAGGCGCGGGCGGAACATGACGCGGAACCGGCGCGGCTACGCCTTTGGGAGTTGGTTTAGGATGTAGCCGAGGTTCCACATGTATATTCCAAGGGCGAACGAAGAGAAACGCGTTTCCGTGATGCGGGCGTTGATGGTTTCACAACCGCTTGCAACGCTCGTGACTTTGGGAGCTTCCGGCCTGTTTGCTTCGCATGTTCCGATGGTGCTGGAGGACGATGGCTCGGAGTTCGGCGTGCTGAAGTGTCACATCTCCCGCGGTAATGCGCAGTGGCGCGACTTCATTCCGGCCGTAGAGGCGCTGGCGATTTTTGCTGGCCATCAGCACTACATCTCGCCCAATTGGTATCCAGGGAAAAAAGAGCACGGCAAGGAAGTGCCGACGTGGAATTACGTCGTGGTGCATGCCTATGGTCCGCTCAAGGTGATCGAGGATGAGCGCTGGCTCCTGACGTTGCTGAATAAGCTCACCGACGTTCATGAAGCGGGATCGCCGGCTCCATGGAAGGTCGGCGACGCACCGGAAGACTTTATCAAGTCGCTGTTGAGCGGGATTGTCGGCTTGGAGTTGCCGATTCGGCGACTTGAGGGCAAGTGGAAGGTGAGCCAGAACCGAACCGGGGAAGAACGGAAAGGCGTAATCGAAGGACTGGCAAAACTCAACACACCCGCAAGCCTGGCCATGAAGGCTCTGGTGGAAGAGATATAGATCTTCGTCGGCATGGGCACTCTGGCGGGATGTTTGCGCCGTAGATTCATCGGCCACGCGCCCGATGTTATCTTTAGGTGGGCAGCGCATCGCCGGAAATCATCGTCATGGAAGTTCTCAAGAGACTTTTTGAGCAGTATTTTCACTCGCCCGCCGAGCGGGTGCAACCGCTGCAGGGGCAACTTGGCGGCTCTGGGCGCAGGATCATCCGGCTTTCGAGCGACCGGCTTTCGAGCGAAAAGAACAGCGCGATTGGCATTCTCTATGACGTGCGCGAAGAGAATGTGGCCTTCCTTGAATTTACCCGTCATTTTGGCCGCCACGGTCTGCCGGTGCCGGAAATTTATGGCGAAGATCTGAGCCAGGGCGCGTATCTGGAAGAAGATCTCGGCGACACCACGCTTTTCGAGTTTCTCTCGGATCATCGCGAGGGCACGGCCATCAGCCCCGAAGCGGTAGCGGCCTATCGCAAAGTTGTCGCCTTGCTGCCGCGCTTTCAGGTCGAAGCGGGACGCGACTTGAACTACAAAGTGTGCTATCCGCGCGGCAGTTTCGACCGCCAGTCGATCGCGTGGGATTTGAATTATTTCAAGTATTATTTTCTCCGGCTTGCCGGCATTCCCTTCAACGAACAAGCGCTGGAAGACGATTTCAGCCGGTTGACAAAATTTCTGCTGAGCGCTGGCCGCGATTATTTTCTGTATCGCGATTTTCAATCCCGCAACATTATGCTGCGCCGGGTCGGGAACGAAGACCAGCCGTTTTTCCTGGATTATCAAGGCGGACGCAAAGGCGCGCTGCAATACGATATTGCTTCTCTTTTGTACGACGCGAAGGCCGATCTGCCTCCAGAATTGCGGCAGCAATTGCTCGATCATTATCTGGAGAGCCTTGCCGGTTTTGTCGAACTTGATCGTTCCGTGTTCCTGCAGTTTTACTACGCTTACGTTTACGTCCGCATCATGCAGGCCATGGGCGCCTATGGGTTTCGCGGATTTTACGAACGCAAGGCGCATTTTCTGCAGAGCGTCCCGTATGCGCTGAAAAATCTGCGCTGGCTGCTGCATAATGTCGAGTTGCCCATCGCCCTGCCAACCCTGATGGAAGCGTTCAGGAACATGGTGGCCTCGGAAAAGTTGCAGGGACTGACCGCGGCATCCCAACCGGAGAAGTTGACGGTACGAATTCTTAGTTTTTCCTTCCACCGCGGATTGCCGCAAGACGAGACGGGCAATGGCGGCGGGTTTGTTTTCGATGGCCGCTGTCTGCCGAATCCGGGCCGCGAAGAGCGCTTTAAGGCTTTGACCGGGAAAGACGCGCCAGTCATCGACTATCTCAATCAGCAGGAGAGCGTGCATCAGTTTCTTGCCCACGCCGCGTCGCTGGTGGATGCGAGCGTGAGCGCGTATCAGGGTCGCGGCTTCAAGCATTTGATGGTGTCGTTCGGCTGCACCGGAGGACAGCATCGCTCGGTGTATCTGGCGGAGGAACTGGCAAAGCATTTGCGTGGTAAGGATGGAGTGGAAGTCGTGGTGCATCATCGCGAACAGGAGCAACTGAATCCATGAGGGCGATGATCTGATGAAAGCAATGATTCTGGCTGCCGGGATGGGCACGCGCTTGCGTCCGCTCACCGACGATCGGCCCAAGGCGCTGGTCGAAATCGACGGCCGCACGCTGCTCGAGATCGCGCTTACGCGCTTGCGCGCTTTTGGGATTCGCGACGTCATCGTCAATGTTCATCACCTTGCCGGGATGGTGATCGATTACCTGAAAAAGCGCGACAATTTCGGCATGCGCATTGAGGTCTCGCGCGAGGATGTGTTGCTCGATACCGGGGGCGGGTTGAAGAAGGCCGCCTGGTTTTTCAAGGATGCGGGTAGACATTCCGGCGAAGACGCGCCGTTTTTGCTGCATAACGTAGATGTCCTGAGCACGATCGATTTCGAACGTATGCGGCAGAGCCACGTTGAAACTCAAGCTCTGGCCACGCTGGCCGTGCAAGACCGCGAGACCTCCCGCTGTCTTCTATTCGATGAGCAGCATCAACTTTGTGGACGGCGGACGGGCCGCGATCAACCGCCGGAATTGGCGCGCGCTGCGCGGCAGATGCAGGCATGGGCGTTTTCTGGCATCCACATGATTTCGCCTCGCTTGTTCTCGCTGATGACCGAGGACGGCGCATTTTCCATCATTACGACGTATCTGCGTCTCGCGGCGCAGGGCGAGAAGATAGCCGCCTTCCGCGCCGATGAATATTATTGGCGCGATCTTGGTACGCCGAAGAACATCGCGAAAGCTGCTCAGGATCTAAAACAAAACGTGATTGCGCAGTAGTCGCGGACTTTCACCTTTCTTAACTGATACTCTCAAGACATCGATATTCTGGAGACCTCAAAGCATTGCCGCCCACATCGTCACCCATTGTTAACGCGCAGGAAATCACCAAGGCTTTCGGAGCCAACCCGCTTTTTCAGAATGTCTCGTTCACCATTTCCGATGGAGACCGCATCGGCCTCATTGGCCCGAACGGGTCGGGCAAATCCACGCTCCTGAGAATTCTGGCGGGAGAGGTTACGGCTGACAGTGGGGAAGTATCCTTCCGCAAACGGACTCGTCTCGCGTGTGTCGAACAGGATTCACGATTCGAGCCTGGAGCCACGGTGCGCTCGGTGATTGAGGGCGCTCTGGATCGCTGCGGCGTCTCCGGAACCGAGCGCGGAGCACGCTTTGCCGAGACTCTGGGCCGCGCCGGCTTTGAAGATCTCGATGCTCAAGCCACCGAATTGTCTGGCGGATGGCAGAAACGGCTGGCCATCGTCGAAGCGCTGGTGCAGCATCCCGACATCCTTCTGCTCGATGAGCCTACTAACCATCTCGATCTTCCCGGAATTACCTGGCTCGAAGATTTGCTTGAGCAAGCGGCCTTTGCCAGCGTTATCGTGAGCCACGACCGGTATTTTCTGGAGAATGTCACGACCGACATGGTCGAACTCAACCGGATTTATCCGGAGGGTTCACTTCGCGTCCACGGCAACTACAGCACTTTTCTGGAGAAGAAAGAAGAATTCCTGCACGCGCAATCTAAACGTCAGGAAGCGCTGGAGAATCTCGTTCACGGGGAGATCGAGTGGCTCCGCCGCGGCGCGAAGGCTCGCACTCGCAAATCCAAAGCTCGTATCAGTAAGGCCGGCGAGCTGATGGGAGAGTTGGCGGACCTGAATTCGCGGACCCGCAGCACGACGGCGCAAATCGATTTCTCGGCCACCGACCGCAAGACCAAACGCCTGATCGAATTGCAGAACGTCACCTGCACCATGGGAACGCGCGCCTTATTCGAAGGCCTCAACTTCATTCTCACGGCTGGGATGCGCGTGGGTTTGGTGGGGCCGAATGGCAGCGGCAAGACGACCTTGCTCCGCTTGTTGCAGGGGGAACTGGCTCCGACCGGTGGAGAAATTCGCCGCGCCGATTGGCTGCGCATCGTCTACTTCGACCAGACTCGTACTCTCGATCCCGACGTAACCCTGCGCCGCGCGCTCGCGCCCGACGGAGATTCCGTCGTGTATCGCGATCGCGTCATTCATGTTGCCGGATGGGCGGCCCGATTTCTCTTTACCGGCGAACAACTGAGTCAGCCCGTGGGACGGCTTTCTGGAGGCGAACGTGCTCGCGTCCTGATCGCGCAGCTTATGCTTCAGCCCGCCGACATTCTTCTGCTCGACGAACCCACCAACGACCTCGACATTCCGACGCTTGAAATTCTGGAGGAAAGCCTGATCGATTTCCCTGGTTCGCTTGTGCTGGTGACGCATGACCGGTACATGCTTGATCGCGTCTCCAGCGTTGTCCTCGGACTGAACGGCAACGGCGGAGCCGATACCTTTGCCGATTACGGGCAATGGGAAGCGTGGCAGGCGCAGCGGACGAAGTCAGATTCGGAGACAGCGGCGAGTGCGCCAACGGCAACCGGGTCTAAGTCGGCTGCGCCAGTGAAGAAGAAGCTCTCGTATCTCGAAGCACGCGAGTACGCCACCATCGAGCAGCGAGTCGAAGAAGCCGAACAGTTAGTGCACGCCAAGCGCGCGGAACTGGAAGATCCCGCCAACGCGATGGACGCTTCGCATCTAGTAAGTGCGCAGGCCGCGCTGGATGAGGCTCAAGAGGCGCTTGACGCGCTGTATGCGCGCTGGGCGGAGCTGGAGAAAAAGAACGGGTGAACGTCGCCTCCTAAATATGGTTCTTTACTACCGATCGGGTGTCATGAGCCCCGCGTCGTCCCACTTCGATGGGATTACCATTTTCCAGCGATCTTCAAGGCAATTCCGATGGCGAGCGAGCCGAAAATGATCCCTGCCAAAAAGTGTAGAACACGTTTGAACCAGCCCTTGGAGTACAGAGGTGGAGCGCCAGTGATGCTGCTCCGGAGAAATGTAAATGACGCCCATACACTGAACGTCAAGGCAACCACTGCGCCGATAAGGTGATCCGATTTCATGGATGCACGCTTGCGTTAGCCTCTACGCCTTCACAAAATCAATAAACCCGCGCTGCACATCAGTCCGCGTCAACTTCGCCCGGATCTTGTCGCCCACGTGCAACCCTTGCGCTCCTTGAGCGAGCAATCCTTCGATATGCGGCTGCAAGACGCGAACGAATGTTCCCTTGGGAGTAACTCCGGTGACGATGGCGTCGAAGGTTTCGCCTACGCGGTGGCACATGGCCATGGCGGCGAGGCGCTTTGACATTTCGCGTTCCACTTTTCGCGCGGCGTCTTCTTTCTGCGTGCAGTTCGTGGCGATGGCGGCCAGTTCGTCGTCGGAATAAGGGCCGGGTTTTCCGTCGAGCAAGGCCTTGACCAGCCTTTGCGTGACCACATCGGCGAAGCGGCGGTTGGGAGCGGTCGAGTGCGTGTAATCCTGCACGGCAAGTCCGAAGTGTCCCTGTTCGGGGTCGCCGGGACGCTCCAGCACATATTCACCCGGCCCAATCAGTTTGATGGTGGCTAGCGACAGGTCGGCGAAGTGATCGGGGTCGGCGGCTTTCCGTGCTACCAGGAAATCGTTGAGCGCCTTGGAATCTGGCTGTGTTGGCAGCTTTACGCCCTGCGTTGCCGCCAGGCGCACGATACCATCCCAATGCGCGGGAGTTTTCACGATGCGGCGGAGCGACGACACGTTCAGGAGCAGACGCGCGACCACTCCGTTAGCGGCGATCATAAAATCTTCGATCAATTCGGTGGCGCGATTCTTCTCCTGCTTTACGACGTCGATCACCTGCGCGTTGAGCACCACGGGATGAACTTCACTGGTATCGATGTTCAGCGCGCCGTGTTCGTAGCGCAGCTTCTTGAGTGCCTGCGCAGCTTCGTCCTGCAGCTTGAGCTGGGCTTGCAGTTCCGGAGACGCGGCCACTTTGGGCGGAGCCGCCGCCGTACCTTCCAGCCAGGTTCCGACCGCGCCGTAGGTGAGTTGTGCCTTATTGCGAACGATGGCCCGATAGACGTCGCTCGCGCTGATCGCGCCTTCTGCGCTGACCACGAATTCAATTACGATTGCCGGCCTGTCCACGTTTTCGAGCAGAGAGGACGCGCCGGTCGAGAGCTCTTCTGGCAACATGGGAAAATTTACGATGCCGGTATAAACCGTGGTCGTTTCGCGGGCTGCGTGCTGATCGATAGGAGTGCCGCTGGCGACAAAGGCGTCCACATCGGCGATGCCCACCATTACTTTGACGCCGCCGGTCGGCAAACGCTCGGCGACCTCGATCTGGTCGAGATCTTTCGAAGTGTCATTGTCGATCGAAGACCAAAGCAGGCTGCGCAAATCGCGCACCTTGTCGGATGGCGTCAGTTGCGGCGGATGCGCGCTGATCCCTGCCAGTTGCTGCTGCGTTTCAGGCGGAAAATTCGGTTCGAAACCCTCCGCCAGCATGATTTGACGCGCCATTGCCGGAAGATCGATGGAAGAAGACCTGGAATCGTTCATACGCCCTGCTTTCAGTGAATATAAGTGTAAAAAGGCTAACATGAATGGCTTGGTTTGCTGCCGCGGCCACCCCACTCATCCGCCAAGAAAGCGAATGAATGGGGCACCCTGAGCTCGTGTTATCCTAATAGCAGCAGCTGCGTCTTCCTCCGATTGGATCGATTCCCGCAGTTCCCTGAATATCATGATTTCAGTCAGCAATGTGTCCATGCGCTACGGCGCTAAAGTTCTGTTTGACGAAGTTTCCACCGGATTCGTTCCGGGGAAGCGCTACGGCCTTACCGGGCCTAACGGCGCGGGAAAGTCCACGTTCATGAAGCTTCTGACGGGTGAGCTTGAGCCGCAGAAGGGGACGGTGGTCCGGCCGCGGAAGCTCGGCGTTTTGAGCCAGGATCAATTTGCCTTCGATAAGTATCGCGTGATCGACGCGGTCATCATGGGAAATCGGCGGCTGTGGGCCGCTCTTGAAGAGCGCGAACTCATCTACGCGAAGCATGAGATGACCGATGCCGACGGCATGAAACTTGGCGAACTCGAAGGTATTGTGGGCGAAGAAGACGGCTACACCGCCGAGAGTGACGCCGCGATTCTGCTGCAGGGGCTCGACATTCCCGACGAGATGCACGAGCGAAAGATGTCGGAGATTCCGGGCGGACAGAAAATGCGCGTGCTGCTGGCGCAGGCTCTGTTCGGACATCCGCAGGCGCTGCTGCTCGACGAGCCCACCAACCATTTGGATCTCGATTCGATCCACTGGCTGAAGAATTTTCTCAATCAGTATGAAGGCGTGCTGATCGTGATTTCGCACGACCGTCATTTTCTCAACGGCATTTGCACGCACATCGCCGACATCGATTACGAGACCATCATCACCTACACCGGCACGTATGACGACATGGTGATCGCGAAGACGCAGGTGCGTTCGCAGATCGAAGGGCAGAACGCGCAGCGCGAAAAGAAGATTGCCCAGTTGAACGAATTCATTGCCCGTTTCGCCGCCGGAACCCGCTCCAGCCAGGTGCAGTCGCGGCGCAAGGAAGTCGAACGGCTGCAGGTTACGGAACTCGCGAAGTCCAACATTCAGCGCCCGTATCTCAAGTTCGAGCAGAAGCGGCCCTCCGGCAAGCACATTCTGGAAATCGAAGGCATTACGAAGTCTTACGGAGATGCCAAGGTAATCTCTAACTTCACGGCGAGCGTGCTGCGAGGCGAAAAAATCGCGCTCATGGGACGCAACGGCGCGGGCAAGACGACTTTAGTCAACGCGCTGCTGGCGAACTCGCCGACAACGTCGGAGTCGGAGCTGCGCAAGACGAGCGGCTACGACGGGCCGTTTGTCGATGGCGGCAAAGTTATCTGGGGTCACGAAGCGGCGGTGGGATATTTCGCCCAGGATCACAAGGCGCTTATCGAGCCTGGCATCAAGGTGCTGGAGTGGCTGCATCAGTGGGATCCGACGGCTTCGACCGAAGAAATTCGCGGCATTCTCGGGCAGATGCTTTTTCCGCGCGACGACGCGGAGAAGCGGACCGACATACTCTCCGGCGGAGAAGCCGCGCGGCTGCTGTTCTGCAAGCTGATGCTGCAGAAGCCGAACGTGCTCGTGCTCGACGAGCCTACCAACCATCTCGATCTGGAATCGATCAATGCCTTGAATATTTCACTGCAGCGCTATCAGGGAACGGTGCTGCTGGTGACGCATGACGAGGATTTGATCGATGAAGTCGCGACCAGGATTTGGCACTTCGAGGGGACGCACGAAATCACTGATTTCAAGGGCGTCTATAGCGAGTACGAGAAGGTCCTCGCGTAATCGGTTGTCGGTTGGGGCGTCACTTAGTCTTCGCGTCTTTGTGGACCACGGACAGAGCCGCACGCTTCTTTGCCTTTTTGGGGTGCTTGCTTGATTTAGCATCCGTTCCGACAATGTCGGCGACGGTGGTGTTCTCCAGTATCTTGGCTGCGGCATCGCGCACCTCAAGAAAGACACTGTAGAGCGCGCGATGGTCGGGGTCGGTGACGATCAGGCCGCGGAGCTGGTCGGCATCGCCAAAGGGCGCGAGTGGGCCGTCCACCAGACGAATGATCTCGCTGAGTTTGATTTCCTCGGGCGCCCGGCGCAGACGGTATCCGCCCTTCGCTCCGCGAACGCTTTCCACCAGGCGTGCGTTCTTGAGTTCCAGCAGAATCAGCTCAAGAAATTTTTCCGGCAGATCGCTTTCGATGGCAATGTCCCGGATCTTGATCGTCTCGGTTCCGTAGCGACGGCCAAGGGTCGTAATCGCTTGCAGCGCGTAAAGCCCTTTTTGCGAGATCTTCAACCTTGTTTCCTCACTCAGTATTTTGTTGATAGCCGGCCACTGTACCCGCCGGCGGAGCAGCCACCTTCGACGTACTCTAGTGCCTTCGTGGCCGCTTTGCAACAGCCTAATTGCCGCAGCCGTCTACCGGCATAGGTGCAAAATATTGCACGTGAGCGATGATCGGCATGAAGTGTCTAGCGATAGGCCAGTCTTGCGACCGCGGAATCACGCAAGAAGAATGGCTTTTACCGAGTTGAAACCACGTTTGTTGCCGGCAGGCTGACTTCGTCGTGCGATTCGCCTTCAAGACAAACCCGATGCCACAACTCTAGATTCAGCAAGCGCCAGATGCGGTCGTAGTTGTCGCGATGTTGGGCGCGATGTTCGTTGAATAGCTTTTCGATCGCCTCGCGCCGGAAATATCCGCGATTCAGGCTGCGCGGTTCGAGCAGCATCTGGCGGATCGTTTCCAGCCGCGGTCCGGCCAGCCACCCGCTCCACGGGGTTGGAAAGCCCAGTTTCGGGCGGTATAGAATTTCGTGGGGCAACAGGTCTTCCACTGCCTTTTTCAGGATTCGTTTGCCGGCTAGTCCGTGAATCTGTACTTCGCGCGGGATTCGGGTCGCGAACTCGACCAGTACATGATCGAGAAATGGCACGCGGCTTTCGATGGACGCAGCCATGCTCATGTTGTCCTGCTTCATGAGCAATTCGACAAGGTAGGTCTTGATGTCGGTGTAGAGCAAACGCTGCAGCATCTCGCCGGAAGAGTGTTCCCAATAGTCGAGGACATTCTTATAGGCGGTGCTGGGTGCGGCTTCGCGCGCAAACTCGGCGGTGAGCAATCCGCACTGCTCGACTTCGCCGAAGGCGGAAAAGAAATTGTCGAAGTAGAAGGACGCCCAGGAATTGCCATCTTTGCCGAGAAAAGTATGCTCCAGCTTCCGGCGCAGAGTCGCCCCCAGCAGGGAAGAGTTTGCCACCGTGTTACGCACTCCGCGCCGTAGAAAATCGGGAACGACGCTGCGATACGCCCGATCCAGGGCCGCATTTTTCAACGTGAAAGCGTATCGCGTGTAGCCCGCCAGGGTTTCATCCGCGCCCTCGCCGGTCAGCACCACTGTGACTCTCTCGCGGGCGAGACGGGCGACAAAATAAAGCGAAATGCTGGAGGGCCACACGATGGGCTCGTCTTCATGCCAGATCAAATGCGGCAGAGCTCCGAAAAAATCCTGCTCGCTGACCAGCACTTCGTGATGGAGCGAGTGAATGTGGTCCGATACCGTGTGCGCGAAAGGAAGTTCGCTGTAGGTCTGCTCGGTGTAGCCGACGGAGAAAGTCTCGACCGGCTCGCGACGCAGTTTCGTCATCAGCGCCGCCACCGCGCTTGAATCGACGCCTCCGCTGAGGAATACGCCCAGCGGCACGTCGCTCATCAGGTGGCTGTTGACTGCGCCTTCGAGTAACTCGCGATAGCTCTGGACGTAGTAACTCTCGTCCTTATTCGTATTACCAGATTCATGAGGCTGCGATGTATCGAGATCCCAGTACTGGCGAATTTCCGCTTTGCCCTCGGGACCGACCGTCATGGTATGTCCGGGCAACAGTTTGAGGATTCCGCTATAGAAGCTTTCTTCGCCGGACAAATATCCAAATGCTAGATACTCCGGCAACGCCGACCGGTTGAACTCGGGACGAATCCTGCCATGCGCCAGCACCGCTTTGATTTCCGATCCGAAGAGAAGCCGCTCCGGCGTCAACTTGTAGTACAGAGGCTTGATGCCGAGCCGGTCGCGCGCGATGAAGAGCGTTTTCGTTTTGCGATTCCAGATGGCAAAGGCGAACATGCCGCGCAGATGCTGGACGCAATCTGGGCCGTACTCTTCGTACAGATGAATAATGGTTTCGGTATCGCTATGAGTGTTGTAGCGATGGCCGCGCGTAATCAACTGTTCGCGCAATGCGAGGTGGTTATAGATTTCGCCGTTGAATACGATCCAGAGCGTGCCATCTTCATTTGAAATTGGCTGATGGCCGCCCGCCACATCGACGATGCTGAGGCGCCGCATGCCGATGCCGACCGGGCCATCGGTGTAGAAGCCCTCATCGTCGGGGCCGCGATGGGTGATCACACGGCACATTTCGCGCAGAGCCGCGGCGTTTGCTTGCGTGCCGCGTCCAAATTCGAGAATTCCAGCGATCCCGCACATTTAGTGTTTCTCCGCGTAGGATGACAACCCTAGATTTATGCCGGCCGATGAGGAATGCGAACCTCCCGTAAGCTCTTCGAACAAAGATGTGACAGAAAACTGGCCCGGTTCGGCGTCCATCAACCCGTCCTGCCTGCACCATTCGAAGAACTTAGAGGTTCCCATATGCAGCAGAGGCTGTCCCTGCCATGCGACGTTTGTTCCGCCGATCGCGACCAGTTGTGCAAGCTTCTGATTTTCGATGCGGTAATACAGGACTCGAGCGTCCGATGACCACGGACCGGAACTCCACGCCTCGTCGCCAAGCGCGAAAATAAATCCGTGGCTTTCGTCATGATAATCGAGTTGGTAACCTTGCGAGGCTCCCCGCGCCAGGCTGGTCATCCTTGGTTCGATACCAGGGGCACCATCTTTTCGAATTGCTCCGTGGCGTGGCACGAGCGCCGTTGCCGTCTCTGCGGGGAGCATCACACGCGCCTGGCATCGTACCAGGGGCGCAGCCTGTAGTGCGCCATAGGCAGGCGAGAGCAGGGTTCTTGAAACTTCGGTTGATGCCTGCCAGACGGTGTCTTCCGGCATGATCAGGCTCAGCCGAGTTTCGTTTGGAGCGTCGTCAGAAGCATGGCTCGAAGAATCAATCGGCCGGGCGCCAGCCCTCGAAATGTCTACTCGTCCCGCGCCGACGCTCCGCGCTTCCAGGTCTGGTGCGAAGTGCCAGCGGATTTCCAGTTCATGTTCCGCTTGGCCGAGCGCGACATCGCGCACCAGCCACGGACCTCCTGCGACCTTGAGCACATGGCGCCGATGCAGGACGGGATCGGCCAGCCGCGCATATCCGTTGTGGCTGCCCACGAAATACGTGAAGCTCTTGCCGGCGATCCAATTTTCTACAACCGTGGTTGGAATATGCTTCATGAGAACGGT